>NZ_LT837803.1:2703304-3017194 GCF_900174485.1 Sterolibacterium denitrificans | reverse complement strand
TGCTTTACAAAACAATAAAACAACAAAACACCCGCAAATGCAACCCTCGCAGATAAAAACCTGCAGCTTGACTCCACCTCCACCATGTCACTCCACAAAATTCATGACAGTCCAGGTAAAAAGTGCTGAGCGCGGCAGGGGCATCAGCAGTATGGACAGAAGGCCGGTGGCCTTCTGTTAAAATTGCCCGTTCTTTTCGCGGCAGGAGTCACCGGCAAGTGGCCGGACAAACATGAAACCGATTGTCGATGATGTCCGCATCCAGGAGATCAAGGAACTCTTCACGCCTGCGCAGATATTGCAGGAGTACCCCGGCAGCGAGGCCACAGCGCAGACCACCGAGGCGGCGCGGCGTGCCATTCACCGGATTTTGCATGGTGCAGATGATCGCTTGCTGGTGGTCGTCGGCCCCTGCTCGATTCATGACCCCGACAGCGCGCTCGACTATGCGCGGCGCCTGAAGGCGGAGTGTGATCGTCTGCAGGGCGATCTGCTCATCGTCATGCGGGTGTATTTCGAGAAGCCGCGCACGACGGTGGGTTGGAAAGGTTTGATCAACGACCCGGGGCTGGATGGCAGTTTCAGCATCAACGAAGGCCTGCGCTTGGCGCGCCGCATTCTGCTGCAGATAAACGAACTGGGTCTGGCCTGCGGCACCGAGTTTCTCGATACGATCAGTCCTCAATACACGGCGGATCTGGTCAGTTGGGGCGCCATTGGCGCGCGAACCACGGAATCGCAAATCCATCGCGAGTTGGCCTCCGGTCTGTCATGTCCGGTCGGCTTCAAGAACGGCACGGATGGCAATGTGCGTGTCGCCATCGACGCCATCCGCGCGGCGGCCAGTCCGCACCACTTTCTTTCAGTTACC
Source organism: Sterolibacterium denitrificans (assembly GCF_900174485.1). NCBI lineage: Bacteria > Pseudomonadati > Pseudomonadota > Betaproteobacteria > Nitrosomonadales > Sterolibacteriaceae > Sterolibacterium > Sterolibacterium denitrificans. Next base: position 3,016,323 of record NZ_LT837803.1, on the reverse strand, counting down.
AAGGCCGGCCACTCGGCGATCGTGGCAACGCTCGGCAACGAAGATTGCCATCTCATACTGCGCGGTGGCAAGGATTGCAACTACGACGCAGCCAGTATCGATGCCGCCTGCAAGGCGCTCGGTGCGGCAGGCTTGGCGGCGCGGGTCATGATCGATTTTTCGCATGCCAACAGCCGCAAGCAGCATCAGTTGCAATGCGCCGTCGCACGCGATGTCGGCGAGCAGATCGCAGCGGGCGATGAGCGTATCTGTGGCGCCATGATCGAGTCGCATCTCAAGGCCGGACGTCAGGACATCGTGCCCGGGCAGCCGCTGGAATATGGGGTCTCCGTGACGGATGCCTGCATAGGCTGGGAAGACAGCGTGGCCATGCTGGATCTGCTGGCTGAGGCCGTGCGTCGGCGCCGCCTGGTACTGGCCGAACGCTGAGTCGGCATTGTTATTCAATTCGCGGAAGCGCCTTGGCAGATGGTAATGACATATAAACGCTTCCTGCTGATACTCGGCCTCACCTTGCTTTTCCGCTTCTGGCTGGCGGTGGCGTTGCCGATCACGGGTGATGAGGCCTACTTCATCTGGTGGGGCAAGATTCCCGATTGGGGGTTTTACGATCATCCGCCGATGATCGGCTGGTGGCTGGCAGCGCTGCTGCAGGTTTCCGATGCGGCATGGTGGCTGCGCCTGCCCGCGACCTTGCTGCCGGTCGCCATGGCATTTGCCGTGGCGCGCCATTTCCGGGCACAGGGAGAAAACGTGGCCTGGGGAACGGCAACCCTGATACTGCTTGCGCCGCTGCACTTCTGGAACGTCATCGTCACCACCGATACCGCGCTGGTGTTCTTTTCCTTCTTTTCGGCACTCGCTTTCCTTCGCGCTGCGCGTGATGACGACTGGCGCTATTACCTGCTTGCCGGCGTGCTGCTGGCAGGTGCCGTACTCTCCAAGTATTTCGTGGCGCTGCTGGGTTTCGCCTATTTGCTGCACGCGCTGATCCGCCCGAATTCGCGCAAGTGGCGCGGCCTGCTGTTGTGCTACGCGATGGTCGTGCCGGCCTTGCTGCTGATGGTTTGGTGGAATGCCGGCCATTGCTGGCCAAACTACATGTTCAACTTCGTCAATCGGCATGAGAATGCGGCGGGATTGTCCTGGTCCTATCCGCTGACCTATGTGGCGATGTTGCTGTATGTGCTGACACCACCGGTCCTGCTGCATTTGCTGCGCCAGCGCGTCGGCTTGCGCCAGACCTGGCAGCGCAGTGACGGCCAGGCGCTGCTGCTGATTGCCCTGGCTCCGTTGCTGCTGTTTGCCGGCCTGTCGCTGGTCAAGCGCATCGGCCTGCATTGGGTGCTGTCCTTCGTCCCCTTCGTGCTGATGCTGTTGCCAGGGATTTTGAGCGCGTCCGTCCTGAACCGACTGGTCAAGTTCTTTGCCGGCTTTGCCCTGCTTCACGCCTTGGTTTTTGTGGTCGTCGCCCAGATTCCGCTGGAAACCTGGCAGCGCACGCGGCTGTACAGCGGGCTGGTGCTGACTGTCGAGTCGCAGCAACTGCTCGACCAGCTCAAGCCCTACGAAAAGGATTACGTCTTTGCCAGCGATGGCTATTCCAATGCCGTCACCCTGGGTTATAACGCCAGGCGTTACTTCATGGTGTTCGGTCTGGCTTCCAGCCATGCGCGTCATGACGACATTCTGACCGACGTGCGCAGCCTGGATGGGCGCAACATCCTGATCGTGAGAAAAACGGCGCCGCAGCCCGAGGAATATCTGCCTTATTTTGAAGAAATCAGGATGCAGACGATCGAAGTGCGTGGCGCCACTTTTTATCTTGTGCTCGGCCGCGGCTTCAAATATGCGACGTATCGCGACGAAGTGCTCACGCAGATTCGCCAAAGGTATTACGCTGTGCCAAACTGGCTACCGCAGACGGCTTGTTATTTCTGTGATCGTTACTTCCCCGGGACGGCATGTCACAAGCAAAACAGGTAAAGCAGATCGTCCGTTTGCTGCGGCCGCATCAGTGGCTGAAAAACGGTTTTGTCCTGATCGGCGTACTGTTTGGCCACGCCTGGAATGATGCGTCCCTGCTCATCCAGGCGGCCTATGCCTTTGGTGCATTCTCCTTGCTGGCTTCAGGCGTGTATGTGATGAACGACCTGATCGACCGTGAGCAGGATCGCCTGCATCCGGTCAAGTGCCGGCGTCCGCTGGCCAGCGGCGCGCTGTCGGTTTCGACGGCAGGGATGCTGATGGCGGTGTGCTTTGCGGCCGGCTTCGCTCTGGTGTTTCTCAGCGAAACTCGGGCAGCCTGGGTGTTCGTCGGTTATGTCGTGCTGAATGTAGCCTATACGCTGGGCCTCAAACACGTCGTCGTGCTCGATGTTTTCCTCATCGCCGCCGGCTTCATGTTGCGCATCCTTGCCGGCACCACGGGTATCGGCATCGAGCCCTCTTACTGGCTGCTGCTGTGCAGCCTGATGCTGACCCTGTTTCTCGGTTTTGCCAAGCGCCAGGCAGAGTTCATGGCGCTGGATGCCGGCGATGCCGCCGCGCATCGGCGGGTACTTGAGAATTACACGCCCGCCATGCTGGATCAGTTCATGATGATTGCCGGTGCGGCCACCATCATTTCCTACAGTCTTTATACGGTAAGCCACGAGACCGTTACCCTGCACGAGACGACCAAGTTGATCTATACCGTGCCCTTGGTCATCTACGGCATGTTCCGCTACCTTTTCCTGCTGCATGGACGAGGCGGCGGGGGCGATCCGGCGCGCCTGCTCCTGACCGATCCGCATTTGCTGGCGACAGGCGTTGGCTGGGTGCTGCTGGTCATGGCGGTTTTGCAGCGCTGGCTATAAACATGCAGCGCGCAGCAGGGCTGCGCGAGGCTGCTGGCGGTGGCGTGCGTCGCGGTTTTTTTCCAACGGATGGATTGTGCAGGCCGGTGTGAATTTTTTGCCCTGCAGCATGCGAAATCCTGCGGATGCCCTTTATTTCGCGCCGACTGTGTATAGAATCCGACCATTGCAGCAGAGAAATTCGCCCAGAGACTCACTCCATCCAGATTTTCTGGCTTCAGAAGGAAGTTCATGAAGCGAACGCGCAACTCGATTCTGATACTGCCACTGCTGGTATTCATCCTCTTTTTCGTCGTTGCCTGTTTTTCGCTCTTCTATAGCGACTGGCTGGAGCGCAAACGGCTGATTTCCGAAACGAGCGTGCTTGCGCTGGATGAGGCAGGGCGCCTGGCGCGGCAGGCAAGTTATCTGACGAGTGGCGATGTCGGCGCGCTGGAACAGGAGATCTTGCAACTGCGCGCCGATGATTCGGTAACTCAAGCGTTGATCGTCGATGCCACTGGCCGCGTGCTGGTTGCCCGGCAGCATGAATGGAAAGGTCTCAAGGCGCCCGCGCTGATCGAGGGGTGGAGCCCCGCCCACTTTGCGCGCATCATCCAGAGCAGTGTCGCCGATATTCGTGTCGATACGGAGAAGATGCGCATCACCGTGCTTGCCCCGTATGGCGTATCGTCCGCTGCTGCTCAGACGGAGGATGTTCGTCGCGGCGCGGTATTCCTCGCTCATGATTTGTCCGGCGCACTCGAGCGCAAGCGCAAGAGCAATTTCATCCAGCGCTTGCCGGATCTGGGCCTGGTGTTGCTGTTTGCCATCGGCTTGGCGATCTGGATCTATCGCAGCGTGGTTGCGCCATTGCGCAGCATTACCGATGCCAGCCGGCGTATCGGCAGCGGTGATCTGGGCGCGCGCGTGCCGATCTCCGACAGCGGCGAAGTGGCCGAACTCGGCAATCACTTCAACAGCATGGCCGAAGCGCTGGAGCACGAACTGACGGCGCGTAGCGAACTGTCGAGCGAACTGCAGCAGAGTTACGCGCGGCTGACGCGATTGACCGCGCATCTGCCGGGCATCGTCTATCAGTTCGTGATGGCGCCTGACGGCCGCTTCCGCATGCCCTTCGTCAGTGACGGCATTTTCGACAAGTATGGCTGCACGCCCGAACAACTGGCGCAGGATGCCACGCCCCTGCTGGACATGGTTATTCCTGAGGATCGCGCGGCATTCGATGCCTCCATCCTTGAATCGGCCCGCACCTTGCAGCCCTGGCGTCACGAGTTCCGGATCGTTTTTCCGAATGGCGATACCGTCTGGCACGCGGGTGCTTCGCGCCCGGAGAGGCTGGACGATGGCAGCATCCAGTGGCACGGCTTCTTCATGGACATTGCCGATCGCAAGCGCTCGGAAGAGTCCCAGCGACTCAGCGCCAGCGTTTTCGAAACCACGGGCGAAGCCATCATGGTGACCGATGTGCGGGGAACGATCGTCATGGTCAATCCCGCCTTCTGCCGCATCACCGGCTATGCCGAGACCGAGGTTCTCGGCAAGGCGCAACAGATTCTCAGCTCCGGCCGGCATGATCATGAGTTTTACCGCAATGTGCGGGAGATTTTGCAGACCAGCGGCAACTGGGTTGGCGAAATCTGGAGCCGCCGCAAGAATGGCGAGCAGTACCCCGAGTGGCAGAACATCAGCGTCGTTCACGACAACGCGGGCAATATTACGCATTACGTAACGGTGTTCGCCGATCTGACGGAAATCCGGAGTGCGCAGCAGGAAGCCGAGAATCTTTCCTGGCGCGATCCCTTGACCGACCTGGCGAACCGCGCCCTGTTCCTGCGCCAGATCGATCAGATTCTGGCCAGCGCCCAGCGCGACAACGGGTATGCCGCAATTCTGCTGATCGACATCGATCGCTTCAAGGATATCAACGAAGCGCGCGGGCTGGCGATGGGGGATGCCCTGCTCAAGGCAATCGCCGATCGATTGGGCCGGGCATTGCGCCCCGACGACATGCTGGCACGCCTCAATGCCGATGAGTTTGCCATCACCTTGCCGCGTCTTTCGCCAACGCCGGAAGATGCCGGACGCGAGGCGCTGGCCGTTGCCGAGAAATTGCGGACGATCCTGTTCGAGAGCATCGAGATCGATAACGAGACATTTCATCTCGATGCCAGCATCGGTATTGCCGTGCTTCCGGATGGCCCTGAAGAGGCTTCTTCCGACGCCCTGCGCCGTGCCGACATGGCGATGCACGAAGCGAAGGCCGAAGGCGGCGCGCGCGTCGTCTTCTTCGAGGCGGCCATGGGCGATGCAGTGCGCGAGCGCTTCCGTCTCGAACGCGAGCTGCGTCTGGCCATTGGAGAGAACCAGTTGCGTCTCTATCTGCAACCCCAGGTCGACGCTGCGGGCCTGCAGGTGGGTTGCGAGGCTCTGGTACGCTGGCAGCATCCGGAGCGCGGCCTGGTGCCGCCGATCATGTTCATCCCTCTGGCAGAGTCCTCGGAACTCATCGTTTCGCTCGATCGCTGGATGCTGGCCGAAGTCTGCCGCTTGCTGGCACAGCTCAAGCGGGAAGGCCATCCATTGCGCATTTCGGTGAATATTAGTCCGCGCCATTTCCGCAGAGAGGATTTCGTCGATGAGGTCAAGCGCCTGCTTGCCGCCAGCGGTGCCGATGCGTCCTACCTGGTGCTTGAGGTGACCGAAGGCATGGTGATCGGCGACGTCAACGATGTGATTGCCAAGATGAACAAACTGAAGGAGATGGGCGTCCAGTTTTCGATGGACGACTTCGGTACCGGTTATTCCAGTCTTGCCTATCTGAAGCGCCTGCCGATACATGAGCTGAAAATCGACAAGGGCTTCATTCAGGATTCAACCTCGGACTCGAATGATGCGGCGCTGGTGGAAACCATTCTCTCGGTTGCGCAGCACATGAATTTGCAGGTGGTCGCAGAAGGCGTCGAAACCCAGGAACAGGCGGATTTTCTCAACGCCCGCGCCAAAGTCATCCACCAGGGTTATCTCTTCGGCCGGCCCGAGCCGGTTGACACCTGGTTGGAGCGACACAGGGCTTAGCGTCAGTTCGTCGGTCACCGGCTTTCCCGTATTCTCAGGTATAGAATATGCTGCTCTCATCATGCGGCGGGTACGCGCTTTGTACTGCTCCAGACTGAAAAGTTGCTATTTGATTCTCTGAAACGGCACGAATGAAACAGTCCACGCTTTCACACCCGGTATCCAGGGCCGATGCGATCCGCTGGGCGGGACGCATCGGCTGGGCCATGCTGGCGGTGCTGGTGGCGATCACATTGAGCTATTGGTATTTCGGCGTTGCCGAAATACTGGGCGGGCCTTCAAAAGTCAAAGAGCTGATGCTGGTTTCCGGCCTGCTCATCAGCGTGCTGGTGTTCGGTCTGACCCTGGCGTTGATCCATATCCGCGAGCTTGCGCAATACCTGATGGATGACATGCATGCCTCCCTCAAGCAGAGCGAGGAGCGCTGGAGTCTCGCACTGGAGGGAATCAAGGCCGGCATCACCGATTGGGATATTCCTGCCGACTTCGTCCAATATTCGAAGGGCTGGTACGACATTGTCGAATTTGCCGAGGGTGAGGTCGGTCATCGGCCCGATGGATGGATGCAGCGCATCCATCCCGACGACATGCCGCGACTGACCGAGCAATTGCAGGACATGCTCGCCGGCAAGTTGGCCAATCCAAAGCACGAATTTCGCATGCTGACCAAGGATGGGCGCGTGAAATGGGTGCTCGGCCATGCCATCATCACCCATCGCGATGCGGCCGGGAAGCCCTTGCGGCTGATTGGCGTGAATATCGACATCACCGATCGCAAGCGCGCCGAGGCCACGCGCGACGCCCTGCTCGAAGCCCATGTCGATGCCGGCGTGGGGCTGTTTGCCCTGCGTGACGGGCGCATGGTGTTCGTCAATCCGGCAATTGCGACGATTACCGGCTACAGCATCGATGAGCTGTACGCGGTGCCAAACGTGATTGACGTCGGCGTCCATCCGGACGAGCGGGAGCGCATTCAACGCAAACACGACAAGCGGCTGGCCGGCAACATGGAGAGCTCACGCTACGAAACCAGCATCGTCACCAAGTCGGGCGAGCGGCGCGAAATCGAGCTGGCTGTGACGCTTACGCCGAATAGTCCCGACTTCGATGTGCTCGGCATCGTCACCGATATTACGGAACGCAAGCAACTGGCGGCCCGGTTGCAGGAAGGTCATGATCTGCTGACCAAGATTTCCGCCCACGTTCCGGGCGTGATTTTTCAGTTCCGGCTCGATCCGGATGGCCGGATCAGTTATCCCTTCGTCAGCGATAGCGTCCAGGACCTGTACGGCCTGTCGGCTGCCGAGATTCGGGAAGATGCCCATCGGGTATCGGCTTTTTTGCATCCCGACGATGCCGAGGCGGTCATGGGCGCATTCCATGCATCGGCACGGAACATCGAGCCGTGGCATCTTGAATATCGGCTGGAACGGCCGGGGCGCGGCACATGCTGGGTGCTGACCGAGGCGAAACCGGAGAAACTGCCGGATGGCAGTATCGTCTGGCATGGCATCACGACCGACATCACCGAAATCAAGAACATGCAGGAAGCGCTGCACAACAGCGAAGAGCGCTTCCGCAGCCTGACGCAGATGAGCGCGGACTGGTACTGGGAGCAGGACGAAAACTACCGGTTCACGGAGATTTCCGGCGGTGCGGCCTATGGACAGGTCAAGGCCATTTCGGAGCAGACCATCGGCAAGACGCGCTGGGAAATTCTCTCCAACCACGACGATCCTGAAGCGCTGGCACGTCATCGCGAGCGGATCGAGAAACGCAAGTCGTTCCGCAATTTCGAGTTTTCCATTCCCGCCGGCGATGGCCAGTCGCACATCATCAGCATCAGTGGCGAGCCGCATTTCGATGCCACAGGACGTTTCATGGGCTATCGCGGCGTCGGCAGTGACGTGACGGAGCGCAAGCGCATCGAAGAGGAGTTGCGCCTGGCTGCGATGGTGTATGAAAGCAGCAGCGAAGCCATGTCGGTGACCGGCGCCGATGGCCGGGTCATCACGGTCAATCCGGCATTCACGCAAATTACCGGCTGGGAGGCCGAGGAGGTCATCGGCCACCGGGTAAGGATATTCAACATCGATGCGGACATGTTCAAGACAATCAAGAGTGCCATCGACACGACGGGTCACTGGCATGGCGAACTGTGGAATCATCGCAAGAACGGCGATATTTACCCTGCGCTGATCAGCATCAATACCATCTTCGACGAAAATGGCCAGCCGTACCGTTATGTGGCGCTGTTCTCGGACATCACCAATCGCAAGCAGACCGAGGAGCTGATCTGGCGTCAGGCGAATTTCGATGCGCTCACCCAGCTGCCCAACCGCAGCATGTTCCATGAGCGTGTTGGTCAGGAAATCAAGAAAGCGCGGCGTGCCGGAACGCAGCTTGCCTTGCTGTTCATCGATCTCGATCGCTTCAAGGAAGTCAATGACACGCTCGGCCACGACACCGGCGACCATCTGTTACTGGAAGCCGCGCAGCGCATCGTCGGCTGCGTGCGCGAAACCGATGCCGTTGCGCGCCTCGGTGGAGATGAGTTCACCGTGCTGCTTGCCGATCTGGCGCATGGCGACAATGTCATCGTCGAGCGCATTGCCCGCGACATTCTCGACAGCCTGGCGAATCCCTTCTTGCTGGGCGAAGACGAGGTCTATGTTTCCGCCAGCATCGGCATCACCCTCTATCCGGAAGATGCAGACAGGATCGATGAAATGTTCCGCAATGCCGACCAGGCAATGTATCTGTCGAAGACCCTCGGGCGCAATCGCTACAGCTACTTCACACCTGAATTGCAGGCATCGGCACAGAACAGGCTGCGCCTGATCACCGACCTGCGCGGCGCAATCGCCGGCGAGCAGTTCCGGGTGTATTTCCAGCCGGTGATCGAGCTGGCGACGGGCCGCATCGTCAAGGCCGAGGCCCTGCTGCGCTGGCAGCATCCCCAGCGCGGCATGGTCATGCCCGACGAGTTCATTCCGCTCATCGAAGAAACCGGCATGATCCACGAGATCGGCGAGTGGGTCTTCAGGGAGGCGGTGCATTGGGCGCAACGCTGGAGAACCGGCCGGCACAGCGAGTTCCAGATCAGCGTGAACAAATCGCCGGTGCAGTTCCAAAAGGAGGCCAACGGACATATCGGCTGGCTGGCGCATCTGGAAGAACTGGGGCTGCCCGGCAACACGATTGCCATCGAGATCACCGAAGGCCTGCTGCTCGATGCCGATCCGGCGATCGTCGGCGCCCTGCTGGGTTGCCGCGATGTCGGCATCCAGGTCGCGCTGGATGACTTTGGCACCGGCTATTCGTCACTGGCCTATCTGAACAGATTCGACATCGACTACCTGAAGATCGACAAATCCTTCATCGGTAATCTGACCGACAATCCCGGCGACATGGCGCTGTCCGAAGCCATCATCGTGATGGCGCACAAACTCGGGCTGAAGGTGATTGCGGAAGGCGTCGAGACTGCCGCCCAGCGCGATCTGCTGGCGTCGGTCGGTTGCGATTATGGCCAGGGCTATCTGTTCTCGCGCCCCTTGCCGCCGGAAGCGTTCGAGGCGCTGCTGCTGGACGACAAATGCTTTGCCTGAGTGCTGCCGGCGGTTGATCACCCGCAGCGAGCATTTTTACGCCGCTATCTCAACATCCCGACATCCCGGCGTCAGGCATTCTTGCCCTTTTGCCAGAGCACGTCGCCGCGGCCGGCCGCCTGGTTGAAATGGCGCGCAAGGACGAAGAGCAGATCGGAGAGCCGGTTCAGGTACTGGCGCCCCGTGTCGGAGATGGTTTCGGCATGGCCCAGCGCCACGACTGCGCGCTCGGCCCGGCGGCAGACCGCCCGCGCCTGGTGCGCCAGCGCGGCGGCGCGGGTGCCGCCCGGCAGGATGAAGTCCTTGAGCGGCGCCAGCGTGGCATTGTAGTGATCGATGGCGGTTTCGAGGCGCGCGGGTTGATTGGCGCCCAGCAGGGTTGCCCCCGGAATCGACAATTCGCCACCCAGGTCGAACAGGTCGTGCTGGATGCCGGTCAGCAGTTCGACGAGATCGGTGGGGATCTCTTCGCAGAGCAGTATGCCGACGACGGTGTTGGTTTCATCGATATCGCCGATGGCGCTGATGCGCAGGCTGTCCTTGCCGGTGCGGCTGCCATCGCCCAGGCCGGTGGTGCCGGCATCGCCGGTGCGCGTGTAGATCTTGGAAAGACGGTATCCCATCTGCCGCTCCGTGGATGAAAGGGAAAGGGCCGATTATAGGCGGCTTCGCGGGCGGTGCCTGATAGAATGCGGCGGTTTGCCGGCTACAGGCTTCCACGTGTTTTCTTCAACGCTCCAGGAACAAGGAGGTTCGCATGCAATCCCAGCTTTCCCGACTGGATGATTATCCGGTTCACCAGATCGCGGACGTCGTCCGCCATACCGGCACCAGCGACCGCAATTTCTACGACCGCTACTACTTCAACCTGTTCAACAAGGCCGGCGACATCTTCGTCGTCTTCGGTCTGGGTCAGTATCCCAATCTCGGGGTGCAGGATGCCTTCCTGCTGGTGCGCGAGGGCGACGTGCAGGACGTCGTCCGCGCCTCCCGCCCGCTCACCGATCGCGCCGACATTTCCGTGGGGCCCCTGAAGATCGAAGTCATCGAAGGCCTGAAAAAACTGCGTCTGACGGTCGGGCCGAACGAGGCCGGCATCGAGCTGGACGTGGTCTGGAATGGCGAGCATTCTGCGTTCCAGGAGCCGCGCCACTACATCCGCAAGCACGGCCGCGTGTTGTTCGACACCATGCGCTTCGCCCAGCTCGGCACCTGGAGCGGCACGCTGAAATACAACGGCAAAACCTACGACATCACGCCCGACGAGTGGCTGGGCAGCCGCGACCGCTCCTGGGGCGTGCGTCCGGTCGGCGAGGAGGAGCCGAAGGGCATCCACCTCGGCACGCCGTCGATGGAAGGCATGTGGAATTATTTCCCGATCCTGTTCAAGGATTACGCCCTGATGTACCTGGTCAACGAGACCGGCGACGGCAAGCGCACCATCGAGGAAGGCCTGCGCATCTGGAAGGATCCGCAGCGCGAGCCCGAATGGCTGGGCCGTCCCGAGCACGACCACGTGTTCAACTCGGCGATGCAGTACATGGCCGACATGAAGGAAGGCGTGGTGCGCTTCCCCGACGCGCCGGGCGGCCCGCTCGAACTGCGCGGCACGCCGCTGCTGCAGACCTACCTGACCATGGGTACCGGCTACGGACTCGAACAGGACTGGCGCCACGGCATGTACCAGGGGCCCGAGCTGGTGGTGCAGAAGGCGCACTACAACTACAAGGACGACATGATGCTGGGCCTGATCGAAACGCCGGCGCGCTTCACGCTCAACGGCGAAGTCGGCTACGGCATGATGGAATTCGCCTTCTTCAGCGAAGTGCCGAAATACACGGGCTGAGGCTCGGGACGGAAATTCCGGGTGCCCCGGGCTTCCTGCCGGGGCCTGCGTTTACTGGCGCTGCAGCAGCACCATGTTGTCGCGATGGATCAGCTCGGTTTCGTCCAGGTAGCCGAGCAGGGCGGCGATTTCATGCGTCGCGTGTCCGGCGATGCGCCGCGTTTCGGCGCTGGAATAGTTGATCAGGCCACGGGCGACTTCCCGCCCGTCTGCCGTCCGGCAGGCGACGACCGCGCCGCGCACGAACTCGCCTTCGACCCGCGTCACGCCGACCGGCAGCAGGCTCTTGCCGCTCTCCAGGGCGTGGCCGGCGCCGTCATCCAGATACACGCTGCCGGCGAGTTGCAGGTGATCGGCCAGCCATTGCTTGCGCGCGGCCAGCGGTGAGGCCGTGGCAATCAGCAGACTGCCCAGTGGCTCACCCTGGCTGATGCGCAGCAGCACGTCCGGCACATGGCCGCTGGCAATCACGGTATCGGTGCCGCTGCGCGCGGCGCGTCGCGCGGCGCGTACCTTGGTGATCATGCCGCCCTTGCTGATGCCCGTGCCGGCGCCGCCCGCCATGGATTCATAACGCGGATCGTCGGCCAGCCCTTCGCTGATCAGGGTGGCGGCAGGATCGTGGCGCGGGTCGGCGCTGTAGAGCCCCTGCTGATCCGTGAGGATGACCAGCGCATCCGCCTCGATCAGATTGGCGACCAGGGCCGCCAGCGTGTCGTTGTCGCCGAATTTGATCTCGTCGGTGACGACGGTATCGTTTTCATTGATGATGGGCACCACGCCGAGTTCGAGCAGCGTGAGCAGCGTCGAGCGCGCGTTGAGATAGCGCGTGCGATCGGCCAGGTCGGCGTGCGTCAGCAGGATCTGCGCCGTCTTCAGGCCGTATTGGGCAAAGCTGGTTTCATAGGTTTGCGCCAGGCTCATTTGTCCGACTGCGGCCGCGGCCTGCAGTTCATGCACGGCATGCGGCCGCTGCTGCCAGCCCAGCCGCTGCATGCCGGCGGCGATGGCGCCGGATGAAACCAGCACGACCTGCCTGCCGCCGGCCAGCAGGGCGGCAATCTGTTTCGCCCATTCCGCCAGGGCGTCCAGGGCCAGGCCGGCGCCGTTGTTGGTGACCAGCGCGCTACCGACCTTGACGACCAGACGGCGTGATTCAATCAAGCGGTTCCGCATCGCTGTCCGTGCTTTCCGTTTCCGTTGCCTCTGCCGGGGGCAGGGTATGTTTGTGCCGATCGAGATGGTCCATGATGGCGTAGGTGAGTTCCCGGCAACCGGCGCCATTGATCGCCGAAACCGCAAAATGGCGCTCGACCGGGCCATAGCCGGCAATCAGTTCGGCAATGCGTGCCGCGCGCATCTCTTCGGGCAGCAGGTCGATCTTGTTGATGACCAGCCAGCGCGGTTTCTCGTAGAGTGACTGATCGTATTTGCGCAGTTCATCGATGATGGCGTGCGCATCGCGCACGGGATCGGCATCCGGATCGAAGGGGCTGGCATCGACCAAGTGCAGCAGCAAGCGCGTGCGCTGCAGGTGGCGCAGAAAGCGATGGCCCAGCCCGGCGCCTTCGGCCGCGCCTTCGATGAGTCCGGGAATATCGGCGATGACGAAGCTGCGTTCGTGATCCACGCGCACCACGCCCAGGTTGGGCTGCAAGGTGGTGAACGGATAATCGGCCACCTTGGGCCTGGCGGCGGAAACGGCGCGGATCAGCGTGGATTTGCCGGCATTCGGCAGACCGAGCAAACCGACGTCCGCCATGACCTTGAGTTCGAGGTGGAGCTCCCGGCGCTCGCCGGCTTCTCCCGGCGTGCACTGGCGCGGGGCGCGATTCACGCTGGACTTGAAATGCAGGTTGCCGAGCCCGCCCTGCCCGCCCTTGGCGATCAAGGCGCGCTTGCCGTCGTGGTCGAGATCGACGATGAGCTCGCCGGTATGCAGATCGCTGATGACGGTGCCGACCGGCACGCGGAGCAGCATGTCCTCTCCGCCCTTGCCGTAACAGTCCGCGCCACGGCCGTTCTCGCCGTGCTGTGCGCGGAATATCCGCGTATAGCGGAAATCGATCAGCGTATTCAGGTTGCCGTCGGCAAGCGCCCAGATGCTGCCGCCACGGCCGCCGTCGCCGCCGTCGGGGCCGCCTCGCGGAATGTACTTCTCGCGGCGAAAGGAGGCCGAGCCATTGCCGCCGTTGCCGGCAATCACCTCGATTCTGGCTTCATCAAAAAACTTCACGGCGAATCCTCAGCTACTCTCTGTTTCTTTTTTCCGCGCGTAATCCTGCGCATAAACACAAAAGCCCTATCGTCGCGATAGGGCTTTTGCTGTCGGCAAGGCCAGAAATTACAAGTTACGCTGCGGGAACGATGCTCACCGTCCTGCGCTTCATCGGGCCCTTGACCGCGAACTGGATGGCGCCGGTGACCTTGGCGAAGAGCGTGTGATCCTTGCCGATGCCGACATTGTCGCCGGCATGGAACTGCGTGCCGCGCTGGCGCACGATGATGCTGCCAGCCGGAACCACTTCGCCGCCGTAGCGCTTGACGCCGAGGCGCTTGGCCTGTGAGTCGCGGCCGTTGCGGGAACTGCCGCCTGCTTTTTTGTGTGCCATGATTCAGGCTCCTTGAAGTTGGGCCGTTGACCAGTTAACCAGCGATGCCGCTGATCTGGATCTCGGTATAGTTTTGACGATGGCCCTGGTGCTTTTGATAATGCTTGCGCCGGCGCATCTTGAAGATCTTGACTTTCGGACCGCGGCCGTGCGCAATCACCGTGGCGGTCACTTTGGCGCCAGCGACGACGGGGGCGCCAATCTTGACGCTTTCGCCTTCACCGACCATGAGCACCTGATCCAGTGTGATTTCTGCGCCCACATCAGCCGGTATCTGTTCTATTTTGAGTTTTTCGCCGGCTGCGACGCGATATTGCTTGCCGCCGGTTTTTATGACCGCATACATGATGGACTCCAATTGAAGAATGCTGCTAAGGGTCGGCCATTATACATGGAACTTCCTCGCGGTCAAAGTGGATTGCCCTGAAAAATTCGTCTTTTCAGGGAGCTACGCCTGCCAGACAGAGAAAAAATCGTGCGCTTGGCATACGGGGACGCACAGCCGGCGCGCGGATTTTGGTAAGATCGCGCTTTTCCACGCGCCTGCGGAGTCATCGATGAAACGCCACCTTGCTCGTCTTACCTGCGTTGCCGGTGCTTACCTGTGTGTGGTATCTCCTGCGGCGCATGCGCTGGAAATGGCCGGCAGCATGTATCTCGTCGCGGCCTATGGCACGACCCGGGTTGCGGATCAGCCGATGATAGACAGCGTCGACAATATCGTCAGAAGCTCGTTGAAGAATGTGAGCAAAATCGACTCGACGGTATCCTCGTCGGATCATGGCTACAAGCTGCAGCTCGGCTACGAATTCACCCCGCATTTTGCAATCGAGGGGGGCTATGTCGATCTTGGCCGGCTCACTTACAAGACCTCTTATGAAACCCTCACGCCTTCTCCGTTTCCTGACGTGCTCGGCGATATCACCACCACGTTCGATCCCGCGCATCGCCAGGCGCGTGTGAAGGGCTGGAATATCGCCGGCGTCGGCATCTATCCGATCGACGAAGAATGGTCGGTGTTCGGCAAGCTGGGGATCATCCATGCCCGGATGCAGACGCTCGACACTTCCGAGCGCCTGCCGTTCAACATCAAACACAATCCGTTCGGTTCCACCAGGAATGGCGCCGAATCCAAATGGTCGTCCAACATCGGCATCGGCGCCAGCTACCGCATCAGCGATACGCTCGGCATACGCGCCGAAGCCGAGCGCTTCGGCAAGGTCGGCAAGCGGGAGGTGACCGGCAGCACCGACATCGATCTGGTGACGCTCGGCCTTACGGCGCGGTTCTGAATCCCTATCCCTCTCGGCCAGCCGGCGCCGGCACTTCTACTAGTCCTTCGATTCCTTCATTTTCCGCCCCCGAACCGTGGGCGGCGCGCTGCAGGCGATCGGTCACTGCCCGCCAGACTTCGGCGTCCGGCGGCGTTTCCACCAGAATGAGATCGTGCTGGCCGTCGTCGCAGCGGCGCAGCGTGGCGTACAGCGCCTGGGCATAGTCGGCGGCACGGCTTGCCGTGCGTACCCAATGGCAGTTTGCGGGCAGCGTGGCCGGTTGCGGCGCATGTTGCGCCAGCACGGCGCAGCGCCGTCCGGCCTGCAGTTCTGCCGCCAGCACGGCGGGCAAGTCGGCGGCGCCGACCAGACGCAGCGGCGTGCGCGGTGCGTAATGCGCGGCCAGCGACCCCGAGACGCGCGGCGTGGCCGCAGTCACGGCATCGCGCGTCAGGCGCTGGCCCAGCACCTGCTCCAGCGCTTGGTGCGTAATGGCGCCGGGGCGCAGGATGCGTGGTACCTCATTGGACAGATCGACGATGGTGGACTCTATCCCGACCATGCAGGGGCCGCCGTCGAGGATCACCTTGACCTGCTCGCCCAGTTCCTCGCGTACATGCGCCGCCGTGGTCGGGCTGATGCGGCCGAAACGGTTCGCCGAAGGGGCGGCCAGGCCGGCCCCCAGGCCGCCGCTGGCTTCATCGAAAGAGCGCAGCAGCGCCAGCGCCAGACGATGATCCGGCACGCGCAAGCCGACCGTATCCTGCCCGCCGGTGACGGCATCCAGCACCTGGGGCTGACGCTTCAGGATCAGGGTGAGCGGCCCCGGCCAGAAAGCGGCGGCCAGCCGCCGGGCGGCTTCGGGAATCTCGCGCGCCCAGCGATCCAGCGCATCGGCGCCGGGCAGATGGACGATCAGCGGATGGTCGGCCGGGCGGCCCTTGGCGGCGAAGATCTTCGCCACTGCCGCGGGATTCGACGCATCCGCGCCAAGACCGTAAACCGTCTCGGTGGGAAAGGCGACCAGCTCGCCGGCCTGCAGTGCCGCAACCGCTGCTTCGAGATTGCGGCCCAGTGAATTCACGGCAGATCCAGCGTCTTCGCCAGTACCTTGGCTTTCTGGCGGCTGCGGAAGTCGACCAGTTTGGCCGCCGTTCCGGCATCCTGCAGCGCCAGGATGGAAACCGCGAACAGCGCCGCATTCGTCGCCCCGGCCTTGCCGATGGCGAAGGTGGCGACGGGGATGCCGCCGGGCATCTGCACCATGGAAAGCAGCGAATCCAGTCCCTGCAGCGCCGAGTCCATCGGCACGGCCAGTACCGGCAGCGTGGTCTTGGCGGCCAGCACGCCGGCCAGATGCGCTGCCCCGCCGGCCGCGCCGATCAGCACCTGGATGCCGCGCCCAGCGGCGCTGGCGGCGTAGTCGAGCGCTTCGTCCGGCGTGCGATGCGCCGACAGCACGCGCGCTTCGTAGGGAATGCCGAATTCCTTGAGGGTTTCGGCTGCCGCGCGCAGCACCGGCCAGTCGCTGTCGGAACCCATGACGATGCCGACGAGAGGAGTAGTAGCCATGTTTCTTCCTTGTGACTGATGCGTTGTAAGGAGGTCGGGAATCAAACGCAGCGTTCGGCCGCTTCGATGGTGTTGGTCAGCAGCATGGTGATGGTCATCGGTCCGACGCCGCCGGGCACCGGAGTGATCAGGCCGGCGACCTGGCTGGCCGATGCGAAATCCACGTCGCCGCAGAGCTTGCCGCCTTGCTCGGCCGGCAGGCGGTTGATGCCGACGTCGATCACCGTCGCGCCCGGCTTGATCATGTCGCCGGTGATCATCCTGGCCTTGCCGACGGCGGCGACGAGGATATCGGCGCGTCGGGTGTGAAACGCCAGATCGCGCGTCCGCGAATGGCAGATGGTGACGGTGCAACCGGCGGCGAGCAGCAGCATCGCCATCGGCTTGCCGACGATGTTGCTGCGTCCGACGATCACCGCCTCCGCGCCTTTCAGCGGCACCTGGGCGGTTTCCAGCATTTTCATCACCCCATACGGCGTGCAGGGAATGAAGCGCGGCGTGCCTTGCATCAAGGCGCCGACGTTCTCGGCATGGAAGCCATCGACATCCTTTGCCGGCGCGATCGCTTCGAGCACGGCGTCGCTGTCGAACTGCTTGGGCAACGGCAACTGCACCAGGATGCCATGCACGCCGGGATCGGCATTCAGCTCGGCGATCCGCGCCATGACCACGGCCGGATCGACGTCGGCCGCATACACGTCCTTCAGCGAACGCAGCCCCGCCTTCTCGCAGGCATTCACCTTGTTGCGCACATACACGGCGGAAGCCGGATCCTCGCCGACCAGAATGACCGCCAGACAAGGCGTCACGCCCTTGGCCTTGAGCGCGGCGGCGCGCTCGGCGAGCTGCTCGCGCACGGAAGTGGACAGGGCATTGCCGTCGATGATGTTGGCGGTGGTCATGGTATCGGGTATCGAAGAAGTGGTCGAAACTGCCGGCAAACCGCCGTCGCAAACCGCGCCGGCACCGGGACGAAAGGCCGCAATTTTACCTTGATTGCCCGCGCCTTGCCGTTGTGGGCGTAAGGTGCCAGGGCAATCGCATGAATGGGCCGGGAGGAGGTTTGAGGGTTGTTCCCTCTCCCCAACCCCTCTTCCGCGAGGGGCTACCGTATGCACACATCTCTGGCGCGAATCGTGCGTTCCATTTCACGAGTCAATTTTGGGAGCGAGCGAGATGAGGCTGGGGAAGAACTTATGCGAACACCACACTGGTCCGCCCAGTGGCGTGAGAGCGAGAGGGCTTACGCACGACGATCTCGACATCCCGGCCAAGCCGGTTCATGCACTCCAGCATCTTGGTTTCGCTGATACCTCGAAATTGACCGCGCAGCATGCCCGAGAGTTTGGGTTGGGGCATACCCAGGATATCGGCGGCCTGAACCTGGGTCAGATGGCGATGTTTGATGATTTCGCCGATCTTGGTGGCCAAGGTCGCCTTGACCTGTATCCCGGCAGTGCCGGGTGGGCCGAGGTCCTCATAGACGTTGGCTGATCCCTTTTCGATTTCAATCATTTCAAGCCCCTTTGGCATGCGTCTGCGCAGCCCCCACCCAGTGCAAAGGCTTGAAGTGTTCGGGCATCGCCGGGTTATACCCATATAGGTCTAGTGTAGTGCTGCATTCTTGACGGGATATCGGGTTCGTCATTCCCGCGCAGGCGGGAATCCAGTACGTCCCTGGGTCCCCGCTTTCGCGGGGACGACAAATGTATGTATCAACCGGAACCTTGACTCTCTCGCCTCTGGCTCACTCGGTGGGGGCAAAAGATGTGTGCATACGGTAGGAGGGGCCGGGGAGAGGGGGAACCACAGAAGAAAGCGAAAACAAGGCTTCATGCGATTGTCCTGCGCAAGGCGGCGCCGATACCGGCGTGGATCGGCGCCGCCGAACGCATCAGGGCGGCAAGCGCAGCGCGGCAGTCTCTGCCCCGTCAAAAATGGCAGCCGCAGCCTATCGTGCCTGCAGCAGACGATTGATCGCCACCAGATCCGCCTCGTCCAGCACGCCGGCGGCGGCCTTCAGTTTCAGCCCCTGCAGCAGGGTGTCGTAGCGCGCCTTGGTCCAATCCCGCTGGGCGGCGTAGAGCTGCTGTTCGGCATTCAATACATCGGCATTGATCCGGATGCCGACCCGATAACCGCGCCGATTGCCTTCGACGGCGATCTGGCCGGACTCGACGGCCGAGGCCAGGGCCTCGGTCTGCGCCAGGCCATTGACCACCCCGGCAAAAGCCTGGCGGGCTTCCGTCGCGGCCTGCCGACGGGCGGCTTCCAGATCGGCGGCGGCCTGGTAGCGCCGGGCAATGGCTTCCGTGACCCTGGCATGGGTCGCACCGCCGGCAAACAGCGGCACCGTGAGCTGAAGGCCGGCCGTTTGCGCTGCCGACTTCTGCGTGTAATCGGCCGGGGTCGTCAGGCTGCCCGATGCACTGTTCGAACCGTACGACACCGTGAAATCCAGAGTCGGCAAATGCTCCGCGCGGTTTTTCCGGATCGTGGCCTCGGCGGCGGTCAGGGCCGCCTGCCGGGTCAGCACGACGGGATGATGCTCCCACGCCTGGGCGATCCATTCCCGCGGGGTGGCCGGCTCCAGATGAGGCGCTTCCGCCGTCGCGCCGAGCTTGGCCAGGGCGTCCGGCCACGAGCCGATCAGTTTTTCCAGTTCGGCCTGCCGGACTTCGAGATCGTTCTGCGCCGCGACCCGCTGCGCTTTCGCGACGCCCAGCCGGGACAGGGCCTCATGCACGTCGGTCTGCGCCCGGGTGCCGGCCTTGAAACTGCGCTTGGTCAGCGTCCATTGCTCGCTCAGAGCGTTCACCTGGGCATCGGCCACGCCTATCGTTTCTTCGGCGACCGCGACATCGAAATAGGCTTGGGCGGCCCGCAGGATCAGATCCTGCTGCGCCTGGCCGAACTGGGCAACCGCTTGCTCCACGGTGGCCTGCGCCTCGGCATAGGCATGGATGTTCTGGATTCGGAAGAGCGGTTGCGTCAGTTGGACGGCCCAATTGCGATTGCGGGTATTGCGCTGCTCGGTCGGCGCATTGTTGAAGCCGACGTCGGCCTGTGTCCGCGTCTCGCCGCTGCTCGCCGAAATCACCGGCAACAGTCCGGCCCGCGCCTGCGGCAGCCGTTGCTGGGTGGCTTCCAGCGCGTGCCGCGCCGCGGCGAAGGTCGGATCGCTCGCCTGCGCCTGATGATAGATATCCAAAAGATCGGCAGCCTCGGCCGTGGTCGGCAGGGAGCACAAGTACAGCGACAGCGCCATCCCGGCCAGCCAGGGCCGGTATTTTTCCGCTCGCATGTTCAACGCTCCCGGCCCGCTTCGTGCCAGGCCTTGCGCACCGGCGACAGCAGGTATTCCATTACGGTACGGTTGCCCAGCCAGATTTCGGCATTCGTCTGCATGCCGGCGGACAACGGAAAATGCTTGCCGTCCAGGCTCAGCGCCATCGCTTTCAGTTGAATCAGCGCCTTGTACACCAGCGGCTGATTTTTCTTGCCGTTGTCGGCGTTTGGGCTGCCGTTGTTCGTCGTATCGTCCGCGGCATCGGCCCCGACATGCTCGACCACGCCTTCGACCATGCCGTATTTCTGGAATGGAAAGGCGGCGAATTTGAGCTTCACGGACTGCCCCGGGCGCACGAAGCCGATGTCCGCATTGGACACCCAGACTTCCGCGCGCAGCACTTCCTCGCGGGGCACCAGGGTCAGCAGGATGGTTCCCGGCTGCACGACGGTGCCTGTGGTGTGGGTGGCCAGATCCTTGACGATGCCGTCCTGCGACGCCTTGAGTTCCAGCAGCGCCTGCTTGTGCGCCTGTTTGGCCAACTCCTGCATGAGCTTGTCGGCTTGCCCCTGCAGATCGTTGCGTTCGGCGTGCAATTGCCGGCGGTAGTCGGAGTCGATCTGCGCGAGGCGCTTTTCCGATTGCAGCATGCTGGCGCGCGCCGATTCGATGACGTGCCCTTGCGTCGCCAGTTCCTGCTCTTTCTCGATGCGCTCCCGCTTTTTGTCGCTCGCCTGGATCGACGCGGCAAAGCCGTCCCTGGCCAGTTCGCTGAAGGCTTCGTCCTGTTCGCGGTAGTGCGGCAGGGTTTCCTGGAGCTTTTGTTTCACCTGCCTGGCGGCGAAGAGCTCCTGTCTGGCCTTGGCAAGGCGCGAGCGCTCTTCCGCGAGGGCCGCGTCCAGCGCCGCGCGATTGGCGTGATATTGCGCTTCGATTTCCTGCGCGAGCACCGGCGGGTCGTCCGCTTCCCGGAGGAAGGGCGTGCCGGCGAGTTCGGCTTCGATGCGGCGCAGCGACAGGCGCTTGCGCCGGTATTCCGCGTCGAGTGATTTGCCGTCGGCATCGGCGATCAGCGCATCCATGCGCATCAGCACCTGGCCAGCGGCCACCGCCTCGCCTTCGCGGACGAGAATATCCTTGACGATGCCGGACTCGGCCGGCTGGACGATCTTGAGATAGCTCTGCGGCACGAGCTTTCCCTCGGCCACGGCCACGATGTCGAGGCGGCCGACGACGGCCCACAGCAACAGGGCAGCCAGCAGGGCAAGCAAGGTCCAAAGTACTCTACGCCCGAGCGGATTGGGCGGCGCATCCTGCAGACGCAGTAAAGGCGGCGCGAAGTCGAGCGCATCGACTTCGCCGGGAGCAAGCAGCGATTTCATGAAGTCATGGCGAAAAAGGCGGGGGGCGGGACAGATGCCCGCACCCCCACCGGATTACGAAAGGCGGAGGGTGCCGGTCTGCAGACTGGCGAGCGAATTGAGCGCCTGTGGATTGGTGCCCAGATTCGCATCCGACAACGTGCCGAGCACCGGCGTGACGCCGATCCCGGCAAGCGTGCCGTTCTTGCCGTACTGGTAGGCCAGATCGCCGCCCAGTGCCGCCGTATCCGAGCCCGCCAACTGAAAGCTGGTCAAGGCATCGGTCAGCGTCCAGCTCGTCAAGCCGCTGTTGGCGGCCCGGGCGGCATCGAAGGCCCCGACCAGGCCGGCGAAGTTGAAGCTCTCCACCTTCTGGTCGAGCAGCGGATCGCTGCCGCCGGCCGCGAAGGCGTCCATCGCCTCGGCGATCACCTGCAGCCTGGTCACCGGTTTCGAGGGCGAAGCGGCATACCAGTTCTTGAACGTGATCTGGTCGTCCGCACCCACCTTGAGCACGAGGTCATTGGCCGACTTGGAAAAGGCCAGATCGCCATAGGCGAAATTGCCGCCGAGCGAGAGGGTATCGGCGCCGGTGCCGCCCGCGGCGAAGATGTCCTGCCCGTCGCCCTTGTTGAAACAGATCACGTCATTCCCCGCGCCGGTGGTCAAGGTATCGTTCCCGGCTCCGCCGATGAACACCTCGGCGCCGGCTCCGCCGGTGAGCGTATCGTTCCCCGCGCCGCCGTCGAAGAGCGCCGTGCCGGATGTGTCGGTCAGGATGTCGTCACCGGAACCGCCTTGCAGGATGTCGTTGCCCGCTTCGCCGGCGAGGTAGTCGTTCCCTGTGCCGCCGTTGAGGGTGTCATTGCCACTGCCGCCATACAGAGAGTCGTTACCCGTGCCGCCATCCAGGAAATCATCGCCGGCGCCACCATAGAGCGCGTCGTTGCCGCCATTGCCATAGACCCGGTCGGCCTGGTTGGAGAAAGTGTAGCTGTCGTTGCTCTCGCTCAGATGGATGCCCAGTTGGAGGCACAGGGCCGGCACGTCGAAACTCTGGCCATCGGCGAAGCGCACCTCGCTGAGGATCGTGTCGTTGTAACTGGTCAGCTGGGAGAAGTAGCTGCTCAGTTTGACCGAATCGCCATTGGCAAATTGGATGAACAGGTCGTTGCCGCTACGCAGAAGTCGGCTGACGTCGTCCAGCGTGTAGTCGGTGAATTGCAGAGTGTTCTGGGCACCGTTCTGGACGCCACTGTCGACGATCGTGTCCTGGCCGTCGCCCCTGGCGAAGAGGTAGGTGTCGTCGCCGGCTTCGCCGGCGAGGTAGTCGTTCCCTGCGCCGCCGTTGAGGGTGTCATTGCCACTGCCGCCATACAGAGAGTCGCTGCCCGTGCCGCCATCCAGGAAATCATCGCCGGCGCCACCATAGAGCGCGTCGTTGCCGGCATTGCCGTAGACGCGGTCGGCCTGTTTGGAGAAAGTGTAGCTGTCGTTGCTCTCGCTCAGATGGATGCCCAGTTGCAGGCACAGAGCCGGCACGTCGAAACTCTGGCCATCGGCGAAGCGCACCTCGCTGAGGATCGGGTCGTTGTAACTGGTCAGCTGGGAGAAGTAGCTGCTCAGTTTGACCGAATCGCCATTGGCAAATTGGATGAACAGGTCGTTGCCGCTACGCAGAAGTCGGCTGACGTCGTCCAGCGTGTAGTCGGTGAATTGCAGAGTGTTCTGGGCACCGTTCTGGACGCCACTGTCGACGATCGTGTCCTGGCCGTCGCCCCTGGCGAAGAGGTAGGTGTCGTCGCCGGCTTCGCCGGCGAGGTAGTCGTTCCCTGCGCCGCCGTTGAGGGTGTCATTGCCACTGCCGCCATACAGAGAGTCGCTGCCCGTGCCGCCATCCAGGAAATCATCGCCGGCGCCACCATAGAGCGCGTCGTTGCCGGCATTGCCGTAGACGCGGTCGGCCTGTTTGGAGAAAGTGTAGCTGTCGTTGCTCTCGCTCAGATGGATGCCCAGTTGCAGGCACAGAGCCGGCACGTCGAAACTCTGGCCATCGGCGAAGCGCACCTCGCTGAGGATCGGGTCGTTGTAACTGGTCAGCCGGGAGAAGTAGCTGCTCAGCTTGACCGAATCGCTGTTGGCGAACTGGATGAGCAGGTCGTTGCCGCTGCGCAGGAGTCGGCTGACGTCGTCCAGCGTGTAGTCGGTGAACTGCAGGATGTTCTGGGCACCATTCTGGGCATCGCTGTCGATGATCGAGTCCTGGCCGTCGCCCCTGGCGAAGAGGTAGATGTCGTCGCCGGCTTCGCCGGCGAGGTAGTCGTTCCCTGTGCCGCCGTTGAGGGTGTCATTGCCACTGCCGCCATAGAGAGTCGCTGCCCGTGCCGCCATCCAGGAAATCATTGCCGGCACCACCATAGAGCGTGTCGTTGCCGCCTCTGGCAAGAATGATGTCGTTGCCGTTGCTTCCCGTATAACTTTCCGCGGTATTCAGTCCAATGCGGAAGTCATCGTTCGACGTCATGGTGGTCGTGAAAGCCTCCGGGAATGCGGTGCGGACCGATGCCCAGTCCCCGTTCTGTTCAGCGAGTGTTATCCAGGCATTGATCTTGCCGATCGTCTCCCATCCGCTTTGCGTGAGCGACGAGCCCGCATATTTCAGCAGTTCGATCCGGTCGATCAACGCATTGACCGGATCGGTGGCGTGTTTGGCGTCCAATGCGGCTTCGAGGGCGGCGAAGTCGAGCCGGATGCCGTTTTCGTCGATGGTCAGGCTGATCTGGTCGAGATAGGGTTTCAGGCGGGTTTCCAGTACAAGGCCGGCGTAGATGGATTCCTTGAGCTGGGCGTAGCTTTGTTCGAGCAGGGTGATCTGGGCGGCGTCGAGGGCGACGAAGGCATAGGGCATGGCGTTTGCCCCGCCCGATCCCGCGCTCACGTTGACTGTCGTTCCGGTGCCGGTGGTGACGCGATTGTTGCCGACGGTGACGAAGTGGGCGCCGTTGAACTTTTCGAGGATGCCGATCAGGTTGCGTAGGTAGGCCGCCTTGGTGTTGAGGGCGGCGATGGTTTCGCTGCTGGCGTTGGCCGGGTCGTCACGATAGTTGGCGGCGGCCAGGCCCGGCGGCAGGTAGGCGATGCGGAAGTTGCGGCTTTCGGCCTCGTCCATGGAGGTCTGCATGGTGGAGGTGCCGGCCCAATGGGCGATGAGGGTGTCGAGGGCGCCCAGCATCTGGCTGCGGGAGAGGCCGGCGAGGGCATCGACGTCGGAGACGATCTGCCCGTCGAGGCTGGCGGCTTCGCGCAGGTCGCGGACCATGCCGGCGCCCCGCATGCCGGGCAGGGCCTTGGCGGCGTCGGAGAGGGGAACGGCCTGGGTGAACTCGCTATAGAAGGGGTTGTGGGCGAGGTTGAGGTCGCCGACGGTGCCAGTGGTGCCGTCGGTGCGGGTATAGGTGCCGGTGGCGGTCAGGATATTGCCGCCGGCGAGGTTGGTATTGGCGGAGGTGCTGGCGAGGTTGATGCTGGCGATGCCGGCCTCGGCAAGACTGATGAGTTCGCCGGCATCGCTGATGCCGTCCTGGTTGAGGTCGCGCCAGAGGCGGACATTGGCGAACTGGTCGTCGTCGGCGGAGAAGATGCCGTCGAGGTTGGAATCGAGGTCGGCGAGAGCGGCGAAGCCGTTGGCGGCTTTCTGGCCGTTGGAGAGGATGGTATCGACGCCGAAGAGTTCGCTGCCGGAATCGATGATTCCATTGCCGTTGCGATCGAGGACGAGGAGCGCGTCGTCGCCCTTGACCCAGCCGGTGCCGGTGCGCACGCCGTCACCGTCGTGGTCGAAGCGGATTTGCTGATTGGCGGTGATGCCGACGGTTTCGAGACCGTCGCCGTCGAGATCGAGAGCCAGGGGATCGATGCGGGGGCGCCAGGTGCGGCCGAAATTGTAGGTGGTATTGGTGGCGGGGTTGATGTAACGATTGGCTGGTGTGGCGGCGTTCGGGTTGGGAGGGAGAAGTCTGGGGTCGATATCGAATATGGTGGCTTTTTCCCAGGTATCGACGAGACTGTCCATCAAATTCCATAGACCAGACCAATCGGCCGATGCGGACATTTCGGCTGCGGTGTCATGTGCTAGCTTATAAGAATCTGATGCCCACCACCCCATTCCCACCGACCAAATACCCCCGATAGGAAGTGTCGCGGCACCGGCAAGTACTCCTAGAGTTCCAGCAACCAATTCACGGACGAAACCGTTCCAATTGTTCGATTCCCACTCTTTCTGTATCTCCACCATTGAATTCACGTTGCCATAAAAATCAAAGGCGGGAGCGAGATTATCTGCTGTTGAGATGATTAAACCGGTAGCCTCCCCGGAAATTAGACTCTGTTCTGCTTTTTGAATTACCGCTTGTGTTGCGCTTGCAGCTGATATGGCACGGATACTATCTTTTGAAAAAATGAAGATTATTCCTGACATTTTATTTACTCCTTAGGCTTTGATTTTGGTTCAGATATGGCAATAGCAATACATATCAATCCAATAAGTGCTTCTATGGCTGGATAGCCATATGGCCCAAAAATTTCAGTGATGCTTCGATATATCCAAGATAATCGACCAGTTGATAGGCTTGCTGGATTGGGAAAGAAGAAATTGAAAAAAGCATTAATAAGAGCAATGACTCCAACCGCTAGTTTGGTGCGTCTAATATGTTCAGGATCGATTGAAAGCAAGCTACTACTATCAAATTTCATGGCAGGTCCTCTAAAGGGTTAGAAAAAGTGTTAAGGAGTAGTATCGTTTTAAATATAAAAGAATCAAAGCCATTTTCTTCAGCCTTTTATATCAGTTCAGATTTCTTTTTTTTGCTCTCCACTCCAATATAGTCGGCCCATTCTTTCTGTGCTTCTTTTGTAATTAGGAAATAATAAAGAGTAAACATATTTTCAATGAGTGGAATGGGCTGCCCCTTAAATCTAGAAAGAAAAAATCGGGAAATTATTTTGAGCATTAGTAGTAATGGGGTTATACCAAATACCACCATGAATATATATTTAATGTACTTGGTGATATTCTCATCATGTATATAGTCACCTGTGATGAGTAGAAAGCTGCAAATAGCTGTTAGTGAAAAAATATAATAAGAAACTGTAGTGTTTTTTCACTCATGGAATAAAATCCTCATCATCAGAGTTTTTATGTTTACATGTATTGGTAGAGATGCTGGCGGGGCTGACAAGCCCGCCGGCATCATTGACGCCATCAGGCTCATTGAGCGCTTTTGCCTTCATTTTTCGTTCTCCACGATCTCCATTTGCCGGAGCGTATTTGTGTTCGCGCCAAGTTCGATGGCTTCGTCCACGGCCAGTCCTTTGGGGATCTGGTGCGTAATGAACAGCATCGTCACTTTTCCCTTGAGCGTGTTGATCGTTCTGGCAAAGTGTTCCGCCGTCTGCTGGTCCAGATTGGATACGGCTTCGTCGAAGATCAATATCTTCGGCCGCTTGAGCAGTGCGCGGGCGATGGCGATGCGCTGTCGCTGCCCGCCGGATAGCCCGGTGCCCCGCTCGCCGATTTCCGTCTGGTAGCCTTCGGGCAGTTGTTCGATGACTTCATGGATTTCCGCCGCCTTGCAGGCCTGGATGACATCCTCGAAGCTCGCATGCGGGTGCGCCATGACCAGGTTGTCGTACAGCGTGCCGGCGAAAAGCACGGTTTCCTGGGGAACCACGCCGAAGGTGGCCCGCAGTTCGTTGGCGGCCAGATGCCGGATGTCCTTGCCATCCAGCGCAATCTGGCCTTCATTGGGCTGATAGAAGCCGAGCAGCAGTTTGGCCAAGGTGCTTTTGCCGCAGCCGGATGGGCCCATCAGCACGGTCAGGTGGCCGGGCTTCAAGGTCAGGTTCAGGTTGCGGTAGAGCCACGGGTGATGTTCGGCGTAGCGGAAGGCCAGGTGCTGCAGTTCGATGCGGCCCGGCCCCTGGTTTTCCCGGGTTGGGGTGAGGGTGTGCGGTTCCTGCGGCATGTCGAGGATGTCGCCGAGGCGCTTGACGGCAATGTTGGCCTGCTGGAATTCCTGCCATAGCCCGACCAGGCGCAAGAGCGGCTGGCTCATGCGGCCGGCGAACATCTGGAAGGCGACCAGCATGCCGACCGTGAAGCCGTCGTTCTGCATCACGAGCAGCGCGCCGACGATCAGGATGGCGAGCGTCATGACTTGCTCGAGCCCGTTGCTGAGTACGTTGTAGGTGTTGCCGACCTGCTTCGTGGAGAAGCCGGCGGCCAGGTACTGGGCGAGGTAGTCGCCGTATTTCTTGTCGATGTCCGCTTCCATCTGCAGCGATTTCACCGTCGCCATGCCCGAAACGTATTCGGTCAGAAAGGCCTGGTTGCGGGCGCCGAGCATGAACTGGCGGTTGAGCTTGTCGCGGAAGAGCGGTGCGACCAGGAAGCTGATCAGGCCGATGGCGCCAAGGAGGCCAACGGCGATCAGCGATAGTTGCCACGAGTAGGCGAACATCACCGCCAGGAAGATGAACAGGAAGGGCAGGTCGAGAATCAGCGTGACCGCTGCGCCGGAAACGAATTCGCGGATGGTTTCGACGCCCTGCAGGCGTGCGACCAGGGTTCCCGTCGGGCGATGCTCGAAATACGGCAGCGGCAGGCGCAGCAGATGCTGGAAGACCTGGCTGCCGAGTACCGCGTCGATGCGGTTGCCGGTGTGCAGCACGAGGTACTGGCGCAGCCAGGTCATGCCGCTGGTGAAGAGCATGAACATCGCGAGCGCGACACCCAGCACGATCAGCGTGCTGTTCGCCTGATGGACGATCACCTTGTCGATGATCACCTGGGTGAACAACGGCGTCGCCAGGCCGACCAACTGGATCGTCAGGCTCGCGAGCAGTACGTCGCGCCAGATGGTTTTGTGTTTCAGGAGTTCCGGAACGAACCAGCCGAAGCCGAAGGATTTCCGCTCCGTTTCAAAACCCGGGATGGGGGTGGCTTCGTCCTGCCCCTGCGCTTCGCGGGCCAGCAGGATCAGCTCGGGTTCAAGGCGTAGCCCGGCTTCGTCCGCCGGCAAGGTTTCCGCGGTCTGGGAGCCGGCGCGGAAATACAGGAGCTTGTGGCCGTCGGTCTTGAGAATGAGGACCGGGGCGCCGGGCGCTTCCGGCAGCGCTTCGCCCTCCGGCGCGGCGCGCAGAAGCGCCACGGCCGGCAGGGGCAGCCTGGTCCAGTCGGCCGGATGGGCTGACGTTCCCGTTTTGAACCCGAGGGAGCGCGCTGCTTCGTGCAGCGTGGCGAGATTATGCGGTGGTGGAAAAGCCTGCTCGACCAGCTTGGGATCGAACGGCAAACGATAGAGATTGCACAGGCTGCCGAGCAGCCAGAGCAATTCCTGAGACTCCAGCTTTGGCCCGAGAATTTGAATCACCCATCTTGAATTTATGAAAGCTGGGCATTCTGCTGGCTATTCAACGCAATGTCAATATGACGTTAGATATAGGCCGGCTAAACATTCTGCATCGGCTCCGGAGGGTGGTTTCAGCCGTGCTGCGCTTGCGTCGCGTCGAGTATCTCGTCTGCTCCAGCGTGCGCCAGGGGCAATGAACGGATGGTCGCCGGTTCAGTAACCCAGCGCGTATTCCTCGAATTCGTCGATCGGCAGCGGTCGACTGAAGTAGTAGCCCTGGTAGGCGTGGCAGTGCAGTTCGGCGAGGAATTCGAGCTGCTCCAGGCTTTCGACGCCTTCGGCGATCACGCCCAGGCCGAGGCTTTGCGCCAGGGTGACGATGGTGCGGGCGATGGTGGCGTCGTTGGTGTCGTCGAGGATGTCGCGCACGAAGGAACGGTCGATCTTCATTTGATCGAAGGGCAGGTGCTTGAGGTAGTACAGCGAGGAGTAGCCAGTGCCGAAATCGTCGAGGGCGAAGCCGACGCCGATGTTTTTCAATTCGTGCATTTTTTCGATGACGTCATCCACGTCCTCGACCAGCAGGCTTTCCGTCAGTTCGAGCTTGAGGCGCTTGGGATTGGCGTCGGTGCGGGAGAGAATCTCGCCGACCTGGCTGACGAAATCGGGCTTGCGGAATTGGCGGGCGCTGACGTTGACGGCAATGCTCAGGTGGCTCAGTTCCGGATTGGCGGCCCATTGCACGAGTTGCGCGCAGGCCGTTTCCAGCACCCAGGCGCCGAGTTGCAGGATCAGGCCGGTTTCTTCGGCCAGCGGGATGAATTCATCCGGCGGCACCAGGCCGCGCTGCGGATGCAGCCAGCGCACCAGGGCTTCCGAACCGGAGAGCACGCCGCCGCTCATCTGGGCCTGGTAGTGCAACTGGAATTGCTGTTTGGCCAGGGCTTCGTGCAGGTCGCTTTCCAGTGCGACGCGGTTGACCACGTCGGCTTCCATGCCCGGATCGAAGAAGCGCAGCATGTTGCGTCCGGCCGTCTTGGCCCGGTACATGGCCAGGTCGGCCTGCTTGAGCAGGGCGTCGATATTGGCGTTTTCCGCGCTGAAGAGCGTGATGCCGATGCTGGCGGTGCTGTGGAAGATCGTACCGTCGAGCAGGTAGTGGCGGTTGAGTTCGGCCAGGATTTTCTCGCCGACGATTTCGGTTTGCGTTGCCGCTTCCTGCGCGTTGG
The DNA here is from genome assembly GCF_900174485.1 of Sterolibacterium denitrificans. Taxonomy (NCBI): domain Bacteria; kingdom Pseudomonadati; phylum Pseudomonadota; class Betaproteobacteria; order Nitrosomonadales; family Sterolibacteriaceae; genus Sterolibacterium; species Sterolibacterium denitrificans. The sequence continues at coordinate 2,986,187 of NZ_LT837803.1, read as the reverse complement.
CGCTGAGGTTGGTCAGCATGACGATGAATTCGTCGCCGCCCAGGCGCGCCACGGTATCGCCGCCGCGCACGCAGCCGGTCAGGCGCTCGGCGGCCTGTTTGAGCAGGAGATCGCCCTTGTCGTGGCCGAGCGTGTCGTTGAGCGCCTTGAACTTGTCCAGATCGATGAACAGCAGGGCGCCGAGCGTATGGCTGCGCGTCGAGCCGGCAATGGCCTGGCGGAGCCGGTCGAGCAGCAGGGTGCGGTTGGGCAATGCGGTCAGTTGGTCGAAGAAGGCGAGCTGGTTGATGCGCTCCTCCGCATGCTTGCGGTCGCTGATGTCCTGCTGGGTGCCGACGTAGTGCGTGGTGTTGCCCTGCGCATCCTTGACGGCGGTGACGGTCAGCCAGCTTGGATAGACATGTCCCTGCTTGTGGCGGTGCCAGACTTCGCCCTGCCAATTGCCGGTCGTTAGCACGCTTTGCCATACGGCCTCGTAGAACTCATCGCCATGGCGTTCGGAGCGGACCAGATGCGGGCTTTGTCCGATGAGTTCCGCGGCGGTGTAGCCGGTGATCTGCGTGAAGGCCGGGTTGACGCGCTGGATGATCCACTGGGCATCGGTCACGATGATGCCGAGCTGCGATTCGAAGGCGGCCGCGGCAATGCGCAATTCCGTTTCGGTCTGCTTCTGTGCGGTGATGTCCTGGACGGTGCCGACCGAACGCAGCGCATTGCCGCTATCGTCGAATTCCGTCAGGCCGTGCTCGCGCACCCATTGGATGCGTCCGTCCGGCAGTTGCATGCGGTGGTCGAGTTCAAAGGGCGCGCGTTTCTGCAGCGATTCATAGTAAGCCGCTTCCAGCCTGCCGCGATCTTCAGGGTGCACCGCATCGAGGAAGTCCGCATAGGAGGGCTGCCGCTGCGGGTCCAGACCGAAGATGCGGAAGGTTTCTTCGCTCCAGTCCAGTTGCCCCGTGGCCGAGTCGTACGACCAACTGCCGACGTGCGAAATCCGTTGCGCTTCCTTGAGGCCTTCGGTGCTCGCGCAGAGTTCGGCCTCGCGTTCGCCCAGCGTGTTCAGCAATTGATTGAAGCCGCCGATCAGTTGGCCGATCTCGTCGTTGCGACGGATGGACAGGTTGTGCACGAGCGCCGTGCGATCGGGGTCTGCGGCCAGGGTGGAGATGGTTTTCAGCGTATCGAAGATGGGCGACAACTGGCGGCGCAGCATCCACCACGTCAGGCTGCCGGCGAGCAGGCTGAGCAGCAGGGCCGCGGTCAGCATGTGCCGTTGCAGTTCGCGGATCGGCGCAAAGGCTTCCGCGGTGGGCAGGGCGACGGCGACATACCAGCCGCTGACCGGCACCCGGTGTACCGATTGCAGCACTTCCACCCCCAGCGGATTGGTGAAGATTGCCGAACCTTCCTCGCCGGCAAGAAAGCGGGCGATTTCCGGATAGTCTTCCAGCGCAGGGCTGGCTTCCATGATGCGCTGCTTGTCCGTGGCGGTCACGATGCGGCGATGCTGCGGATCGACGAGCAGGTAGCCGCCACTGTTGCCAAAGCGATTCTGGCTGATCTGGTCGAGAAAATTGGTCGTGGCGAGATTGACGACACCATTCAAGGCGCCGATGACGTGACCCTGCGCATCGCGTATGGGTACCGCCATGTGAAAGACCGGCGCATCGAGCAGCGCGTCCCGGTGCGGGCCGCCGATGGCGGGCTGGCCGCTGGCGAGCGCCATGGCGGCGGCATCGCTGCGGTGGGGGGATAGCGGCGGATAGTCGTTGTTCGCCGGGACGCGGGCAAGCGCCGTGCCGTCGGGAGCGGCCACGAAGATGCCGCCATTGAAGTGGCGCTGGAGTATCCTCAGGCCGTCCAGCCGCCGCTGCAGGCGGGCAAGGTCATGCGCTTGCAGGTTGTCGATCGTGGCGGCAATGGTCTGCAGATCTTCCAGACGCTCGCTCATCTGGTGATTGATGTCTCTGGCGAGAATCGAGGCGATCGACAGGTGCTGTTTGCTGAGCAGATGCTCGATGTCTTCGCGCAGGGTCTGGCTGGTGTGCAGCGCCAGCGCCCAGATGCTGACGAGGAAGATGGCCAGGGTAAACAGCGTCACCCGGGTTTTGATCGACCTGCGGTAGGGCGCGTTCTGGCCGGTTCCGGATGTTTGCCGGGTGGGTGGCAGACTCATGGCAGCGACGGCCGGATTTCGAGAGTGACTCATGCAAGGGAGGGGCTGCTTTTCCGCAGGGGATCCATGGTGGATGGCGCGGTGGATTCGTGCTCTGGGTTCGATTTGCAGGGGTTGCCACTCTATCACTAAAGTAAGTTGTCGTGTCATGCTGTCGGAATGATGGTGCCATGCCGATGGAATGATTTTGGAGCGGTTTTGGAATGATTTTTGGATGGTTTCGATCGTCGGTCAATCCGTTTGGCGCCGGCAGCATGCGTTGTCGCAGCAGTCGTGCGACAGAAGGGTGTCAGCCAGGTTATCGCACATTGTGGATTGTTCTTTCATGATGTGATATGTTCCTGCTCGGCCCGCAAGTTGCGAGACAATAACCCTCGCTATTGCCGGCAGGCCGGGGGAATCGGACTAAACTTCCCTCGTCTGCTGCTGCAATATCGATCCTTACATAATGAGGAGTCGCAATGTCCATGACCATTGAGCCACAAGATCACAATGGCCTGCCTGTAGATACCGATGCGCCGGAAACCCGGGAATGGCTGGATGCGCTCAGCGCCGTCATCGAACGCGAAGGCCCGGAGCGGGCCCACTTCCTGATCGAGCAGATGATCGGTCAGGCGCGCCGTACCGGCATCAACATCCCCTACAGCGCCAATACCGACTACATCAACACCATTCCAGTCGAGCAGCAGATTGCCGCGCCGGGCGATTACGCCATCGAGGCGCGCATCCGCAGCTACATCCGCTGGAATGCGATGGCCATGGTGATGCGCGCCAACCAGCGCTCACCGGGCATCGGCGGGCATATCGCCAGCTTTGCCTCGGCCGCCACGCTGTTCGACGTCGGCTTCAATCACTTCTGGCATGCGCCGACGGAAGCGCACGGCGGCGACCTGGTTTTTTTCCAGGGACATTCCTCGCCCGGCCTGTACGCCCGCGCCTTTCTCCTCGGCCAGTTGAGCGAGGCGCAGCTCGATCATTTCCGCCATGACGTCAGCGGCAAGGGCATGCCTTCCTATCCGCATCCTTGGCTGATGCCGGAGTTCTGGAAGTTCCCGACGGTTTCCATGGGCCTGGGGCCGTTGCAGGCGATCTATCAGGCGCGTTTCATCAAGTACATGATGTGCCGCGGCCATCTCGATCCGGCCATTCATGCCCAGCGCAAGGTCTGGGCCTTCATGGGCGATGGCGAAATGGACGAGCCGGAATCCATGGGCGAGATCAGCATGGCGGCGCGCGAGAATCTCGACAACCTGATCTTCGTGGTGAATTGCAACCTGCAGCGGCTCGACGGCCCGGTGCGCGGCAACGGCAAGATCATCCAGGAGCTGGAAGGCGATTTTCGCGGTGCCGGCTGGAACGTCATCAAGCTGATCTGGGGCAGCTACTGGGATCCGCTGCTGGCGCAGGACAAGAGCGGCCTGCTGCGTCATCGCATGATGGAATGCGTCGATGGCGATTATCAGACTTTCAAGTCCAAGGATGGCGCCTACGTGCGCAAGCATTTCTTCGGCAAGTATCCGGCGCTGGCGAAGATGGTGGCGCATTGGCCGGATGACGACATCTGGAATCTCAATCGCGGCGGCCACGATCCGCACAAGATCTATGCCGCCTATCACGCGGCGCTCCACCACAAGGGGCAGCCGACGGTGATCCTCGCCAAGACCATCAAGGGTTACGGCATGGGCGATTCCGGCCAGGCGCAGAACATCACCCATCAGCAGAAGAAAATGGGCACCACCTCGCTGAAGGATTTCCGCGACCGCTTCCAGTTGCCGATCGCCGACGGGGATCTGGAAAAGATGCCCTACCTGAAATTTCCCGAAGGTTCCCCCGAGCTCGAATACATGCGCCGCCATCGCCAGGCGCTGGGCGGGCCGTTGCTGGTCCGGCGGCAGAAAGTGCAGTCGCCGGAAGTTCCGGCGCCGGAGGCCTATGCGGCGTTCCACAAGTCTCCCGGCGAGGGGCGGGAAATTTCGACCACCATGGCCTTCGTGCGCATCCTCAACATGCTGGTCAAGGACAAGCACGTCGGCGCGCGCGTCGTGCCCATCGTGCCGGACGAATCGCGTACTTTCGGCATGGAAGGCATGTTCCGCCAGTTGGGCATCTGGAACCAGCTCGGCCAGCTATATACGCCGCAGGATGCCGAGCAGTTGATGTTCTACAAGGAGTCGAAGACCGGGCAGATACTGCAGGAAGGCATCAACGAAGCGGGCGCGATGGCCGACTGGATCGCCGCGGCCACCAGTTATTCCACGCATGGCGTGCAGATGTTGCCGGTGTACATCTTCTATTCGATGTTCGGCATGCAGCGCACCATGGATCTCATCTGGGCGGCAGCCGACCAGCGCGCGCGCGGCTTCCTGATGGGCGCGACGGCCGGGCGGACCACGCTCAACGGCGAAGGCCTGCAACATGCCGACGGCCATTCGCACGTGCTGGCGGCAACCATCCCCAACTGCGTTTCCTACGATCCGACCTTTGCCTACGAGGTGGCGGTGATCGTCCAGGACGGCCTGCGCCGCATGTTCACCGAGCAGGAGGATGTCTTCTACTACATCACGGTGATGAACGAGAACTACGAGCATCCCGACATGCCGGCCGGCAAGCAGGTGGCGGCGGACATCCTCAAGGGGATGTATCGCTTCCGCAAGGCGGCCGCCTCGAATGCGCCGCGCGTCCAGTTGCTTGGTTCGGGCACCATCTTCCGCGAGGTGATGGCCGCCGCCGAACTGCTGAAACGGGACTGGGGCGTGGAGGCCGATCTGTGGTCGTGCCCGAGCTTCACCGAGCTGGCGCGCGACGGCCAGGACTGCGCGCGCTGGAATCTGCTGCATCCTGGCGACAAGCCGCGGGTTTCCCATGTGGCGAACTGCCTGACCGATACGCGCGGCCCGGTGATCGCGGCAACGGATTACATCCGCCTGTTCGCCGAGCAGATTCGCCCTTACGTGCCTCGTGTCTACAGCGTGCTGGGCACCGACGGTTTCGGCCGTTCCGACACGCGCGAGACGCTGCGCGATTTCTTCGAGGTCGACCGGCAGTGGATCGCCCTGGCCGCGCTGCGCGCCCTGGCCGACGAGGGACAGATCGATGCCGGGCGCGTCAAGGAGGCGCTGGCCAAATACGGCATGTCGGCCGACAAGCCCAATCCATTGAAGGTGTGAACCATGGCCCAGATCATCGAAGTCAAGTTGCCGGACATCGGCGGTTTCCAGGATGTTCCCATCATCGAGATTGCCGTCAAGCCCGGCGATGCCGTGCAGGCGGAGGACACGCTGCTGACGCTGGAATCCGACAAGGCCACGATGGACGTGCCCACGCCCGTGGCGGGCGTGGTGAAGGAACTGCGCGTCAAGGTCGGCGACAAGGTGGCCGAAGGCGTGCTGGTCGCATTGATCGAGTCCTCGGCTGAATCGGCAGAGGTTGCGGCCGAACCCGCGCCGGCTCCGGCCCCGCTTGCCAAGCCGGCTGATCCGGTGACCACGGCACCGGCGTCGGCAGACACCCAGGCAGCGGTTTCGGCCGGGAATGCGGCCGGCGCCGCTGCTCTGACCGCGCCGGAATTCCGCAGCATGCAGGGCGATCCGCTGGCGCCGCGTTCGGCATTCACTGTCGCGCCGGCGACGGATGCAGCGGAGGCCGTGGATGAACGGGCAGCGGCCCGCAATCTGCCCCATGCCAGCCCGTCGATCCGTACTTTCGCCCGTCAGTTGGGCGTCGATCTGGCCAGGGTGAGCGGCAGCGGGCCGAAGGGCCGCATCCTGCGCGAGGATGTGCAGGCCTACGTCAAGGGCGTGCTGGCAACGCCGGCGGCGACGGCCGGCGGCGCGGGTATGGGTGCTGGCGCGGGCGGCCTCGATCTGCTGCCCTGGCCCAAGGTGGATTTCAGCAAGTTCGGTGAAATCGAAATCCGCCCGCTGTCGCGCATCAAGAAGATTTCCGGCGCCAATCTGGCGCGCAACTGGGCGATGATTCCGCATGTCACGCAGTTCGATCGCGTCGATATCGGCGCGCTGGAAGATTTCCGCGTCGCGCTCAACAAGGAAAACGAGAAATCCGGCATCAAGCTGACCATGCTCGCCTTCCTCGTCAAGGCCAGCGTCGCGGCGCTGCGGAGGTTTCCCGAGTTCAACGCCTCGCTCGACGGCCAGGGCGAGGAAATGCGTCTGGTGCTGAAGAATTACTTCCACATCGGTTTCGCCGCCGACACGCCGAATGGCCTGGTGGTGCCGGTGATCCGCGATGCCGACAAAAAGGGCGTGTTCGACATCGCCGCCGAAATGGCCGAACTGGCGAAGAAGGCGCGCGAAGGCAAGCTCTCGCCGGCCGACATGCAGGGCGGCTGTTTTTCGATTTCCAGCCTCGGCGGCATCGGCGGCACGGCCTTCACGCCGATCATCAACGCGCCGGAAGTCGCCATCCTCGGCGTCTCGAAGAGCGAGATGCAGCCGCAGTGGGACGGCAGCCAGTTCCAGCCGCGCCTGATGCTGCCGCTATCGCTGTCCTATGACCACCGCGTCATCGACGGCGCGGCGGCGGCGCGTTTCACCAGCCATCTGGGCCAGTTGCTGACCGACATGCGGAGGGTGCTGCTGTGAGCCGGACGATCGAGATCAAGGTTCCCGATATCGGCGACTTTCAGGCGGTACCCGTCATCGAAGTGATGGCCAGGCCAGGCGATGCGGTGGCGGCCGAAGACAGCCTGATCACCCTGGAGTCCGACAAGGCCACCATCGACGTGCCCAGTCCCGTGGCCGGCATCTTGCGCGAGTTGAAAGTCAAGGTGGGCGACAAGGTATCGCAGGGGAGCATCATTGCCTTGCTGGAAGTGGGTGATGCGGACGAGGTGGGCGAGTCGGGCGGCGCCGGAACCGAGGCGGTCACGTCGGCTGCCGTGCCAGCGCCCGAGGTGCCGGCCACTGCCGCGGCATCCACGCCTCACGCTGCAGCCGATCTGCTGGTGCTGGGCGGCGGCCCCGGCGGCTATTCCGCCGCTTTCCGCGCGGCCGATCTGGGCCTCAAGGTCACCCTGGTCGAGCGCTATCCGACGCTGGGCGGCGTTTGCCTGAACGTCGGCTGCATTCCGTCCAAGGCGCTGCTGCATGTGGCGGCAGTGATCGACGAGGCGCGCGGGGGGAATGAATTCGGCGTGAGTTTCGGCGTACCCAAAATCGACCTGGACAAACTGCGTGCCCACAAGAACGGCGTGGTCGGCAAGCTCACTCAAGGCTTGGCCGGCATGGCCAAGGTGCGCAAGGTCGATGTGATCCAGGGCACGGGCCGCTTCGTCGATGGCCAGCATCTGCGCGTCACCACGAATGAGGGCGAAAAGACCATCGCCTTCAGGCAGGCCATCATCGCGGTCGGTTCGCAGTCGGTGAAACTGCCGTTCGTGCCGGAGGATCCGCGCATCGTCGATGCCACCGGCGCGCTGGCGCTGCCGTTCGTGCCCAAGCGCATGCTGGTGATCGGCGGCGGCATCATCGGGCTGGAAATGGCGACCGTCTATGCCGCGCTGGGCGCGCAGCTCAGTATCGTCGAGATGACCGACGGCCTGATGCCGGGCACGGATCGCGATCTGGTGAAGGTGTTCGAGAAATGCAATGCCAAGCGTTTCGACAGCATCATGCTGAAGACGCGGGTGACGGCGGTCGAAGCGCTGCCGGAAGGCATACAGGTGAGTTTCGCCGGCGAGCAGGCGCCTGCCGGGCCGCAGCGCTATGACATGGTGCTGGTTGCCGTCGGCCGCACGCCGAACGGCAAAAGTATCGGCGCCGAAGCCGCCGGGGTGGCGGTCGATGAACGAGGCTACATTGCGGTCGACCGGCAGATGCGCACCAATATCCCGCACATCTACGCCATCGGCGACGTCGTCGGCCAGCCGATGCTGGCGCACAAGGCGGTGCATGAAGGCCATGTCGCGGCCGAGGCGGCGGCTGGCGGGAAATCCGCTTTCGATGCGCGGGTGATTCCCGCCGTGGCCTACACCCAGCCGGAAGTCGCCTGGGTGGGACTGACGGAAAGCCAGGCCGGGGCGCAGGGCGTCGCCGTTGAAAAAGGCGTTTTCCCCTGGGCGGCCTCGGGGCGGGCGATTGCCAACGGCGCCGAGTACGGCTTCACCAAACTGCTCTTCGATCGGCAGGATGGCCGCATCGTCGGCGGCGCCATCGTCGGGCCGAATGCCGGCGACATGATCGGCGAAGTGGCGCTGGCCATCGAGATGGGCGCGGACGCCATCGACGTCGGCAAGACCATCCATCCCCATCCGACCCTGGGGGAGACCATCGGCCTGGCCGCCGAAGCCGCGCACGGCAGTTGCACCGACCTGCCGCCCGCGCGCAAGCGGAAGAGCTAGCCGAAGAATGATGGCAAATCTGTCATAATTTCCCGGCTCAATAACAAGGACAAGGAGAGAAGCTACATGAAAACAATGACTCGGGCCGTAATTCTCGGGATGACGCTGGCCCAGGTGGTGACCCCCGTGCATGCGTTCGGTTTCAGTCTTGGCGGCGAGAACAATCAGGAACAAGGGCAGCCCTCCGGCGCTGCCGGCCCGGACGGCGCGACGGGCGAGGCCAAGGAACTCGAGAAGTGCGACAAGCCCTATGGCACGCTGGCGGTGGTCGAGCCACAGGATGCGGTGATTTCCCATCTGCTGCAATATGGCTTGCAGTCGCCGACCGGCCTCATCCGCATGATGGTGCAGCAGTCCAGTTGCTTCGTTCTGGTCGAGCGCGGCCGCGCCATGCAGAACCTGATGCAGGAGCGCCAGCTTGCCGAATCCGGCGAGTTGCGCAGGGGCTCCAACATGGGCAAGGGGCAGATGGTGACGGCCGATTATGTGCTGACGCCGGATGCCGTCTTTTCCAGCAAGGACTCCGGCGGGATCGGCGGCGCGCTGGGCGGCCTGGGCTTGTTCGGCGCCGTGGCGGGGGTGGTGGCTGCCGGGCTCAAGTTCAAGTCGGCGCAGACCACCATGATCCTGTCGGATTCGCGGACATCGCTGCAGATCGCCTCGGCGACCGGCAGCGCGGAGAAGACCGATTGGGGCGTCGGCGGCCTGTTTGCCGGCGGTGCCGGCGTCGGCGCGCTCGGTGGTTACACCAACACGCCGGAAGGCAAGGTGATTGCCGCCAGCTATCTCGACAACTGGAACAACATCGTGCGCTCGATCCGCAACAACCCGCAGCTCGCGCGGCAGGATATCAGCCTCAAGGGCGCTTCGGGCCAGCCGACCAAGGCCGGTCTGGTGCTGGAAGAGGGCGACACCATCACTGGCAAGATTGCCGGGCTCAAGATTTACGCGCAGCCCAGCAAGACCTCAAAGGTGGTCGGCACGATCGGGCGCGGCGAGGAAGTGATCTACACCGGCCAGGATCAGGGCAGCTTCATTCAGGTGCAAAGCCAGGATGGCGAGGGTTGGGTGGAAAGGATCATGGTTCGGAGATAAGCTGCGAAGAAGCTGCGAAGCTGCGCGACATGGCTTCATTCGACAAAAACGGCTGCCGGTTTTCTGGTGGCCGTTTTTGTGTGCGTTCGGCATGAACTGAACCCATAAAGTTGGACAGTTAGTGGTGGGGTTTTCAAAGGCCAGGTTTCGCCCTGGGGCGATATTTTCGAAGCTGTGATTCGGCGTTTGGCGGGTTGTTTTCTGACGGATCGCTGAAGCCGGGACTCGCCCCGGCGGGCGAGTTACTTTTTGCCACGCGGCAAAAAGTAACCAAAAAGCGCGCCCCGCCTTGCCGGCCCGGCGAAGCCGGGCTGCCCTCACTGCGCTACCCTCGGCCGGCCTGCTTTGCAAACTCGCTGCGCTCGAACAGCAAAGCAGGACATCCCCGTCCGAGGCCAGCTTCGTTCGGCGGCGCAGAGGGGAATGAAAGGCGTCACAGTCCGACGGATAGAGCGCGGCGCGTTGCGCCGGGTAAGCTGGTGCAGTGTTACATGCTGCTTGATACATACATTCGTCGTCCCCGCGAAAGCGGGGACCCAGGAACGTACTGGATTCCCGCTTTCGCGGGAATGACGACGATGCGCGCTTCGTCGGGTAGGCCGTGCCGCTGGATTCTCACCCGCGTGGGAATGACGAAGCCGATATATTCCAGCCGATTTGGTGTTTGGCTTTTCAACCACCACGCGTTGAGCTGCTCCCCCTTTCCCCTGTGTCTTGCCGAGTTTCGCCGCCGCCGAGCGGGGCTTTCCGGTTTCGTTGTCCGAGCGCAGCGAGTTTAGAAACCGGCCGCTCGACGGCGGCGAAACTCGGGCAGCCCGAAGGGCCGAGACACCGGGGTGCGTTTCTTTGCCTCCTTTCTTGTCGCACGACAAGAAAGGAGGTCGCCCGCCGGGGCGAGTCCCGGCTTCAGCGCACCGCCAGAGAAAACTCACCGAAATATCAAAACACCGCCCCTGGCTTCTTTCCCCTTTGTCGCATGACAAGAAAGTAGGTCGTCCGCCGGGCGAAACCCGGCATCAGTACTTCATATTGATCCCGACATAAGCCGAGCGCCCCATCCCCGGTACGGCGATGCCCCAGGGGATGCTGTTGATGCCCATGCTCGTGCCTTGCCCGGTATACGCGCCGCCGAGCGGCAGGGCGTAGTAGCGGTCGAACAGGTTTTCGATGCCGAAATCGATGCGCACTTGATCCCAGGCGTAGCTGGCGCGCAGGTTGATCAGGCCGTAGCCGGGCGTCCGGATTTCGTTGCGTACGTCGGAGACGGCGCTTTTGCGTCGGGCGGCGACCAGTTCGATGCCGTTGTCCCAGCCGCCGAGCTTGTGCGTCAGGGTCAGTCTGGCGTTGAGCGGCATGATGTTGTACAGATCGTCGCCGGTGTCGCGGTTCTTGCCGTTGGTGTAGGCGAGCAGACCTTTCAGGCCGAACTCACCGAAGCCGTTCCTGGCCAGCGGCATGCGGCCATGCAGGTCGAGGCCGTACAGGCGGGCCGACTGGTTGGCATAGGCGAGGACGTTGAACTGGTTGGCGCTGAAGGTTGCCGTCTTCACGGCATCGACATAGTCGCTGACGCGCGTGTAGTAGGGCGTTGCCTTGAGTTCCCAGGCGCGGTCGGCGGCATGCCAGTCGAAGGTGGCGGCCAGGGTGTGGGCGACTTCCGGTTTGAGGTTGGGATTGCCGACGTAGCCGTTGCCGTCGCCGACGTAGTTGTTCATGATCGCCATCATGCTGGCCGTGGACCAGGTATAGCGTTCATAGAGATTCGGCGAGCGCACCTTGCGGGCATAGCCGAATTCGATTTCCTGCGTGGCGTCCACCGTATGGCGCGCCAGCGCGGCCAGATCCCAGTTGTGGTCGGTCTTGCTGCGGTTGGCGTTGTTGAAGGCGCTGGCATCGCGGCCTTGGTTCATCATGTCCATCATCGGCGCGGTCGTCGGAAACGTGGCCTGGTTGTAGCCGTGCACCTTGTCGGCATTCGTCTTCACTTGCTCGTAGCGCAGGCCGAGCAGCGTCAGCCATTGCGGATTCAGGCGTTGCTCCCATTCGCCGAAGAGCGCGGCACGGTCGCGCCGCCCGTCGTTGATGTTGATGAAGGTATTCGGGCCCATGCCCATGCTGCCGGCCACCGGCGGCCACCAGTCGTCCAGGCGGTAGCGCTGGAATTCGCCGCCCAGGCGCACGATATCCTGCTCGCCTTGGGCAATCTCGGCCTTCACGCTGACGCCGCTGGTCTTGCCCGCCGTTCTCATCGGCATGCCGGGCCGGCCGCTATACAGCAACTGCTTGTCGGCGCCGAAGTCCATGGCGTGATCGACTTCCTCATGATAGGCGCGCGCATCCAGCGATCCCCAGTCGAAACGGCCGAGGTAGCGCAGGCTCACGCGATGCTGGCTGTTGTCGAGCAGATCCATGCGCTGATTGGGATAGAGCTGGTAGGGCATGTCCTGGAAGCCGAATTTGGCTTCGACGAGATGGTCGCCGCCTTTCCAGGCCAGGCCCAGCGTGTGGTTGCGGGTTTCATAGGCGGTCGAGCCGACTTCGTCGCGCGGCAACTCGTGGCCGGCGCGGCCGGTGACCACGGTGTTCTTGAAATCGCGGGCGGCGGTGTAGTTGTCGGACTTGGCCGTGGCGCCGGCGTAGGTGAGATTGAGCGATTCGGTGGCGTAGGTGGCGGAGAGATTCGCGCCCTGCGCGTTGCCGTTGCTGCGGTAGAACGCGCCGATTTCGCCCTTGACGATGCTGCCCTGGCCCGGCGCGGCGAACACCGGCGCCTGCGTCTCGGCGACGATGGTGCCGGCGATGCTGTCGCCGCCGACGCTGACCGGCGTGATGCCAGCATAGACCTTGATAGTTTCGAGTTGACTCGGGTCGAGATAGGACAGCGCCGGATTCATGTGATTGGGGCAGGAGGCGATCAGATCCATGCCGTCCACCTTGGTGCGCACGCGGTCGTCGGCCAGGCCGCGGATGACCGGCAGGGACGAGACGCCGCCGGCGCCCTGCAGGCTCACGCCGGGTACGTCGCGCAACAGGCTGGCGGTATCGCTGCTGGCGGCGCGGCGGGCATTGAGTTCATCGCCGCTGATTGCGGCTGCATTGGCGGGCAGCGGCCGTTCGGCCGGCGCGGTGACCAGGACTTCGTCGAGGCGGGCCAGTCGTTCCGGCGGCTGCTGCATCTGTTGGGCCAGGGCGTTGCCGGCAGGGAAGAGTGCCGCGATCAATAACGCAAGCGGCGTGAGCGTGCGTGGCGAGAAGCTGAATGATGGTGTGGGGCGGCGCAGTGACACGGCGGAACTCCTGGGCAGATCGAGCAAAACCCGGGATTCTAGAAATCCGCACTGCGCTTGTCGTGTGACATAACGTCGCAGGCCGGCAATTGCAACATGTGCTGTTGCGCCGGGACTCGTCCGGCAACAGTTATTCCAGAATGTCGGCCATCAGCTGCAGCGTGCGCTCGCTGGCGCCGCGATGCCCGGCGGCGAAGGTGGCGCCGGGTGAAGTGTCGGCCGATCCGGGCGCGGCGAGCATGCACAGGGCGCGGTCGAACAATTCATCGGCGTCGCGAATCTGCCGTGCCGCGCCGGCCGCCAGCGCGGCCTGGGCGGCGTCGGCGAAATTGTAGGTCGATGGGCCGAGCAGCACCGGCACGCCGACGGCGCAGGCTTCGATGAGATTCTGGCAGCCGTAATCGAGCAGGCTGCCGCCGATGAAAGCCACGTCGCAGGCGGCGTAGTAGGCGAACAGTTCGCCCATGCTGTCGCCGATGAGGACTTGCGTTCCGCCGTCCAGTTGCGCCGTTTCGTCCAGCGCGCTGCGGCGGACGGTCTTCAGGCGGCGTGCCGTGGCGAGGGCGACAACGGCGTCGAAACGCTGCGGATGTCTGGGGACGATGACCAGCAGAAGCGCCGCGTCGAGGTGGCGCAGATAGGCGTCGAGGATCAGTGCTTCCTCGCCTTCGCGGGTCGAGGCGGCCAGCAGCACGCGCCGCCGCGGCGCATCCTTGCGCCATTGCCGCAGCCAGTGCTTGCCGCGCCGCAGCAGCTCGTCAGGCGGGTTGATGTCGAACTTGAGATTGCCGGTGACGTGGCAGTGCGCGGCGCCGAGTCCTTCCAGACGGGCGGCATCTTCCGGGCTTTGGGCCGCGATGGCGCGCAGTCCTTGCAAGGTCTCGCGCGTGAGATGGGGAAAGCGGGCATAGCCGCGGGCGGATTTTTCCGACAGGCGGGCATTCACCAGCAGCAGCGGGATGTCTTGGTACCGGCAGGCCGCCACCAGGTTCGGCCACAGTTCCGTTTCCATGACCGCGCCCAGTTGCGGGCGGAAGTGGCGCAGAAAGCGCCGCATCGCCCAGGGAAAGTCGTAGGGCAGATACACGCTGGCGATGGCCGCATCCCGGCCATACAGCTCGGCGGCGGTCTGTCGCCCGGTGGGCGTCATGTGGGTCAGCAGGATGCGCGTCTGCGGCCAACGCTGGCGGATCAGCTTGACCAGCGGCTGGGTGGCGCGCGTCTCGCCGACCGAGACGGCATGCAGCCAGAGGGTCGTCTGGCCGACCGCCGGGCGCAGCCGCGATGCAAAAAAGCCGCAGCGCTCGTTCCAGTGCCGCAGATATTCCGGCTGCCGGCGCGCGCGCCAGAGCAGGTAGAGCGGCACCAGCGGCGCTGTCAGCAGCAGCGACAGGGTATAGAGGAAGCGCGCCATGCTCATGATGAAAAGTTCAGCCCAGCATGGCCAGCGCGGCGTCGATGACGGCGAACGCGCTGGGCGGCTGGCCGGCCGCGCCCAGGTTGATGGCCGGGCTGGCCGGCGGATCGCCGGTATACACGCCGGTCAGTTGCGGATTCGAGGCGCAGAACAATGCCAGTGTCGGCCGCGCCAGGGCGGCGGCCAGATGGGTCAGGCCGGTATCGACGCCGACCACCAGCGCGGCCCCGGCGCACAGGCCGGCCAGTTCGGCGATCGACAGGGGCGGCGCAACGCGGGCCGCGCCAGCGGGAATCGTCGCGGCAAGCCGCTCGGCGCGGCTGCGTTCGCCGGCCGAGCCCGCCGGCAGTATGCACTGCAGTCCCTGCGCCGCCAGCGCGCCGATCAACGCATGCCAATGCGCTTCCGGCCAGAGCTTGTCGTCGCGGCTGGTGGCGGTCAGCAGCACGGCATAGGCCGCGCCGTCGTGCCATGCTTCCGGCACCGATGCGGGCAGCGCGGCGAGGCCGTAGTCGAGCGGCAGGTCGGGCGGGTAATTGCAGGCCGCGGCCGCCAGCCAGCGGTTGCGCTCGACGGCATGGACGTTTTTTGGGATGGCGTAGCCGGTGTCGTAGCAGCGTGCGGCAATCGGCTCGCGGGCGGATTCGGCGGCATGGCCGCAACGCCGGCCATGCGGGGCCAGTCGTGTCTGGCTGGTCAGCACGGCGCTTTTCAGGAGTCCCTGGGTGTCGAGTACCAGATCGTAGGCTTCGCGCCGCAGCGCCCGTCGCGCGGCGGCGATTTCCCCCCAGGTGGCCGGTTGCAGCAAGCGCTTGCGCCAGCGCCGCAAGGCGACGGGAATGACCCGGCGCACGGCGGGATGCAGGCGTGGAATGTCGGCGAAAGTTTCTTCGACCACCCAGTCGATCTGCGCCTGCGGGAAATGGCGCCGCAGGTCGCTGGCGACCGGCAGGTTGTGCACCACGTCGCCCAGCGACGAGGTCTTGACGAGCAGAATCGCGCGCGGCGCCGCCGGGAGGGTGGGCGCGGCATGGGTCGGGGGCAGGGTAGCGGCGTTCCGCCTGGAAGATGAGGGTGGCACGGCGGAATTATAAAGTGCAGCCCACCCGGGTGCCGGGATGCCAGGAATGACGTCGCCGGAAATCGTCGGAATTGATGTAAGCCAAGTGGAATGAGTCGGGTAGAATGGGGCCTCCCTGCTTCGGCGGAGCGGCGGCGTCCAGCGTCGTTTTTGTCTCCGCCCCGCTCCGGATCCATTCCATGACAACCCATGTACTGACAGCTACCGGTAATCATGACTAGCTCAAAGACATCGTCCATACTTGGCCGCCTGCTGTTCGGGCTTATCGTGATCGCGGCAATTGCCGGTGCCTGGTGGAAGCTGACCCAGCCCAAGCCCATCAAGGTGGTATTTGCGGGAATCGATGTTGGCAAGGTCGAATCCTCGATTGCCAACACGCGTGCTGGCGAGGTGGAGTCCTGCCGCCGCACCAAACTGGCGACCCTGATGGGAGGACGCATCGAGCAGTTGCCGGTCAAGGAGGGCGAGCGGGTCAAGAAGGGGCAATTGCTGATGAAGCTCTGGAATGACGACCAGCTTGCTCAGAAGAATCTGGCCAATGCGCAGGTCGATACGGCGCGCCAGGGCGTGGCCGAAGCCTGCAGCCTGGCAGCGGCATCCGAACGCGAGGCGCAGCGCCTCGATCTGCTGCATGCGCAGAATTATGTTTCCAGTTCGCGCAGCGAGTCCGCCCAGGCGGAAGCCGACGCCAGGCGCGCCGCCTGCGACTCGGCCAAGGCGCGCGTGGCCCAGGCGCTGGCGCAGGTCAATGTGGTCAAGGTCGAGCAGGGCCGCACCTTCCTGTACGCGCCTTTCGATGGCACCGTGGCAAAGATCACCGGCGAGATCGGCGAGTATTCCACGCCTTCGCCACCGGGTATCCCGACGCCGCCGGCCATCGATCTGATCGACGAGAGCTGCCTCTACATCAAGGCGCCGATGGATGAGGTCGATTCGACGAAGATCCACGAGGGCCAGCCGGTGCGCATTTCGCTGGACGCGTTGCCGAAGAAATCCTTTCCGGGTCACATCAAGCGGGTTGCGCCATACGTCCTGGCCATCGAAAAGCAATCGCGCACGGTCGATGTCGAGGCGGTATTCGACAACCCTGAAGAGGTTGCCCGCTTGCTGGTCGGCTATACCGCCAATATCGAAGTCATCCTCGACGTGCGCAACAAGGTGGTGCGCGTTCCCACCTCGGCCCTGCTGGAAGGCGGCCGGGTGCTGGTGGCGGGAGTCGGCGGCAAGCTGGAAGAGCGCGCGATCAAGACTGGGCTGTCGAACTGGGAATACACCGAAGTGCTCGAAGGTCTGGCTGCCGGCGACCGGGTCGTGACCTCGCTGGAGCGTGAAGGAGTGAAGGCAGGCGCCTACTTCGAGGCCGAAGAGCCGGCGCTCATTGCGACGCAGCGTTGATTCCGGACGGTGCTCAGGCGATGACCTCACCCCTGATCGAACTGAAGGGCATCGAGCGCGTTTTCTATCTCGGCGACAGCAAGGTCAACGCGCTCCGCGAACTGAACGTCAGCATAGACGCCGGCGAATACGTCGCCGTGATGGGGCCGTCCGGCTCCGGAAAATCCACGCTGCTGAACCTGCTGGGTCTGCTCGATCGTCCCGATGCCGGTACCTATCGGCTCGAAGGCCGCGATGTGACCACGCTGTCCGCGGAAGAACAGGCGCGGGTGCGCAGCGAGCGGATCGGTTTCGTCTTCCAGAGCTTTCATCTGGTGCCGCGCCTGACGGCGGCCGAGAATATCGCCCTGCCCATGACGTTGGCGGGCATTCCGCCGAAGGAGCGTTCGTTGCGCGTGGCCCAGGCGCTCAAGGATTACGGTCTGGACGATCGCGGCCATCACCGGCCGAACGAGCTTTCCGGCGGCCAGCGCCAGCGCGTCGCCATCGCCCGCGCCCTGGTGATGAAACCGGCGGTGATTCTCGCGGATGAACCGACGGGCAACCTCGACCGCGCGACGGGCGAAGAGGTGATGCGTCTGCTCGAAGAACTCAACAGCCGTGGCGTGACGCTGATCGTGGTGACGCACGACATGAACCTGGGCAAGCGCGCCCGTCGCCAGTTGCGCATGGAAGACGGCCGCCTCCAGCATGACAGTGCCGCATCCGCTGCATCTTCCGAATCCGCCAAATCCACCAGGGCCGCCGAGTCGGGCGATGCGCACGAGTGACCTGATCCGCTTCGCCCGCGACGCCGCGCTCGGCAGTCCGTTGCGGACATCTCTGCTGGTGCTGGCGATCTCCATCGGCGTGGCGGCAGTGGTCACCTTGACCGCGCTGGGTGACGGTGCGCGGCAGTACGTGTTGCGCGAGTTCTCCTCGCTGGGCACCAATCTGCTCATCGTCATGCCCGGCCGCTCATCGACCGGCGGCTTCAATCCCGCCAATGCAATCACCAGTACGCCGCGCGACCTGACGCTGAACGATGCCCAGTCCCTGCTGCGTTCGCCGGCCATCAGCCGTGTCGCGCCGCTGGCCATCGGCAATACCGAAATCGGCATCGGCGGCAAACTGCGCGAAACCATCGTGCTGGGGACGACGGCCGAATACACGCGCATCCGTTCCCTGGAGATTGCCCAAGGGCGCTTTCTTGCGGCGAGCGAATGGGGACAGGGCCAGGCCGAGGTGGTCATCGGCTCCACCATCCGCCGCGAACTGTTTGGCGCGGAGCCGGCCTTGGGGCGGCTGGTGCGCATCGGCGGCTGGCGTTACCGGGTGGTGGGCGTGTTCGCGCCGAGCGGCAATTCGCTGGGGACGAATACCGATGAAGTGGTGGTGATTCCGGTCTCACTGGCGCAGTCGATGCTCAACAGCAATACCCTGTTCCGTATTTTCATCGAGGCGAAGAGCCGCGAGTCGATCGAAGCGGCCAGAACGCAGGCGCTCGACATCATCAAGCAGCGCCATGAAGGCGAGGCCGACGTCACGGTAATCACCCAGGATGCGGTACTGCAAACCTTCGACCGCGTGCTGACCGCGCTGACGCTGGGCGTGGCCGGCATCTCGGCGATCAGCCTGGTGGTTTCCGGCATCCTGGTGATGAATGTGATGCTGGTTTCCGTCGTGCAGCGCACTGCGGAAATCGGCCTGCTCAAGGCGCTGGGTGCCACCCGGCGGAATATCGAGCTCGCCTTTCTCACCGAAGCCGGCATCCTTTCGATTGCCGGCGGTTTCCTGGGTTACGTGCTGGGCCTGCTGGGTGCTGCGCTGATTCGTGACATGTATCCCAATTTCCCTGCCTTTCCGCCGGACTGGGCCGTGCTGGCCGCGTTGGGTACCGCCATGGTGAGCGGCATTCTGTTCGGCGTCGCGCCGGCCCGCAATGCGGCCGGGCTCGATCCCGTCGCGGCGCTGGCCAAGCATTGATGAGCGCATGACGACGCAGCCATGAGAACCAGCGACAGCATCCTGCTTGCCTTGCGTGCCATCACGGCACAGCGTCTGCGCAGCTTTCTGACGCTGTTGGGCATTGCCGTCGGCATCGCGGCGGTGATCCTGCTGACTTCCATCGGCGAAGGCATCCACCGTTTCATCCTCAGTGAATTCAGCCAGTTCGGCACCAACACCATTTTCATTTCACCGGGCAAGACCAAGACCGGCGGCCAGCACGCCAGCGGCATTCCCAGCTCGGTGCGGCCGCTGACCATCGAGGATGCGCGAGCGCTCCAGCATCTGCCCAACATCCTCGCCGTGACGCCGTGGATCTGGGGCAATTCGGAAGTCTCCGGAAATGGGCGCGTGCGCCGCACGACGCTCTACGGCGTGGGCGCCGACATGCCCAAGGTGGTGACGATCGCCATTCGCATCGGCCAGTTTCTCCCGCGTGAAGAATCGGGCAGCGCCCGCTCGCTGGCGGTGCTGGGCGCCAAGCTCAAGCGGGAATTGTTCGGCGACGCCAATCCGCTGGGCGAACGGGTACGCATCGGCAACATGCAATTCACGGTGATCGGCGTACTCGAGGCGCGCGGACAAGTACTCGGCGTGGATGTCGATGACACGCTGTTCATCCCGGCCGCCCGCGCGATGGAACTCTACAACCGCGATGGCGTATCGGAAATCCGCGTCGCCTATCCGGAGAATGTTTCGGTGGATCATGTCTCCGCCGCCATCAAAACGACGCTCAAGGCGCGGCATGGCCGCGAGGACTTCACCCTGATCACCCAGGCCGACATGCTGCGTTCGCTGTCGAAGATCCTCAACATCCTGACCATGGCGGTGGGCGCGCTGGGCAGCATCTCCCTGCTCGTCGGCGGGGTGGGCATCGTGACCATCATGACCATCGCCGTCACCGAGCGTACCAGTGAAATCGGCCTGATGGTCGCACTCGGCGCGCCACGCCGCACCATCCTTGGCATCTTCCTCGGCGAAGCCGTGGTGCTCTCGGCCATCGGTGGATTCCTCGGCCTGGCGATCGGCATCGGCCTGGCGCAAATCATTCACGCCACGCTGCCCGACCTGCCGGTGCATACCCCGCTGGAGTTCGTCGCGCTTGCCGAAGGAATCGCCATCGCCATCGGCCTGCTCGCCGGCGTCCTGCCCGCACGCCGCGCCGCAAGCATGGACGCGGTCGAGGCTTTGCGCACGGAATGAGCGCTGACGCGCTTGTTCGCGCGTGCCGTCAACAAATTCGCCGTCTGTTTCATGTCCGGCCGGGATGACCGCGCCGTATCCGGCGGTTGCGGGTAATCGGCGACCGCGCTGTCGATCTGATTGACGGGCAAGGCAATGCAATTTTGGGAAGCGCAAATGAAAACGCCCAACCGGAAACGGTTGGGCGTCGAATTCTGGTGACGGAGAACCCTCACCGAAAGAACCAGTGTCTTGAAGCATTTCGGGTATTGTAGGAAGAATCACAACCAGAAGGGGCTTCAGAGGAGAGCGGCCGGGCTTCTACCACGCCCGCCCACGTACCTGATGCCGATTTTCAATATTCCGTTTTCACCAACGAACCGAAGCCCCCGAAGCACTGGAAGCCATTTTTGTTCTTGTGGGATGACAATGTTGCGTCATAGGTTTTTCGGCGGAATTGCTTCCCGCAACTCGGACACTTGAACACATAGGTGGGCCCAGTCTGCCCGGTCAACGTTCTTGTGGGGCTGCCCGAGACCCTTGGTCTCGAGTTGATTGATTGTCTTGGTGCGGCAAGGCGTTGAACGGGCAGTGCCGCCAATGGCCCGGTCGGGGTCAGCTCAATCTGGTACCGGGGGGTGAATGGCGTTCTGCTGACCTCGACACCTTGAATCCGATCCACCCGGTAAGTTCTGGATTCCCCGGTTTCATGCTTGACGGCACAAAGCAGCAGGTTTCCGTCCATGCTGCGGCGTAGCGAGTACGGCTCGATCAGTCGCCAAGAGTCCTGATAACGCAAATTGACGCACAGGCGGTTGGCGGCAGCGAATCTCACGGACTCCAGCGGGACTGCTGTGCGCCATGCATAGACCATTGCGGGCGGTTGCCACGCATTGTCCAACGACCCAACGATTGGCGCCGATGCCAGTGAGGGCTTTTCGACATCGCCATGAAGCCAGCGAAAAACATTCGGGATCTCATTCCAGAACTGCTCGAGGTCCGGCAAGACGGGTAACTGATGGGCAAGCATGTCCTCCCATTCGGCGGCCAACTTGATCTTGGCATCCTCGCGCTGCAGGCTCCCAATGGTCGGGACGGGGATACCCTTGAACGCGCATTTTTCCTGCAGTGTTTTGAGTACCACACCCCGATCGGGCTGAATCTCATCATGCCGGTATAGATGCACGACGTCGTACAGATCGCGCGGACGCTCCCGTTCTGCCAAGGCCCTAATCTTCTCGGCAAACACTTCCTCGAAACAGTAGCTCAAGACATGGATACCATCATCCGGGCAGTCGCTGTACGGATGATGGACAGCTCTTTTCTGTGGCGGTAGTACGAGCTTCTCCTTGCTGGTCAGATCGAACTTGATCCGAGCCAGATTGCGCTTCTGCATGAGAGGGCCGACGTAATAGACGCGCCCCTCCGCGTACCGACCGCCGTCGAGCACTGACAACTTGAACCGAATCTGTTCTCCAGGAATCTCGATGCCGCTCTGCTCATAGACCCATTCCGCCATTTGACGGAATGCCTGCAGCAGGTAGTCCTCGTCGAGCTGGGCTTCCTCGGTCACCGTGAAATCCAGATCCTCGGAAAACCGGTACGTCTCAAAGTAGCATTTCTTCAAGCATGTTCCACCCTTGAAAACCCAGTTTTCCGAGAGCTCGGGGTTCGCGGCAATGCCGGCGAGCAGCCAGCCGAGGACGTAATCCTTTTCGACGACGTGCAAATCCAGCGAAAGCTCGCGCGCCAATTCCGAGATTTCCTGCTTTTCGATCACTTCACCCCCGTCTTCCAGTCGTGAGGCACCCAGAGTCGCCACCGCACCACCAATGCCTCGGCAGGCATTTTCGGATCGATGCGCGCGTTGCCCATCGTCAGATGGCGCTGGCATCGTTCGATTGCCTCGGCCTCCTGCGGAGCGTTTGTTTCCAACAGAAACCCTAGGCGTTTGAATACCGCGCCGTTGCCCAGACGCTCGGCATACTCCATCAACTGGCCGAGGTTCTTGGCATCGGAACCGAGGTAGTTTCTGAACATGTCCTGGACGGACCGAATGCCACCGCCAAGCTGGGGATCGGACAACATGTCCAGCATGGTTCTGCTGGGGTCGGAAACGGAGACTTTTACCGATCCACGCCAAACCGTCTTCAGGCCGAACATTTTTTCCGGAGCAATGGTGGAGAGCCAAAATGCCGCCCCTTTGAGCGTGGGCTTTCTATTCCGTGGACGCGTCGTGGTCATCACCACCGTCGTCCGAAAAATCTGTTCGGTCAGATCCCAATGCTCAGCCGCACTCCAGCCGCCGATGTAGCACGGCGAGTAGAGACTGACGGCGACCAGCCAGGAATCTTCGAGTGGCAAATCAGACCGCTCGGCCTCCAACGGCACAGGCACGTAAAGCCCTCGAGCTACCCGCGACAACCAGCCCTTCTTGCACCACCGTGCCAGCAGCTTCGATGCGTCAGCCTGGTCAAGCCCCATGACCCTAGCGGCTTGCTCGTTGGTGATCGTTCCCTTTGTGCCGCGCATGACGGCGGACAAGCGCTCGCGGTCAAGCTTGCCTAGACCAGACAGGTGATGGCTTACGTTTCCCATGGCGCATTTAATCTCATATTTTGCGAATTATGGCGCTCACAATGTACTTGGTCAATTTGTAGAAGCGTCATTGTTCGTCTAATATACAAATATCTACGCTTTTAATATACTTCTACAGCTCGACTCTCATTGTTAACAGCACCAGCGCCCCGAGTCCGGCAAACGCCCACGGGGGCCAAAGGTTGAAGAGAAAATGATGCCGCAGAAGGATCTGGCTGCTCGCTGGCAAGCTATCCTCCTGCTCAGAGGGCGTTTCCATACAGTCTTTTTCATGGAGACTCGTATGGAGAAAACCTGCAATGCCTGTGCCCATCCCTTCACCCCTCGGCCCCAGAACCCGAACCAAAGTTACTGCACCCCGCGTGTCGTGTGTGTGGGAGGTAGAAATGAAAACGCCCAACCGCAAACGGTTGGGCGCTGAATAGTGGTGGCCAGTCGCGGAATCGAACCACGGACACGCGGATTTTCAATCCGCTGCTCTACCAACTGAGCTAACTGGCCATGCTGAAGCATTGAGAGCGCGGATTATAGCGGGCTTGATGTTTCGAGTAAACCGCTTGGCCTGCAAAATGGCTTGACGCGTCGGCGGGTGCCGCCTAACATCGCGGTTTTCCGAGAATTGCCGCTAGTGTCCTCCGCTTCTTCCTTGACCTCCGTCAGCGCATTGATCGAATCCGACATGCGCGAGGTCGATCGGGTCATCCGCGCCCGATTGCATTCCGATGTCCTCCTGATTCGCCAGGTTGCCGAGTACATCATTGCCGGCGGCGGCAAGCGGCTGCGTCCGGCGCTGGTGCTGCTTACGGCGGGTGCGCTCGAGTATCGAGGCAGCCATCGGCATGAACTCGCCGCCGTGGTCGAGTTCATCCATACCGCCACCCTGCTGCACGACGATGTCGTCGATGAGTCGGAACTCAGGCGCGGGCAGGAAACCGCGAATGCCTTGTTCGGCAATGCGGCCAGCGTGCTGGTGGGTGATTTTTTGTATTCCCGCGCCTTTCAGATGATGCTGGTGGCGGACGACATGCGCGTCATGCAGGTACTTGCCGACGCCACCAACGTGATTGCCGAAGGCGAAGTGCTGCAGTTGATGAATTGCCGCAATGTCGATATCGAAATCGAAGCCTATCTGCAGGTGATCCGCTACAAGACGGCCAAGCTGTTTGAAGCGGCCGCCCGTCTCGGGGCGTTGCTGGGCGGCGCCGATGCCGACATGGAAGAGCGGCTGGCGCGTTACGGCATGCATTTGGGGACGGCCTTTCAGTTGATCGACGATGTGCTCGATTATTCCGGCGAGGAAGCCGATACCGGCAAGCACCTGGGGGACGACCTGGCCGAAGGCAAGCCGACCCTGCCGCTGATTCACGTCATGCAGCATGGCAACGCGGCGCAGGCCGAGTGTGTGCGCAATGCGCTGCTTTCCGGCGGGCGCGAACAGTTCAGCCAGGTTCTGGCCGCGATTCAGAGTACCGACGCACTGACCGTGACTCGCAAGCAGGCCGAGTACGAAGTTGAGCAAGCCATTTTGGCGCTCGACACATTAAAAGCTTCAAATTACAAAAAAGCCCTGCTAGAATTAGCGGCCTTTGCGATAGCGCGGAATCACTAGCTTCATTCGCGCAACCTGGTGAACGGCCGGTACGGCGGTTTTCCCCCTTTCCCGGAGGGTCGCGCAAGGATCATGGTGTCATCGGTTCGGGGTGTAGCTCAGCCCGGTAGAGTACTGCGTTCGGGACGCAGGAGTCGGAGGTTCGAATCCTCTCACCCCGACCAAACAAATCAAAAATCAGTGCATTGAAAATAGCCGGCTGGATGCAGCTGGCTATTTTTATGTCCAATTTCGGCTGCCGGGGCGCGGCGGACAAAAGAAAACGGCACGCCGCAAAATGCGGGGTGCCGTTTTGGACAATGAGCCGCGAGGCGGGGCTACTTGACCTTGTTGGCTTTCTCCATCACCCACCATAGCGAACCTGGAAACAGGCGGCGCCAGAGCATCATGAAGCCGGCGGGCTTGGGCCGCACGACCCAGTCGCCGCGTTCCAGTGCGGCTTCGACGGCATCGATGATTTCCTGCGGCTGGGCCATGTTCTTGCCCGTTTTGGCGGAGTCCTTGAGGCTTTCCGGGCCATGCTCCGTTGCTTGGTTGACCAGCGGCGTATTGACCATCGGCGGGCAGACCAGAAGGAAACGGATCGGGCTGTCCAGGTTTTCGCGCACCAGTGTTTCCGCCCAGGCATTGATCGCCGCCTTGGTTGCGCTGTAGGCGCCCAGATTGTGGGTGAGCACGGAGCCGGCCATCGAACCATACAGGATGATGTCGCCGCCGCCACGCGCTTCCATCAGCGGCATCACCGTCTTGGTGAGGTTTACCGTGCCGAAGTAGTTGATTGCCATCACCTTGTTGTGGAGCTCGGCGGGCATGTCCTTGATCGACTGTCCCGGCATGATGGCGGCGCAATGCACCAGGCGGTCGATGGGGCCGACTTCCTTCTCGATCTGCCCGACCACGGCACGCACTTCTTCCAGATTGCTGACGTCGCAGCGATAAGGTTTGATGTTCGGCGATTGCGCGGCCGTTTCCTGCAGGCCCTTGTCGTTGAGATCCATGATCGCAACCTGGGCGCCTGCGCGTGCCAGACGCAGGGCGTCGAGTTGCCCCATGCCGCTGGCGCCGCCGGTGACCAAGGCCACTTTTCCTTTGAATGCCATCTCCGTTCCCTTTGAATTATTCCGCTGCGGCAAGCGATGCAGGCGCTGCTGCCGCTGCGGGAGGTTTGTCGTGATTTCTGATTTGCAGTTTGTACTTGGTTGATCCTGGTTGTTTCTGTCGGACAGTCGTTCAGAAATCCCAGGGATCTTCGCCACGCAGGATCTTGCGGATGATCTCGCGGGTGAACAGGTAGTTGTTGTGATCCTCTTCCGGCTGACGCTCGCCGAAGCGCAGTTGGCGCTGGCTGATGCGCACATCGAACATCGCCATGCGCAGCACGCAGAAGCCGAGGAACCAGTCCATGTTCTGCAGCTTGACGCCGCTCAGGCGTTCATATTCGGCGATGATGTCGGCGCGTTTCATGTAGCCGGCCATCGGCGCTTCGGGGAAGCCCAGGGTCATGGCGATGTACTGGAAATACTTGTGGAAGAAAATCAGCCAGGCGACATCCATCTCGCGCGGACCGAAGGTGGCCATTTCCCAGTCGAGCACGGCTGTCGGCTCGAAGTTTTCCCAGAGGATGTTGCCCGGGCGGGCATCGCCCCAGCAGATCACGCCTTCATTGCCGCCATCGTTCGCCGGCCAATGCGCTTCCAGCCAGGCGGCCATTTCGTTGACCAGCGGCACGTCCAGCCCTTCGCGCGCCCACTCGTAGTAATCCTTCCAGTCATCGACGATGCGCCGCATCAGCGAGCCGTCCTGGCGCTTGGGCTGGAGAAAGGCGACTTCCCCGGCGCTGGCCTTGACGCCATGGATGCCGGCAATCATCGCCACCGAGCTGTTCTGCAGGCGCTGCTGCTCTTCCGGCGTGGCCTCGGCCAGCCAGCCGCCGTAGGGGTAGGGCGGCAGATCCGGCAGCGGTTCGCCGCTGGCGCGTGCCATGATGAAGAAAGGCATGCCCAGCGCCTCCGAGCCCGGCTCATCCCAGAGCACCTTGGGCACCGGCACCTGGCTGCGCTGCTCGACCAGGCGCATGACGCCGACCTGCAGCGGGAAATCGTATTTGGGAAATATCGGGAAAGCATCCTCCGCCGGCGGCAGGCGGCCGACGAAAGAACCCGTTTTTTGCACGCCGTTTTCCTTCCAGCTCATCTCGAACAGCAAGGTTTCGCTCGACATGCCGGCGCTGCCGGGATTGCGCACGTCCGATAGCCGGGGTTCGGAGCCCGGCCCCAGGGTTTTGGCCATCCAGGCCGTGAGCCGCTCCTGGATGACGGCCAGATCGCGGGTGGAGGTCTTGACCTGGGTCAGATCCGGTGTATCAGACATTTCGCTACTCTCCTGTTGATGTCGTTTGTTGTTTTGATGATGAACCTTGCTTCGGCCATGGGGCCGAGAAAGGTCATGTGAAAGCAGGGGGCGCCGATAGCGCCGGGCAATCGATGCAGCACGGCGGCAGCGCCAGATTATCGAGCCGGTGAGATGAAATTTGCAGTTCCGTTCGGGCCGGGGCTGTGTCGAGGCCAGGCCCTTTGGCAGCCCGGCCTGAACACATCGAAGGGCTCAGGGCCAACGGAGTCGACGCATCACCGTGCCGGATCAATAGTCGCCGGATACTACCGGGAATTATCTTGCCGCGCAATGAAACGGGTACATGAAACGAGTGCAGATGCAGGAGGCCGGCTGCTGCTGGAGTCATGGCCACGCAGGCAGCCGCCGATCGAAAAGCGGGTTTTGCATAATTCCGGATTGCATCGTAGAATCCGCCGATCCGGATTGATGTACCATCGGCGGATGCAGCATGCTTGACAATTGATAAGGCGGGTTCAGTGTTTCAGCCTCCGGATCCGCAAGAAGTTTTGGCTTGTCATAAATAAAAGAGCTGACAGGGGGGAGTGCATGAATCGCAAATCAACCGGCTTGGTTACAAAAGTGTTGCCTGCATTACTGGCGATGTATGGTGGTTCGGCGCTCGCTTTCGAGCCGATCAAGCTTGACGATGGCACGGTCATCGATGTGTCGCTGCAGGTCAGCTATCAGAACCTGAAGCGCCTGGCCGAACCTCTGCGCATGGAAAACTACAAAACGGAGTATTCCAGATCGCCGGGGGTGGTGAAAAAGACCTGGCCGCTGACAGGCAGCATGTGGGGCCCGGCGGTCGATGTGTTCACCCAGATGGAAAGCAAGAACAACACTGACGATGGCCAGTTGGTCGCCAACAAACACGGTACGATCAGCAACCGTGTCAGCGCCCTGATGGATGTGAATGTGACGAAGGACAACTACCGTGCCTTTGCCCGGGTGAACGCCTTCCGCGATGCCAAGCTGTTCCAGACCAACGACCACAATGCACCGGGTACATTCAACGGTACCGGACCACACAACGAATACTCCGAAGAAGCGCGGCGTCTGATCGGCCAGCGCACGCGTCTGCTCGATGCCTATGTTCAGGGGCGTTGGAAACTGGGGGATGACGGGAGTTACCCGCTGTTCGTCAAGGTCGGTCGTCAGGTGGTCAACTGGGGTGAGGGCCTGTTCTTCCAGGGGATCGGTTCTTCGATGAACCCGATGGATCAGGTCAAGGGCATGACGCCGGGGGTGCCGGCACAGGAAGCCTTTTTGCCGACGGAGCAGATTTACGGCACCCTGGGCATCAGTGAAAAGTTGACGGTGATGGCCTACAAGAAGTGGCGCTTCCGTGAAACCGAGCTGGCGCCGGTCGGAACCTACTTCAGTGCCAGCGACTTCCTTGGGCCGGGTGCGAGCTTCCAGTCGGCGTTTCCCTGGGAGGGCCTGGCCGGGTTCAATGGCAGCAATCTGGCAGCCCAACTGCAACTCCTGCCGAATACTTCCCCCATTACCATTCCTCTAGGCTGGCTGCAGTTGGGGGGCTTGAATGGCTGGGGTAACTACGGCGCCTGGCGGGCGGAGGATATCGGGCGCACCTCGAAAGGTCAGTGGGGTCTGGCGGCCAAGTATCAGTTGACCGACATGACCGATGTCGGGCTGTATTACCTGAACTACACGGAAACCGTCGGCTTCCCTGAGTTTGGTTTTGGTACGCCGTATGCGAAGAAAGGTGGCGGTCTCGCTTATTTCGATGGGCCGAATCCAAATCCCAACGCGCAAATACTGGAGTATCTGATCAACGCGCTGACGCCGTTCAACTCGAACTTTGCCGTCCGTTACATGAACGACGTCAAGCTGCTGGGTGGCAGCTTCTCGACCCTGTTCGGTGACTGGCAGGTGGCAGGCGAGCTGTCCTATCGCCGTGGCGCGCCGATGATGATCAACAATCTGCACTACAACCTGGCGCGAGCCAATATCACCAGCGGCAACGTGTCCTTCCTGCGCGCCTGGTCGGGCGGCAACTTCCTTTGGGGAGCGACCAGGGCGGATAACGTGATTCTCGGTGGCGAGCTGGCGTTGCAGCACCTCAACAGCTTCGAAAAGCCGGGTTATTCGGTCAATCCCTGGATACTCAACCAGGTCAAGACCAATCCGAAGTTCGCGGGCATGTCGGTTGAAGACGTCATCGGCCCAGCCGAGCCGCGTTTCGACAAGAATGCGGCGGCCTATGTCGTGCGCGCGCAGTTCGACTACACTCCCTGGCCGGAATGGGATCTGTCGATTCCGGTCTTCTACTGGCGCCAACTGGTGGGGAATGGTGCCGTGCAGGGCGGCTGGAACAGCGGTCTGATGGGCAAGGGCAGCGCGCGGACCAGTATCGATGCCAATTTCACCTATCGCCAGAACCTGACGCTGGGTGTGTCGGCAACGTGGTGGCTGGGCGATTACGATCTGCGTTCGCATACGATGAACAGCTATTCGGATCGTGATCTCGTCGCCTTCAACGCGACCTATCACTTCTAAGTGTCAAGCGTCCGTCGCTGTCCGTATTGCCGAATGTCATCAGAAAAGAGGGGGAGCGTATTCGGCTCCCCTTTTTTTCAGCGGAGACCGATGAACTGAGGAGCAAGGCTGATGCCGGCACAATCCATACGCCGGGTCTTACTCTGTATGGACGATGCCGGGTGGCAGCGGGCATCTTAGATTCCAAAAAATTTATTATTAAAAGCAGGAGGGGAAGACAGTGCGGATAGTGCGAACACGTCTGGTTTACCAGCCAAGGAGGGGAGCATGCGGCTACTGATTGGTTTGGGCATGTCATTGATCGTGGCAATCGGTGCCTATGTTTCCTTTGCCTCGCGTCCGCCACCGGTGTTTGCCGAGACGCGCATCACGGCAGAGCACTTTGCGGTAACTGGCATGACGATGGCCGGCGAGCGTCTGGTTGCCGTTGGCGAATTGGGCCACATACTTCTCAGTGACGATCAGGGCAAGACCTGGGGCGAAGCGCAGGTCAAGGATAGCCGTGGTTCCGCATTGACGCAGGTGGTTTTCTTCAACGACAAGGAAGGCGTTGCAGTTGGTCACGACGCCTGGGCGCTGTTCACCGAAGATGGCGGCTTGAACTGGCGCGAAACGCTGTTCGACAAGGATTTCTCCGAGCCGCTGCTGGGCGTCTGGGGGTTGGCGGAAGGCCCGGTATTTGCCTATGGCAGCTTTGGCCGCTTCTTCGTTTCCAACGACCATGGCCGTACCTGGGAGAAACGCGAGCCAGGCATCGGCGATGCCCACATCTATGCGATGAATGGCGCTGCCGATGGCCACCTGATGATGGTGGGCGAGCATGGCCTGGCATTCAAGTCCACGGACTTCGGCCAGACCTGGCAGGCGATTCCCGAGTTCTATCGCGGCACCATGTTCGGGTTGATTCGCCTGAGCGCCGAGGAATGGATCGCCTATGGCCTGCGCGGCAACATCTTCCGGACGACGGATTTTGGCGCGACCTGGACGCAGATTCCGACTCATCTGTCGATTGGCCTGTTCGGCCATGCCGTGTTGCCGGATGGCCGCATCATGATCGTCGGCCAGGGCGGCGTCATGCTCGAGTCGCGTGACAACGGCGCCAATTTCAACGTGATCCAGGAAAACAAGGGCAACAACCTGACTGCCATCGTCGCCCTGCCGGATGGCCGTCTGCTGACGGCGGGTCTCGGTGGCATACACAACTTCGATGGCGGCCAGCAGGGGGAGCAGAAATGACGACAGTAGACCGCCGCGCGACGCCTTCGTATTTCCGTCGCTTTGTAGATCTGTGTGCTGATTTCCTGATCAATCATCGCAAGTCGCTGTTTGTCGTCTTCGTTGCGATGACGCTGGGGTTTGGCTGGTCGATGACCCGGATCCAGCTCGATCCGGGCTTCCTCAAGATGATCCCGATGACCCATCCCTACATGCAGACGTTCGAGAAATACATGACCGTCTTCCCGGGGGCCAACCAGGTGCTGGTCAATGTCCGCTGGAAGGGCGAGGGCGACATCTACAACAAGGAGTTTCTCGATACCCTGCAGAAGGTGACCGAAGCCGTCTTCTTCACCGAAGGCGTGCAGCGCAGCAAGCTGCAGTCGCTATTCACGCCGAACGTGAAATATGTCGAGGTGACCGAAGAGGGTTTTCGTGGCGACGTGGTCGTGCCGGCGCAGTTTTCTTCCGACAATCCGGAAGACCTCGAACAGGTGCGCGTCAATGTCACCCGCTCGGGTGAAGTTGGACGACTGGTTGCTTCCGATCTGCGTTCGGCCATGGTCTCTGCCGAATTGCAGGAAACCGATCCGAACAATCCGGGACAGCGCCTGAACCTCTACGAAGTTTCCAAGAAGATGGAGGAAATCCGGCAGAAGTACGAGACGCCGAACATCGACATCGGCATCATGGGTTTCACCATGCTGGTGGGTGAAGTGGTTGCCGGCCTGCTTGGCGTATTCACCTTCTTCGGCATCGCCTTCGTCATCACCGCGCTGTTGCTGTATTTCTACTGCCGCTCGCTCAAGCTGACCGTGGTGGCCCTGATCGTTGCGCTGCTCCCGGTGGTCTGGCTGCTGGGCTTGCTGCCCGTCATCAATATGGGGATCGATCCGATTTCCATGCTCGTACCTTTCCTGATCTTCTCCATCGGCGTCTCCCATGCCGTGCAGATGACCAATGCCTGGAAGCTGGAAATGCTGAAAGGCGCGACCTCGGTGGAGGCTGCGCACAGCGCCATCCGCAAGCTGTTCATTCCGGGCACCGTGGCGCTGGTGACGAATGCCCTGGGCTTCATGGTGATCATGAACATCGAGATTCCCATCGTCCATGAGCTGGGTATCACCGCCTGTCTGGGCGTGCTCCTGATGATCGTCACCAACAAGATGATGCTGCCGATCATCCTCTCGCATCTGAGTCTGGAGCAGCGCGCCATGAAGCCGACCACCATGGACGGCCTGGGCAAGCATCCGCTGTGGTGGCGCCTGTCGGTATTCACCTTGCCGAAGCCGGCGCTGGTGATCTTCGCCATTGCCGGCGCGCTGCTGGTCGTCGGCGTGCTCGAATCGCGCAAGCTGCAGGTCGGCGATATCGGTATCGGTTTCCCCGAGCTGCGCCAATCCTCGCGCCTCAATCAGGACACCAAGGATATCGCCGAGAGCTATCAGATCGGTACGGACGTACTGACCGTGATCGCCGAGGCGCAGGGACTGGAAGAGGGTTGTCTCGACTATCCGCTGATGAACAGCCTTGAACGTCTCGAACTGTTCATGCGCGGAGTGGATGGCGTGCAGTCCGTCATCAGCGCGCCGACCATCGGCAAGATCGTGGTTGCTGCGCAGAACGAGGGTAGTCCGCGCTGGGGCGCGATCGGCCGGACGTACGATGCCCTGCGCCAGGGCGGACGTGCCTACGATCCCGAATACGGCATCAATACCGAAGCCTGCCAGACGATACAGGTCATGATCTTCCTCAAGGATCACAAGGGGGCCACCCTGGCTCACGTCGTCAAGGAGGCCAAGCGCTTTATCGCCAACGAGAAGAACGATCACGTTCTGCTGCGTCTGGCAGGCGGCAACGCGGGGGTCATGGCGGCGACCAACGAAGCGGTGGAGGCCGCCGAAATCACCATGCTGCTGGCGATCTTCGGCGCCATCACCCTGCTCTGTCTGATCACCTTCCGCTCCTGGCGCGCGGCGGTGTGCATCATCGTCCCGCTGACGCTGGTGTCCATCCTCTGCAACGCCCTGATGCCGGCACTGGGCATCGGTCTCAAGGTGGCAACGCTGCCGGTGATTGCGCTGGGCGTCGGTGTCGGTGTCGACTACGGCATCTATCTGTTCGAACGTATCCAGCATCAGATGGAGCACCTCGGTAACGATCTGCGCACGGCCTTCTACGAGGCGATGTGCCAGCGCGGCACGGCGGCGGTATTTACCGCCATCACCATGTCGATCGGTGTGGGCACCTGGGCGTTTTCCTCGCTCAAGTTCCAGGCCGACATGGGCCTGCTGCTGGCCTTCATGTTCCTCGTCAATATGCTCGGCGCTATCTTCTTCCTGCCGGCTCTGGCTGCCTGGCTCAACATGCCGAGCGGCAAGACCGATGCGACCGATCTGGATTCACCGCCGATCGAAGCGCTCGGCGATTGATCATGAAGCCGCGGTCAGGGCAAGTTTGCCTGGGCTCCTTGTCTTGACCGCAGTTGCAACGCTTTATAGAATTTCCGCCTGCATCCGGGTCGTATGATCAATGTGCACGGATGCCGGCAGAATGCAGTAACGGGGGCATAGCTCAGTTGGGAGAGCGTCTGGTTCGCAATCAGAAGGTCGGCGGTTCGATCCCGCCTGTCTCCACCAAGAACACTTCTCACGCAGTCTCATGAAGGCCGGAACACCTGGATAAATCAAGGGTTCCGGCCTTTTTGTCGTCTATCTTTGTCTCACTGCGTCTATTTCAATCTGGCGGTAACTGACGGTGGATTTGGCGGCCATCATGATGATGGGAATGTCGTTGTTGCTGGCGCGCAGACGATAACAGACGGCCGCCTGCCGTCCCTATATGGCGCGCCGGTTGTGGCAGGAGCAGATGGAATGCGGCGAGCAGCATATGCCGCCGTATTGCCGCATGCCATCCGACGATCAAAAGACGTACTTGGCCCCGATTTCGAGCGAACGCTCGGCACCGGCGTAAATGCCTTGGCGCAATCCGGCGATGTAACGCTCGTCGGTGAGGTTCTTGATTGCCGCCGTGAGCTTCAACTGCTTGCTGAGCGCGTAAGTGCCGGTCAGGTCGAAGGTGTGATAGCTCGGGAGCTTGCCTTTCCAGATGTTGTTGCCGCTGCCGGTAATAGGATCGGTGTTGTCGCCGTGGCCGTATTGCTCATCGACATACCTTCCGGCAAGAGCGACCTGCATCGGCCCAGAGACATAGGCCAAGGTGACGTTCGCCAGCCACTCCGGCGAATAGGGCAAACGATTTCCCTTGTTTACGCCGCCGCCGCGATCCTCGCGGTAGTCTGCGGTGGGTATCCAGGTTAGGTTCGTATCCAGACTGAAGCCATTATCCCAACTGTATCCAAACGCGGTTTCCAGGCCGCGATGCAGGGTGCTGCCTGCATTGGCATTCGTCAGACCACCGGAAATGGCCGGGGTGATCTGATTGTCGAAGTCCATCTGGAAGACGGTCAGTTCATAGCGGAGTTTGCCTGACTGGCCACGTATTCCCGCTTCGATGTTGAGTGATTTTTCCGCATCCAGTTGCTGATCGAGGCCGGTCACGATCGACTGGCTGTTCAGCGGTGGGGAGAATGCTTTGTAAACGCTGCCGTAAAGCTGCGTACCCGGGCTCAGCCAGTACGTCGCGCCGATGCCCGGCAGGTACTCCGTGTTGGAGCTTTTTCCGTCGTTGGCGCTGTTTTGTCGATCATGCCTCTTCTGCTCGTAGTGCTCGATGCGCAGGCCCGGTGTAATCGAAAGCTTGTCCGTCACGTCGAAACGGTTTTCGCCGAACAGTGCATAGCCGGTGGCGGAATCCACGCGGTCTGTGCTGATCGTTCCCGAACGCGGATTGGCGCGGGTGGCGGTAACGCCCTGATCGACCATCTCCTCGTCCATGATGCGGACGCCGATCTCGGCCTTGTTATTGAAGCCAAAGCTCTTGTGGTTGATGGTGAGGCGCGAATCCAGGCCGACGCGCTCGAAGGCGCGGTTGTTGCCATTGACGGTGTTGGTATAAACCCAGCGTCCGGCGGCGGTCGAGGCGGCATTGTCGACCGCGAACCGCCAGTAGTCGCGGCTCATGTCGCTCCAGTATACGAGCGTATTGAGGGTCGTGTCCGGGTTGATTTCCCACTGATGATTGAGGTCGAGCGACTTGCGTTTGGTCAGAAACCAGTCGTCCGGAGCGGGATTGTACGAAGCGCCTGCCTTGTAGGCATCCAGAAACAGCCCACGATAGGAAATGTTGGCGTCGTTTTCATGGTGCGTGAACTTGAAACTGACCCATTGGTCGTTCCCCAGTGCCATGCCACCCTTGAGCATCAGGTCTTCCATATCGAAGCCCTTGCCCTGAAAGCCATCGCTCTTGGCGCGAGTGTAGAACAGGCCGGCCTTGGCCTCGCCCGAGGGCGACTTGCCGCCGGCTTCCAGCGTGGCTTCCCGATAGTTGTGTGAACCGATGCGTCCTGCAATCGACACGCCATCGATCGGTTCCTTGGTCTTGTAATTGATGACTCCGCCAATGGTGTTGGGGCCGTAGCGCAGTGCGGCGGCGCCTTTCAGCACTTCGATTTCTTCCATGCGCTGGATGCGTGGGTTGTAGTAGCGCTGGTTACCCACGAACAGGCCGGGGGCGACCGGCACGCCGTCCTCCAGGATCAGCGACTTGTAGTCCGCCGCACTCAGACCGCGCATGCCGATATTGGCGACAATGGCGGATTCCTCCTCCCCCTTGATGTGGATGCCCGGCACCGTGCGCAAGGCATCTTCCGTGGATAGCGGCTGGATGCGTTCGAGATCGGCGGGGCCGACGATGCTCACCGAGCCGGGCTGCTTGACGATGGCGTCTTCTCCACCAGCGACCACGTTGATGCGCGGCAACACGATTTCTGAGGATAAGGCGTGCGCCGGATAGCCCATGGCCAGCATGACGGCCATGGTGGTTTGGGCAGGAACGAAAACACGTCGTCGGAAGATCCTGGATTTTTGAGGCATGGATATGCTCCTTAGGTCAGTGGTTGAAAACTTGGGGTGGTTATATCGCGTATTCCCTTCTATGCCGGATTTCATGCCCAGCCATGTGTTCTAGAGGGCAAACAGGCCGTATTATAAATGAGAATGATTATCAAAAATTAGAAAGCTCTAATCAGAAAGCTCTTTGTGATGCGCCGATCAAGGCTTTCCTGGTGGCCAGGTGCAATTGGGAAGGCGCGGCTTTGAAGCGCTGCCTCCGTCTGGAGTCGATTTGATTTCCCACCGCGCTTGCGCCGGGGGTGTTCCATCTGCGTTTCGGCGACAAAGGCCGGCGGCGGGTGATGGCTGCGGCGCGATCTTGCCGACCGGGGTTGCCGCCGCGCACCGTACCTGCTGGGACGGTGGTTTTTTTACAGCACGGGGGCAATGATGTCCGTCGTTATTCAGGAAGCGGCAATGCGCCCAACTCATCTATTTGGTCGGGACATGCAGCAGGATCTGCACCAGGAATGAAAAATGTCCGCTGTCAAGTTTTTTGTGCGATCACGCGGCGGCGTGAAAGGCCTTGTGGGGCAAACGGTTAGGCCAGATTCCGACCATTGTTGGCCGCTACGACCTTTCGAACTAGGTGCAGCATAGGTGCTTCGCGGCGGTAAGCCTAGGGGCTTTGCAGCATGCGAGGTCACATCATCATAGCCTTGACCTTCATCTCACGCTGGCTCTACGCAACCATCCGTCGTTGGTGTCTTGCCTTGCCTGCGATCACCGTTGTACTACTCGCCAACTGACTGACCGTATACGTGCGGCAACGCTAGATAGACCACCGCTGCCCGGAGCGATAGCGAGGGGCGAAGGCGGAAGGCAAGATTGAAGGGTGCAGCATCAAGGTGTACGGCAAACCAGTCTGCACGTTGCAGGGCGCGCGGCACGGAAGATATCGCGGCAGTGTGCCGTGTAAATCGGGAATTTCCTGCCAGCATTGGTGTGTGGGCGTGCTTCCCTTGCCACTACCTGCGGGCGCTACGTGATACCTGACGGCATAGGCTTCGCAAAGCTCAAGAGGACTCTTGAGTCGCGTCTCCGTCGTGTGCTGACAACAACGATTCGCGCTTCTCCGCCCATTTCAGCATTGCATCCAAAGCGGGGCACAAGGCCTGCCCCCATTCTGTCAGTCGGTACTCAACCTTTGGGGGTACCTGCGGATAAAGCTTGCGTGAAACAATCCCGTCCGCTTCCAGCTGACGAAGTTGCTGGGCCAGCATCTTCTGAGAAATCCCGGGGATCAGCTTCTCAAAGTCGGAATAGCGTTGCACTTGCCCACCGAATAGATGGAAAAGAATGATCAGCTTCCATCGGCCTTCCAGTAGCCGAAGGACTTCTTCTACGCCAACTGCGGCAGTGGCGGGTGTGTATATCTTTCCCATGGCTCAGTAACTTACTTTTTAGTGCGTTCTTGATAGTTTGAAAGTATATGGCGAAAATTCTTGTACAGTAAATCACAGCGAGAACGCAACCATGCCCCTTTCACTACCGGATCCAGTCGCCGTTTACTTCGAGATCAGCAATGGCTCGGACATCTCTCAAATTTCCCATTGCTTCACATCGGATGCGATCGTTGTGGACGAAGGCAAGACGCATAGGGGGCATGTAGCCATCCAAGCATGGCAGCGTGAGGCACAGAAGGCATTCCAGTACACGGTTGAGCCCATCAGCCTCTCCCGAGAAGGAGATCGCTTGAAGGTCACAGCCAAAGTCGTCGGCAATTTCCCTGGCAGCCCGGCGCAACTCGATCACGTGTTCGGCCTGGATGGCGACAAGATCAAGTCACTGGAGATCGGCTGATGTCCATGAACCTGGAACTACAGGGCAGGCGCGTCTTGGTGACAGCGGGAACCAAGGGTGTCGGCAAAGCCGTCGTCGGTCTATTCCACGAACTCGGTGCAAAGGTGCTTACCACGGCGCGAGAGCAACCAGCCGATACGTTGGCAGACTTCTTCGTGACGGCTGACTTGATGACCATCGAAGGCTGCAACACTGTGACAAAGGCAGTGCTGACCAACTTTGGTGGAGTAGACATCATCGTCCATGTCGTGGGTGGTTCGATGGCACCAGGCGGTGGCTTTGCTGCCTTGGGGGAGGATGAGTGGCAGCACGAACTGAGCCTCAACCTCCTCCCCGCCGTCCGGCTAGATCGCGCGCTGTTGCCTGGCATGCTGGCGCAAGGCGCAGGCGTTGTCATTCACGTCACCTCGATCCAGCGCGAACTGCCTTTACCTGAATCGACTACCGCCTACGCGGCGGCGAAGGCGGCTCTCTCGACGTACAGCAAAAGTCTGTCGAAGGAGGTCGCGCCCAAGGGGATTCGTGTCGTACGAGTGGCTCCTGGATGGATTGAGACGGAAGCGTCCGCCGCCCTGGCACAAAGACTCGCCTTACAGGCTGGAACCGACTACGAGGGTGGTAAGCAGATCATCATGAAGTCGTTGGGGGGCATTCCGATTGGGCGACCATCGAAACCCATCGAAGTGGCAAACCTCATTGCATTTCTTGCTTCCCCTTGCGCTGCAACGATCACAGGGGCGGAGTATGTGATTGATGGCGGAACGATTCCGACCGCGTAGAAGTGGCTGCCAATGGAATTTCGACATTTACGCTGCTTTATTGCCGTAGCTGAAGAACTCCATTTCGCCCGCGCTGCTGAACGGTTGCACATCGAGCAATCGCCGCTGTCGCGCGCTATCAAGGAACTGGAGGAAGACCTTGGCACGCGCCTATTCATCCGCAACTCGCGTAGCACTCGCCTGTCCCGCGCTGGGCAGATGTTTCTGGAGCATGTCCCACGCATCTTCACCGCTTTGCAGCAGGCCCGCGAGAGCGTGAAGGCCGTCGCTGCTGGCTATGATGGCCAATTGCGTGTCGCGCTTTCAGACGGTATCACGCCGCCGCGCCTGAGCGCCTTCCTGATGCAGTGCCGCGAGGATGACCCCGAAGTCGATATCCATCTGGTCGAAGTGCCGCTATCGCAGCAGATCAAGGGGCTGCACGATGACCTGTACGACGTGGGTTTCGCCCAGTCCGACGAGGTGGGAGATGGCCTGCTAGCGGAACTGGCATGGAGCGATCCGCTGGTAGTGGCTGTTCCCGCGCGCCATCCCTTGCTGACCCACAAGCGCATCCCGTTGGAGGAAGTGCTGCGCTATCCGCTGGTGCTGTGCGACTCGCACATCTGCGAGGGCTACTGCCGCCAGATTGCGCGCGTCCTTCGTGCCGTTGACATCGAACCGTTGGTGGCCGAGGAGGTCGCCTCACTCGACCTGATGCTGACCCTGGTTTCGGCCGGCTACGCATTGGCGCTGGTCGGAGCTTTGCAAGTCGCTGCCTGCCGAACTGCCGATGTGACCAGTCGCCCACTGGCAGGGCCGTCTCCCCGGTTGAAGACCTACCTGCTGCGGCCCGACAAGGCCGCCTCCGGGCCGCTGGCTCGGTTCATCGCGCGCGCCGTTGCCGCGCCATCTACCCCTCGCTCCTGACGCCTATTTACGCCATTAGACGCTATGCAGCCCTGGCGTTGTGTGGCGTGCTGCCGCGTAGCTGGTACGCGACCAAGCCAGCATCCATGCGGCTTAACGCATTTCAAAGGCACGATGCCATCTACACGGGGTGCCGTGCTTCCTCCATGTGCAGACAGGCTTTCGACGTGGCCCGGTGCCGCGTCCTTTTGTCTTGCCTTCCGCCTTTTTCCCTCGCTGGCGCTCCGGGCATCGGCGGCCCGGCGGCGCTGCTGCGCGAGCAGGCAGAGCGCCGGCAAATGCCGTGACAGCCATAGGCCGAACGCGTTCGAGGTAAGACACCTGCACATGGGAAGGCAGCGTGAAGTGCGGCGCGGATGCGCTCGCACTGCACGCGCGATGACAGGCGGAAAACCACTGGGTCGGCACGCCCGATGGCACGAGAAGATGCATGGCAACGTGCAGCGAGTCGGCTGCCATCATGGGTGGGACTCCAGCCGCACCCGCCGTGCAACGCAGATCACGTGATGCGCTGGCCGGCCTGAAATACCGGCTGTCGAACGATGTCAGATTCATCACGCTCAACAGGAACAGTTTGCCCGTTTCTAGGTGGACAAAGCTGCAAGCCGGGCCGGAGGTGTCATGGGGCAAAGCCGAATGACCGCGATTCGGCATGAAGTGCTGGCGCAGCCCGCGAATCCGACGGCGGCACGCCGGGACGCAGTATTGGCAAGATGCGCTACTACAGCTGCATGCCTATGTTTCGCGATAGCTCTAGCGGCACAGTCAGAGCGAAATCATGCTACTCGACGGTTGGAGGAATCCCGTCCTGCAATCGCCTGCTCAATAGTCTCCATAAGTGCCTTGCTGACAGCGAGTGCAAGCATCGGAGGAACCGCATTGCCAATTTGACGGAAAGACGCATTCATGGCTCCAGCAAACTCGAATCCATCGGGAAACGACTGAAGTCGTGCTGCCTCGCGGACGGAGATCATGCGTTTCTGGCGTCCGTCATAGTGGATGTGCGAATACGTGTCCTTTCCAAGATGAGCTGTCAGGGTTCTAGAGGGAGCATCCGGATCAAGCTTCCACCACTTGTTGGGAAACTTGCTTGCGTCATAAGGAGGAATCGTTGCCTTCTCCAGAGCCCGGTAACGAATAGTCCCTAGCCGTGGCGGCAAATGTTCCTGCTGTAGCTTTTCTTCCAGAAGTTGCTGCGCAATGCGCAGTGCAACAGGATAGTCTGCTCCACGGGGCATGCGACCAAAGATCGGAAAGTCACGTGTGGTCAGGCGCACGACATTGCCGCTCACGTTATCGGAAGCAGAGAACCCGGGCCAATCGCGCATCAGGCGGGCGTACGCGGATGGTGTGCTGCCTTCACGATACGGCAACTTGTCTGCGACCTTCCGCTTTCTGATGATCGTCGTATCCCTCAGATGATCGGAAATGAAGGGAAGGTCAGCCAAGGCCAATTCGGTGCTTATCGAAGAAGGCAACTTGCTTGCAGGGGAAGGGATGGGGGAGAAGTGCGAACCCGCATCCTTGACGTGTTTAAGAGCTACAGCACGGCTGCTTTCATAGCCACGCGGCAATTCCATGAAGTGGGTCGGCGAAGGGAATTCCGGAATCACATCAAGGGTGACGTCAACAGCAATAAGAAAGAGCCTTTCCCTAAGCTGAGGAACGCCATAGAACGCCGCATTAAGCAGTGTATAACGAGTAACATAACCACGAACCCGGAGCCCTTCTGCGATCTCTTCAGGTACATTGTGACCGCCAAAATTCATGATGTCCGGAACATTCTCAACCAGAATGACCAGAGGTCGGGTTTCGTCCACAATTTCCAGAAAGCGGCGATAAAGGGATGCGCGGGGATCGTTCTTGAATGCATCCTCATCTCCCGTCACAGATCGAAGTTTGGATCTTCCGATACGGGCAAACGCCTGACATGGCAGTCCTGCCGCCAGGACATCGAAAGCTTCGCGTGGCCCTCCGGTCAATCCGAAATCTGTGATGAGATCACTCATTGATTGAGCCACCATGTCACGGGAGATAGCCCACTGCTTCGCCTGCGCAGGATTCTCCGGAGCGAAATTCAGTGCGTATGTGGCATTTGCCTCATCGTTGCTCTCTACATGAGCTGCAAGCTCGAAGCCTGCAGTCTTCAAGCCCAGCGACAGTCCACCGCAACCCGAACATAGTTCGAGTACTTTCGGGGCGGCCCCGGACGCCAGTCTTTCGAGCTTACGCTTTGCCAAGTGTTCATTGTTTTCCATGGCTACCCTCTTCCGATGCTTCATCTCCCCTCAAGAACTCGATCAACCGAGCACGCAAGGCTTCTGCGTCATGCGTCTCACACTCCCAGATCACCAGAACGCCCCATCCGAGAGATTCAAGCGTGCTGAGGGCCAGCCGATCTCTGGTGACGTTGGCGTCGAACTTCAACTGCCAGAACGCCATGTTCGATTTCGGTGTGTAGGCGTATTGGCAGCCCGGATGCCGATGCCAGTAACACCCATGAACAAAGATGACTTTGTGCCGAGATGGAAACACCAAGTCCGGACTCCCAGGTAGGTCGCGACGATGCAGCCGGAAGCGAAAACCGAGAGCATGCACTGCTCGTCGGACCAATAGTTCCGGCTTCGTATCCTTGCCTCTGATACGAGACATCAGCCTGGATCGTTGATCTGGCGAAAAAATGTCCATGGGCAGCGCTATCATTTGGACGGCAACTGTACGATCCCCGGCCGGGACGTATACCCATTGGAGTGCGAAAGAAGGAGCATCAGCAACTGTTCGCGGAGACGGTATCTGATCTTCCAAGCCTCGCAGGCACTTGCAGGGCGGCTCAAGGAAAATCGCACGTTCACATGCAAACGGAATGGAGATGGCGTTCCATCCAACACGAGAGCCGGAGACTTCCACTCTGCCGCAGGTGCTGAAGCACTACGCTTCAAGTCGGTGGGAATCTCAAGCCCCAGAAGATAAGTTAAAGGGCCTCGCCGCTTCTGAGCATAATCACAAGCGGCTCCGACCCTAACCAAATAAGGTCGACATTTGTCATGATCGGCAGCCTTGATCTTGAACTCCTCTTCAAGAAGTTCAATACGAGTACCATCGAACACTTGACGCAGTTGCTCGTCCGAATTCCAGATGTCTTCGCTCAACTCGACAACAGCACCCCAATCTGTCGCCAGAATGGTTTCCGAGCCAGGAACCGCCACATGCAGCATCCGATTGACACATCCGGCCTCCTGGTTTGATGCATCCTTGAGGGAATCGTCGTTGTGCCGCGTGACAGCCTTCTTCCAGAGTTCGGCGGTTTCTGGAGACACCTCCTGATTCAGCACTCGGTCG
The DNA here is from genome assembly GCF_900174485.1 of Sterolibacterium denitrificans. NCBI lineage: Bacteria > Pseudomonadati > Pseudomonadota > Betaproteobacteria > Nitrosomonadales > Sterolibacteriaceae > Sterolibacterium > Sterolibacterium denitrificans. The sequence continues at coordinate 2,944,032 of NZ_LT837803.1, read as the reverse complement.
GCGAGAATGGGAGCCAACGCGGTCGTGATGGCAGTGCGGTGATTGACCTCGACATTGGGGCGGCCCACTGCCTCGCGCGCAAGACGACTGAGAATGGTGTCGAGCGCCCCGGGGAAGGAAGCACTAACCCGCTCCTGAGCAGGAACGAGCTTAAGCAATTCGGCGAGCGTATCTCCTGCAGCGAGCAACACATCCGCTTCCCATCCAAGTAATGCTGCAATCTGCGGATTCGCGACAACTGCGTCGTGGACTGCCTGTTTCAACTCTTCCGGATTGGCGATGTCTCCATCCCCGACATTGATGAACTTCTCCTTTGCGAGACTGAGAACGGCAAGTGGCCTCGCATAGGGTTTCTCGGCGTCTATGTTCTGATCGAGATAATCCCGAAGTTCTGCACTGAGGTGCTCATGTTCCGTCCATACAACGAATGAAAGGGACTTCCCCGTCCCGAGCCGGCCGTGCGGGAAATGCACGGGAACGGCAACGAAGTGCCAAGATGGGGTTTCTGACAACGCTCATCAACTCGACTCGGGAGAGGAAATCATGGAAATCGTAACGCTCGGCATTGATCTTGCCAAGAACATATTCGCACTGCACGGCGTGGATGGCGCCGGCAAGGTGGTATTGCAACGTCCGGCGGTGAAACGGGTCAAGCTGCTGGAGGTGACCGCCAGTCTGGCGCCGTGCCTGATTGGCATGGAAGCCTGTTCCGGTGCGCACCACTGGGCACGTGAGATGACTCGGCAAGGCCATGATGTGCGGCTGATCGCGCCAAAGTTTGTCGCGCCGTATCGCATGTCCGGCAAGCGCGGCAAGAACGATGCCGCCGACGCGGCGGCGATCTGCGAAGCGGTGGCACGTCCGGCCATGCGCTTTGTGCCCGTAAAAACCATCGAGCAGCAAAGCGAACTGTTCCTGCATCGTGCCCGGCAAGGCTACGTCGAGCAGCGCACGGCGCTCATCAACCGCGTGCGCGGCCTGCTTGCGGAGATCGGCATCGTGCTGGCGCAAAAGGCCGACACCGTGCGCCGCGAACTGGTCCATCTGCTCGAAGACCTGCCCGGCTCCTGCAACATCGTCGTCGCCGATGCGATCACCGACCTGGAACGGCTGGACGCGCGTATTGCGGAATACGACCGGCATATCGCCGGGTGCGCCAAGGCCAACGCCGATGCCCGGCGCCTGATGCAACTGTCCGGCATCGGCCCGACCACGGCCAGCGCCTTGGTGGCCACGGTGGGCAATGGTCATGATTTCGCCAGCGGGCGGCAGTTCGCCGCCTGGCTGGGGATGGTGCCGGGGCAATACAGTTCCGGAGGCAAGCAACGGCTTGGCAGGATCACCAAGGCCGGGGATCGTTACCTGCGTACCTTGCTGATCCTGGGCGCCCGTTCCGTCCTGCAAAGTGGCAGGAAGAAGGAAGACGCCATCAGCCGCTGGACGAGGGATGTGGAAGGGCGGCGTGGTTACTGGAAGGCCGTGGTGGCGATGGCGGCGAAGAACGCGCGGTTGGCCTGGGCGGTATTGCGGCGCGGGGACGATTTCCGGTTGTACGGCCAGGAGGCTGCGGCGGGGGCATAGTGCCCGCCGGGATCGATGGCTGAAGGTGTTGTGCCAAGTGACGTGGGATGGCTGCGTTGATGGGAACAGGTTCAAGACCTGCGCTGGGGAATGCTCGATTAATTCAAGGAGTCTGCCTACGTGCAGGATATCCTCGACTAACGAATGGAGCCCCCGGCGTGCGTCTTTCATCAGGGTCTGCGGCAAGAAAGTCGCGTCAATGACCGTTTGTAGTGTCGCCGTCGCGAACCTTGCACCCACAGCATGCGCAGTTCCTGCGAAACCGGAGCAGCAACACCGATACGGCCAGTGTGCGCCCTGCGGGCGAGATTCAACGGCACGAACAATTCAACATCTACATCAGTGAAGCGCTGCGCGCTTCAGGAGAAAGACAACGAAACACCCTCGGCAATTTCATCCTTGACCTTCGCGGGGAAGCCCTTGTAGAGAATGAAGGGGCCGCCATTCCTGCTGATGTTGTCCTCCAGAATTGATGCAATCAGACCATAGTGCCGTCGCTGGTCAGTGCTCGCTTGACCATCAACAAGATGAAGATCCATGAACAAGCATCGAACCCCTTTGAAATGATCCTGCTTCAATTCTTCAGCCGGGTCGTACCTTATACCCATGCACGGAGTGCCAAGAAGCTGGAACGTTCTGGTGATGGCCAGAAGATGATGGTCCCTGTCGTCCACGACGACGAAACGCGGTGCCGAGAAGATCAATTCTTGCCCCCTTTCCCAAATACAAGTGCGAGCACTGCCCCATCAAAGCCATCAGGGACATTGGCCTCGTCAGCATCGGGGAAGACCAAGCGGCCGCCATTCAGCTCCATGACCATGTTGGTGTAATAAAGACCGACTCCCATGCCATCGGGTCGGCGACTGAAGAAGGGGCGTCTCAAGCGCTCAGGGTCATCCTGAAACCCCGGTCCATTGTCCGCAACGATGATCGCAGGCCCCTCGGCAAAATCTTTTTCGATATTGATATACAACTTTCGGGGAGATTTCCCCTGGCCATCCGGCCAACGTACTTGCAGCCAGTAGAAAGCGTTATCGAGCAGGTTGTTCAGCGCCCCAAGAAGCAGACCGAAAGCGAAATTTCTTTCGATATCCGGAACGCCGTCTTCCAAAGCCGGGCACACGAATTTGACTTCGTGATTACGGAACCTGACACGGTTGATATCCCTCGCTCGCTTGATCAGGTGTTTGATGCTGTTTGGGCGTTGCTCACCTTTACGCAGCAGTTCGCTGAACCCATCAAGGATGCGGACCAGTTCTCGCGCCTGCACCTGTACAGCTTCACGGCTCCGCCCCCCTTCTATGGCGTCATGAAGGACGCGAACACCTTGTTCGATTTCATGAAAAACGATGGCCAGCCCCATGCCGGATAGTCCAGCTCGAAGCATCGTGTCACGCATCTCGTTGTAGTTTTTTTCCGCTTTGTTGATCAGCGGATCGAGCTCTTTGGATAGGCGGTGCTTCTTGGCAGCATCGCGTAAAGCCTGAAGAGGCTGAGCAATGTTTGCCGCTTCGGGATCGTGACCTTTTCCGGTCAATGCGCGGATATTGTCCTTGTCTATCTTGCGCTCGACCTCAAGAACTGCGAGTGCGCCAAGAACGATCTGCCTGAGCCGCCGATATGCGTCGTTTTCAACAAAACCCTCGCGGTTAGTCTTTTCGGTGAGCTGATGGCTTTGCTCAAGCGAAAGATCAATCGCGCCTACCACGATGTTCCGGCTGATATTTCGCGTGGGTGTGTTGACACGACGAAGATCCAGTCCAAGCCAATCATCGCCTGGCTCTCCATAGTTATAGACACGGATACTGTCTCGGTAGACGCGAACACCACCGCTTTCATCAAGAAAATTCTGAACAAGTTGACTGTCTCCCAACCTAGTCAGGATGTCGTGATCGCGATCGAATACATAGAACTCGCCCTTCACCGTCCCGATGCCATCGGAGAGAGAAGCGTCAGCCGTTATCCTTTTCGGCTTTGCCGACTTGGTGCCCTGATCCGTTCCATAAACATCGGTATCTCGCTCCTGTGCGATCAGCAATGCTCCTGTTCTGTCTGGGATTTTCCTGGGTGCCAGCTTGATACCGGTAACGCCCCTGAATTCGTACGACCATTCAAGTCGCCCATCTTCAAATGAGAATCGAAAGTGCCAAGGCGCACGCTTGAGCAGCACATCAACATCCGGTACTCCCGACACCCAATCCGGGTGATCGGGAACCTTCAATTCGGTTTCAAAGCGATCCGAGCGATCAGTGAAAGGTGATGCGATGGATGTGATCTGTCGAAGCAGGCGCCGCACCTCGCCTCTGGTCCATGTCGCTTCACGCAACTTGCTGATAGTCAGCTTGGTCCCAGTCTTCGCACCCTTGAACACTTCAGGTGATCTGGTCAGCACGTTGACGACAGCTTCAGAGAGGAATTGCTTCTCGATAAGTGCGGACCAGTCAATATGGACAACACACTCGGACTGGCCCTTTGCTCGCGTGACCAGCTCAATGCGATCGCCCAGCTTATGCACGGCAAAGCGTCCCAGCCCCTTTTCTCCGAGGGGCAGGCGATTCAACCGGGTTCTTTTCAATGCTTTGCGCTGCAGTTCACGATGATCATGCGCAGGCACGAGCCAGATATCCCTGATGGTGGCAAGTGCCATGCCATCGCCATCATCTTCTACGACGATGGTTGGGTTCGCGGTGCGAAGACCCTTGAGCGTCACCGTGACGGTTTCAGCATCTGCATCGTATGCATTCTTGACGAGTTCAAAGACCGCCAAGCGGGGGGTGCCGATGAGTTGATCACCCAGGAGCTGCAGCAATCGTGCACGCGGCCGGAATGGCAGCTTGAGCGAATCATCAGAGGGTTTGCTGGTTGTTGCCATCAGCGCATCTTCCGTTTGTCGCAGAGCTCTTCATCCTTCACCATGAATCCGACGGCTTTCAAAGCGCTCAGAATGATGGTTCTCTGTGTCGTTCCCTCTTGTGCTGCCTTCAAGCTCACCTCCCGCTTGATATGCGCAGGCACCATGACCTGAAGGGAAACATCCTTGGATTCGGCATCATTTCTACCTTGATCGGCCACTTTGTCGGAAGCACCTGTAGACATCAATTCCGTCCATGTTTCATGATTTCATGATCTTAACAAATTGTGGTTGAGCCTGCTACGACTCACTCTCCCCGTCGCCCGAGCTCAACAGGTTCAACCGAACAAGCTCGGAGACGAGGTTCGTGTACCAAGCTTGTGGCATGGGCCTCCAGATCTCATGAGCAAATCGAATGCGGCTCATCTCGCCTCGCATAGCCATCTCATAGAGCTCTTCGTAGCCCTGATAACGCATGGAGAACTCAAGAATATGGTTGCCGAGATGGTAGAACTCGTCCTCATCAAGGCCGCGCCGAACAGCATCATCTCGGAGAAGCCCGAAGAGGAATGCCCATTCATCCTGATCGTCCCCTTGCTCGGCACCAAGGGGAAGAGACAAGTCGGGCCTGCCATTGAACTCGGCATGCACCCGACAGTGGCATTCGTGGCACAGAGTAACGCCGTTGCCCGTCTCAAAGGCTCCCAGCGGATAGAGCGTCTTCCGAATGACGTGGTGAGCCTGAATCCTGTCGCTCGAATCACAGCACACGCAACGATGCAGATCCCGGGCTCTGATGAACTGGCTCCACAACCGAAGAGTCCACTTGCGTGTACGACCCTTCTCTATGGCTGCCATGAGAGCCAGTTTCCGCTTCCGGATTTCCTCCAGTCCTGGCGCAGGGATTGATTTCACGCTGGCATGGCCAATGATCGGTCAGGCGATATGAGCAGGAGGACCCGAAGGGGATAGCGGTTGTACCGCCAGCCGTAGGCCCATCGCCTTGAGGATGGCGGTCAAGCTGTTCAAGGCTGGGTTGCCCTTCGGAGAAAGCGTGCGGTAAAGCTGCGTCGGGTTCAGGTGCGCCTGTTCGGCCACCGCCTGCACACCGCCGAACGCCTGCGCGAGCTGGCGCAGCACGGTCAGCAGTTCGGCTTGGTCGCCGTCTTCAAGAATGCCGTTGATGACGTCGAGCGCGAGCGCGGGATCGCCGCGATACAACTCGGCCATCGCTTCGTCATGGGTTCTGCTTCTCATTCGTCGGTTCTCCGTTGCCAGTCCTGCCAGTAGTCCACCGCACGGTCGATGTCCGTGTCTTGCGTGCGCTTGTCGCCACCGCAGAGCAGCAGCACGAGCCGCTGCCCCGACTGGGCGTAATAGACTCGGTAGCCTGGCCCAACGTCGATGCGTAGCTCCCACACGCCATCACGACAGAACTTGTGATCGCCAAAGTTGCCTTGCTCGATGCGGGCCACACGCCGGATGATCGCCACCTTGGCCTTGCCATCCCGCAGGTGGCCCAGCCAGTCGATGTAGAGATCCTTCTGCCCGTCGGCTGTCAGGTAGTGCTCGATTCGGTGTGTGGCCATTTTCGTTTATAGACGAATTAAAGTCAAGGTGAGAGGATGGCCGACCCATGCCCAAGTTGTCGTTTCAGCGACACGACAACTTGGGCAGGCGGCGCCTTGCGCAGGATTCGCCAGACACCGACTGGCGAATTGGACTGGCCTGCCGCAAGCGGCTGCGGGGTCATGCTGCCGTTACCTCGGCGGAGCGTGGCGATGCGCCGGTGATCGTCTTGCGCCGGTTCGCCACCAGTTCGGCAGCCTTGCGCACCGGGTCATCCTCGGTGTGGACGTAGCGCATGAACATTGCCACGGTCTTGTGCGCCGTCAACGCCATGCCGACCTTGACCGGAATGCCCGAGTTGGCAATGTCGGTTGCAGAGCGGTGGCGGATGCCGTGCGTACCCACATGCGTCACGCCAGCGGCTTTGAGCACGCGGCTCCAGCCGTTGTAATACTCGCCCGTGGTCAGGTGCTGGCCGGGATGGGTCGGGGACGGCAGGACATAAGGGCAGCCTTCTTGGCGTGGTGCCGTGGAAAGCAGCCGGTGGGCTTCTTCGCTCATGGGCTTGGACATGCCGCCGGTCTTGCTGTCGGGCCAGACGACACGCCGGTTCTCGAAGTCCACCCAGTCCCATTGAAGCGTGACGATTTCGCCGCGCCGACCGGCAAACGCGAATTGCAGGCGGATTGCCATCGGGATGACGGAGTTCTCCAGCCCCTCGGCCTCGGTCTTGTCCAATTGCCGGAACAGCTTGCCCATGTCCTCATCGCTGATGAGGTGGGTAGCCTTGCCGTTGGGAAACATCGGAACGTGGCGGCACGGATTGGTGCCATCGGGCCGGTAGCCCCACACCTCGGCCAGATTGAACATGCGGCGCATGACGCTGAACGTGCGGTTCGCGTCGGCAGGCTTGTGGACCATCTTCTTCATCATTGCAGCCACGTCCGGGCGCTTCACGTCCTGAACCTTCATACGGCCGAGCATCGGGATGATGTTGCGGTCGATGACGCCTTGGTAGCCTTCCTGCGTGCTTGGCTTGTTGCGTAGCTCGGAGTAGTCCTCCATGAACTTCGTGCATAGCTCCTTGACCGTGGGGGCTTTGCGGGCGGCTGCCTTGTCGGCGGCGGGGTCGCCGCCTCGGCGCACTTGGGCCAACCACTCCTGCGCCAGCGAGCGGGCCTGTTCGACGGTCAATTCCCCGTACTGGCCCAAGGCAGGCTTGCGGCGCTCGCCCGCGTTCGTGCGGTACTGGAGCATGAACACTTTGCGGCCCGCTGGGGTAATCTTGCACAGGAAGCCGGGCACCAGCGTATCTCGGAGTTCGACGGCCTGCGCCTGGGGTTGTGCCGCATCGACGGCGGACTTGGTGAGCTTGAGTTTTGCCATGATGACTCCTCGGAATGGCCCGATTCCTGGGAGCCTCATAGGAGCCTTCGGCGGGAAAGTCGGGTCAGGTTTCGGAAAGCACCGGCATATGGTGAACTCGCCCAGGTCATTGATAAACCTGCTGTATCTGGCTTTGGCGTAGTCCAGCGAAATGCGGCACTGGAGTCATAGTGAAATGAAAAATGCCGTTCACTGGCTAAAGTGAACGGCATTCCGACGACTAGTCGGGTTTTCTCGATTGTGGCGAGCGGTTGCGCTAATGAACTACTGCACAACCGCTGCGACGGGCAGCTTTACATCATTCCGCCCATGCCACCCATTCCGCCCATACCACCCATGCCGCTCATGTCGGGCATGGCCGGCTTGTCTTCGACCAGTTCGGCCACCATGCAGTCGGTGGTCAGCATCAGGCCGGCGACGGAGGCGGCGTTCTGCAGCGCGGTGCGGGTGACCTTGGTCGGGTCGAGCACGCCCATCGCCACCATGTCGCCGTACTCGTTGGTCGCGGCGTTGTAGCCGAAGTTGTCCTTGCCTTCGACGACCTTGTTCACTACCACGCTCGGCTCTTCGCCGGCGTTGGCGACGATTTCACGCAGCGGTTGCTCGAGCGCGCGCAGGACGATCTTGATGCCGGAGTCCTGGTCGTGGTTGTCGCCCTTGAGCGTCTTGATATTGGCGCGGGCGCGCAGCAGGGCCACGCCGCCACCGGCGACGATGCCTTCCTCGACGGCAGCACGCGTGGCGTGCAGGGCGTCTTCGACGCGGGCCTTCTTTTCCTTCATTTCGACTTCGGTGGCCGCGCCGACCTTGATCAGGGCAACACCGCCGGCCAGCTTGGCGACACGCTCCTGAAGTTTTTCCTTGTCGTAATCGCTGGTGGCTTCCTCGATCTGCTTGCGGATCTGCTTGACGCGGGCCTGGATGTCGTCGGCGACACCGGCGCCATCGATGATGATGGTGTTTTCCTTGCCGATTTCGATGCGCTTGGCCTGGCCCAGATCGTCCAGGGTAGCCTTTTCCAGGCTCAGGCCGACTTCCTCGGCGATCACCGTGCCGCCGGTCAGGATGGCGATGTCTTCGAGCATGGCCTTGCGGCGGTCACCGAAGCCCGGGGCCTTGACGGAACAGGTCTTGAGGATGCCGCGGATGTTGTTCACCACCAGGGTGGCCAGGGCTTCGCCTTCGACGTCTTCGGCGATGATCAGCAGCGGCCGGCTGGACTTGGCCACTTGTTCGAGCACCGGCAGCAAATCACGGATGTTGGAGATTTTCTTGTCGAACAGCAGGATGAAGGGATTGTCCAGGATGGCGATCTGCTTGTCCGGGTTGTTGATGAAGTAGGGCGACAGATAGCCCCGGTCGAACTGCATGCCTTCGACCACTTCCAGTTCGTTCTGCAGGCTCTTGCCGTCTTCGACGGTGATCACGCCTTCCTTGCCGACCTTGTCCATGGCATTGGCGATGATCTCGCCGATGTCGCTGTCGGAGTTGGCGGAAATGGAGCCGACCTGGGCGATTTCCTTGCTGGTCGAGCAGGGCTTGGAGAGCTTCTTCAGTTCTTCGATGGTGGCGATGACGGCCTTGTCGATGCCGCGCTTGAGATCCATCGGGTTCATGCCGGCAGCCACATACTTCATGCCTTCGCGGACGATGGACTGGGCCAGCACGGTGGCGGTGGTGGTGCCGTCTCCGGCGATGTCGGAGGTCTTCGAGGCGACTTCCTTGACCATTTGCGCGCCCATGTTCTCGAACTTGTCCTTCAGTTCGATTTCCTTGGCAACGGAAACGCCATCCTTGGTGACGGTCGGGGCGCCGAAGGAACGCTCCAGCACGACGTTGCGGCCCTTGGGGCCGAGGGTGACCTTGACTGCATCGGCGAGGATGTTCACGCCATTGACCATGCGGCTGCGACCGGAATCGCCAAACTTGACTTCTTTAGCCATCAGATTTCTCCTTGATTGTCAGTAGGTTGTATTCGTTGAGGCAGGTTCAGGCTTCGATGATGCCCATGATGTCTTCTTCGCGCATGACCAGCAGCTCCTCGCCATCGACCTTGACGGTCTGGCCGGAGTACTTGCCGAACAGCACGCGGTCGCCGACCTTGACTTCGAGCGCGCGAACCTTGCCATCGTCGAGCAGCTTGCCTGTGCCGACGGCGAGGATTTCGCCTTGGTCGGGTTTCTCGGTGGCGGTGTCGGGAATGACGATACCGGAGGCGGTCTTGCGTTCTTCTTCGAGGCGCTTGACGATCACGCGATCATGCAAGGGACGGATTTTCATGAAGTTTCTCCTGTAGATAACGAAGGGATAAGGGTGGCAGGCCACCCTGGCTAATTTGGAACAGCGGGGAATGTTAGCACTCTCTGCTGACGAGTGCCAATGATTTGGGTAGCGCAGGTGGATTTCAAGAGCGCTGCGGCAGAATTTTTTGGGGTGGCTCCAAGTGGTTCCGGGTGATTCATGCCGAGGCTGGCGCCGAAAAACAGACTTGCGATTCTTGACAAAGCCGGCATCATGCTTACAATGTAAACATTCTCAGGTGTACGTTGTAAACCGCTTGTCGTGCTCGATCCTGCATGGTCTTTGTTTGATTGGCTGGTGTCGCAATGCCGCAGTGCAGCGTCGTTGAATCTTTGAACTGTCAGTTGGTAAATTTTTGGGAGGAAATATCATGAGACTGCGATCCAAGGGCCTGGGCCGCCGCGAGATGGTGATGGACTTTCGTGAATACGAAGTGGTCATCGAGGGCAACGAGCTGGTCGTCGTCGGCATCATCCGCGATCCGGTGACCTGGGACTTTTCCATCCGCTTCTGCGAGGACGATTACCCGGCCGTCTTCAAGCTGGCCTTCCATCCGCAGACGCTGAAGGCCGTCTTCCGCGCCATGCTGAACCGCTTCAGGAGCCATCACTGGGGCAAGGAGCGCGTCCAGCACCAGGCGGATGGCAAGGCGTCGCTGGCCGAAGTGCGCAAGACCGTGCAGGAACGCGTACAGAATGCCGTCCGTCCGTTCGACGCGCCGACCAAAACGATGCGCCGTACCCGCAACGGCCTGGTGGCCGTCGAGACGGCCGAAGACATCGAAGCCGAGATCGAAGCAGCGGCCTGAGCCGTTGCCGTGCCGGCGCTGCGCGCGGGCCTGCCGGGTGCGGCAGACCTTGCTGTGCGTGCGCCACAACCCGTTTTGCATTGATTGATGAAGCGCCGTCCGTTGGTGGATGGCGCGATGGAACGATGGAGCCTAAATGAAAAACTACGATGTCATCATCATCGGCGGCGGCATCAACGGCCTGACCACCGCCTGTTATCTGCAGAAAGCCGGTCTGTCGGTCGGTGTGTTCGAGGCGCGCGGCCAGTGCGGCGCGCACTGCGACACCATCGAGCTGGGCCGCCCCGGCTTTTTGTTCAACACCCACGCCACCTGGCTGGTGCCGGCGATGAGCCCGCCGATGGCCGATCTGGAGCTGGAAAAATTCAATCTGGAGCTGCTCGGCACCGACGTGATCTTCGCCATGCCGCACGCCGACGGCACGAATACCGTGCAGGCGCTGGACCCCGGCATCACCATGGCCAGCATCGCGCGGCATTCCGAGAAGGACGCCGCGCTGCTCGGCCGCATCATGGAATTCGGCATGATGCACATGCAGGAAGCGCTGGAAATCAATGGACAGATGCAGTATTCGCGCCCGACCATGGCGTTGGCCGAGCGCATCGCCAAGCTGAACGACGGCCTGTGCAAGCATCTGGGCCTGCCGATCGACGGCGACGACGTGATGCGCATGACCGGCTTCGAGCTGCTCGAACTCGTTTATGAATCCGAGAAGGTGCGCCTGGTGCCCGGCACGCTGGGCGAGTACACCGGCCAGTGGCCGCTCAATCGCCGCGTGGCGCCCACCGTGCTGGGGCTGTGCGGCATGAACCCGATGGCCGTGCATACCGCCAAGGGCGGCTCGCATGCGCTGAATCACGCGCTGGTGCGCTGCTTCGTGAAGCATGGCGGCGAAATCTGGACGACCTGTCCGGTTTCCAAGATCATCGTCGAGAACGGCCGCGCCGTCGGCATCAAGCTGTCCGAGGACGCGCTGATGCCCGGCGAGGAAATCCGCGCGAAGAACATCGTCTCGAATCTGACGCTCACGCCGACCTTCACCAAGCTGCTCGGCGAGGAAGTCATCGGCCCCGACTGGATGCGCCGCATCAAGTACTTCAACTACGACGATCCGCAGTTGCTGGGCATGTATTACGCCATGAAGGATGCGCCGGTGTTCAAGTCCGCCGAATACGACCCGGCCATCCAGCGTTGCTGGGTCGGCTATTTCGGCCCGGACTCGATCGACGACGTGCGCAACGCGCAAAGCCAGGTGATGGCCGGCATCATGCCGACCCAGACCATGGGCGGCTGGTTCAATCCGACGCTGGCCGATCCGTCGCAGGCACCCGCCGGCCACCACGTGGTGTCGACCTGGATCACCGTGCCGCCGTCGCCGCGCAAGTGGGGCAACAAGACGCTCAACGGCTGGTCGAGCTGGCGTGAAGGCTTCGGCGAGGCGCTGGCCGACACCATGGACGACCTCTACGAAAAGATGGCGCCGGGTTTCAAGGATCTGATCATCGAGCGCCACATCAACACGCCCATGGATCAGGAGAACTCCAATCCTTCCGCCGTGCGCGGCAACATGATCGGCGGTTCGGCCATTCCCGAGCAGGCCGGCGAGAACCGCCCGCTGCCCGGCGTTTGCGTCAATGGCGCTTCGCGCACCTTCATTCCCGGCCTGTATCTGTCCAACTCCATCCATCCTTTCGGCGCCACGCATCTGGCCTCCGGCTACATCGCCGCCGTCGAGCTGGCCGAGGATCTGGGCTGCCGCAACCAGTCCTGGTGGATCAGCCAGCCTTTCGAGTGGTTCATGGGCAATCTGGGCAACATTCCGCTGAATGCGGGCGTGGCGGATAAATGGAAAGTCTGAACAACGCAGAGGACAGGAACAGAACATGAGCAATGAAACCAAGTTTGACGCCATCGTCATCGGTGGCGGCCCCAATGGCCTGCTCGCCGGCGCCTATCTGGCCAAGACCGGCCACAAGGTGGTGCTCTTCGAGCGCCGTCACGAAACCGGCGGCGGCCTGAATACCGATGAATACTTCGGCTTCCGTTTCAACCTGCACGCCATCTATCACCTGATGGCCGAGAAGATGCCGGCCTGGAAGGATCTCGATCTGGCGAACTTCGGCGTGCGCTATCTTTATCCTCACGTGGTTGCGGCTTTTCCGTTCAAGGACGGCAGCTCGCTGATCTTCACCCGTGATGTCAAGGAAACCGCCGAGTCCATCGCCCAGTTCAGCAAGGAAGATGCGGCGGCCTACCTCGCCATGTGGGACGAATTCCAGCCCATGCTGGACGACTACCTGATCCCCATGACCTACGAGCTGCCCAAGCCCGCGCTCGACCAGCTCGCCGAATTCGGTGAGACCGAAGTCGGCGCCAAACTGGCCGAGATTTCCGAACTGAGTTGCCTCGAAGTCATCGACCACTACGGCTTCACCCACCCGCGCGTGCGCATGGCGTTGCTGAGTTTCCCGGCAATGTGGGGCATCCATCTGGCCGACCCGCTGGGTTTTCTCTATCCGCTGTATCTGGGCCGCATGCTGGATGCTGCCTTCGTCAAGGGCGGTTCGCACCGGCTCTCGTCCGGGATGTATCGCGTCTTCGTGAAGAATGGCGGCACGGTGATCGACGAGAATGAAGTCACCCGCATTCTGGTCGAGGACAACCGTGTTACCGGCGTCGAGCTGCAGGACGGCCGGCGCTTCATGGCCGATGCGGTGGTGTCTACCCTGAATCCGGTGCAGACCTTCAAGCAACTGCTGCCCAAGGACGACGTGCCTTACGCCCTGCATCAGGCGGTCGACAACTGGCGCTGGGAAGAACGCTCCTTCTTCGGCCTGCATCTGGGCATCGACGGCGGCGTGCGCTACAACGCCCAGGATCCGCGGGTGAATGAAGCGATGACGGTATTCATCGGCCTGGAGACCGAGGACGAACTGCTCGATCACCTCGACCGCGTCGACGGCAAAACCACGAATGGCCCCGAATGGCTGCACATCGCCCAGCCGACGACTTTCGACAAGACCATGGCGCCACCCAACCACAGCGTGATCCGCGCCGAAGCCGTGGTCGCCTACGATCCCGAGTGGCGCGCCCGCACGCCGGCGTTCGCCGCCGGCTGCCTCGATCTCATCAAGCAGTACGCCACGGTGGACAAGGTGGTGCAGCAACGCACCGTCTCGCCGATCGACATCGAGGAAAAGCTCACCACCATGCACCGCGGCTCCTACAAGCACGGCGCCTACTCGACGCTGCAACTCGGCTATCTGCGGCCGAACGACCTGTGTTCCTGCAGCGAGACGCCGATCGACGGCCTGTTCCTCGGCGGCGCTTCGATGTATCCGGGCGGCATGATCCTCGGCGGGCCGGGCTATCTGGCCGCGCAGGTGACCAACGATTATCTGGGCGAGCCGGTGAAGAAGTAATTTCCGGTTGTTGAAAAGGTCGCTGAAAAGCAGAAGCCGCACGCCGTAGCCTGGTCGTGCGGCTTCTGCTTTTCAGATAGACGTGCCGTGCCCGCTGCGGGCGCGCTAGGTGTACCGCGCGTGCAACGCCCTACACACTACGCAGCGGTCTACTTGCCCGTGCCCTTGCCCGTGGCGATCTGGTTCAGCATCTGGTCGAGCTGTGCTGCGGAAACATAGCCGGGAAGACGCGTGCCATTGGTGAGGATGATGTTGGGGGTGCCCTGGATGTTGTACCTTTGCCCGAGCTCGAGATTCTTTTCGATCGGGGTGTCGCAGTTGGCCGGTGCCGGATTGGCGCCCGCCGTCATGTAGCCGATCCAGGCTTTCGATTGGTCGGCGGCGCACCAGATGTTGCGGGATTTTTCGGCCGAATCCGGGCTGAGTATGGGATAGAGGAAGGTGTACATCGTGAAGTCGGTCAGGGTCACGATGTCGCGCGCCAGCTTCTTGCAATAGCCGCAGTTCGGATCCTCGAACGTGGCGAAGACGCGCTTGCCGTTGCCGCGCACGGTCTTGATGGCCTGATCCAGCGGCAGGTCGGAAAACTTGATGGCCGACAGCTTGTCGCGTTTTTCCTCGGTCAGGTTGCGCTTCGATCCGGTATCGATGATGTCGCCCATGATGGCGTACTTGCCTTTCTCATCGAAATAAAAAAGATTGCTGCCGACGCGTACTTCATAGATACCGGCAATTTCGGCCTTGCGGATTTCATCGATCTGGGTGCCGGGACGGAACAGGCCGTTGGCTGCCTTGCGGACCTCCGCCTCGCCGGCATGCGCCAGAACGGTCGTGAGCAGGAATGGGAATGCGGACAGCAGGCAATAGAGGCTTTTCTTCGACATGAGGACTCCGGAAACGGGGGAAGGGGATGCAACGGGAAAAGTGGATCAACCCAGCGCGTAGCGCACCAGTGCGTTCTTTATGACCGGCAACGCATTGGTCAGGTTCAGTCCGGTATTGCGCAGCCAGGCCAGTGGTGCGAGATCCGGCTGGAACAGGCGTTGCAGGGCGTGCGTGGCGAATTGTAATGCGCGCACTTCCTCGCTGCGCGTGCGTTCGTAGGCGCGCAGCAGCGGTAGCTCGCCGCAATCCACATGTTCCGGCTTGGCGGTGAGCACGGCCGCCAGCGCCTGCGCATCCTTGAAACCCAGATTGATGCCATGCCCCGAGAGCGGGTGGATGGTATGCGCGGCATCGCCGATCAGGGCCAGACGCGGCGCGACCACCTGCGGCGCGCGCATCAGGCGCAAGGGGAAGGCCGCCGGCGGCGTGAGCAGATCGAGTGCGCCCAGGTGGTCGTTGCCCGCCGCGGCAACGCGCTGGGACAGCTCCTCGGCAGGTAGTGCAAGCAGTTCGCGAGCATGGCGTTCGGGCGTCGACCAGACCATGGAAATCCGCTCGCCGGGCAGCGGCAGCCAGGCCAGAATGCCATCGCGGCGAAACCACTGGAATGCCGTGGCGCGATGCGGCCGGCTGCAGTTGAAGTTGGCGACGACGCCCATTTGTTCGTAAGGCTGGAAATGCACCTCGATGCCGGCTGCCTGGCGCGTCCAGGAGTCCGCACCGTCGGCGGCGACGATCAGTCTGGCGCGCAGCGTGCGGCCATCTTCCAGCCTCAATCGAGCAGCCGGCGCGTCGATATCGAGTGCCTGCGGCCGCGCCGGGCAGTACAGGTCGAGATTGGCCTGGCGTTTGGCCGTTTCCCAGAGTTCATGCTGCAGCAGCGAGGATTCGGCGATCCAGGCCAGCTCATCCGCGCCGCTGGCATAGGCGGAGAAATCGAGGCTTCCGCCCTGGTCGCCATGCACGCTCATCTGCTGCACCGGGACGAGGCGCGTTTGCGGGCTGTCCGGATCGAGGTGGCGCCAGACGCCGATGCCGTCGAGAAAGCGCGCGTTCGACGGGCTGATGGCATAGACGCGCGTATCCCAGTCGGTCTGTGTAGCGCGGGACGGCTGGGGCGCGCGGCCTTCGACCAGGGCAATCGACAGCCGGCTGCCGCGCAATGCCACGGCAAGGGCGAGGCCGGCGAGGCCAGCGCCGACGATGATCACGTCGTATGGTTCAGATGAGACAGGACTTCTGGACATCCCGGCATTGTCGCGAACTGCCGCCGGCTTGACAAGGTTTGGAGCGAACAAGGATAATTCCGCCTTTCGCCAGCGGCGCCCCTGCGCGCAGTTTGCGGTTTGCAGGCGACGGTGATGTAGCTCAGCCGGTTAGAGCACCGGATTCATAATCCGGGGGTCGGTGGTTCAAGTCCACCCATCACCACCAGATCCAGGCCCCTGAATGTTGTTTCATCAGGGGCCTTTTTCGTTTGTCCGCTTGTCCGTTTGAACAGTTCGTTCGTTTGCCACGCATGTTCCACACTTACTCCGACGGCTGACGATGCAGCGCGGTGAACATTACCTGGGGCCTTCCCTGGTATTCAGCATCATTCTGCATCTGGCCATCCTGTCCCTGCAGTTTGGCGCACCCGGCAAGGGGCTGCCGGCAATGGGCTGGACCTGGGGTGCGCGTCAGGCCAGGGTGCCGCCGCCAACGCTGCATATCGAATTGCGCGCGGCAAGAAAGGATGTGGCGCTTGCTCCTGCCTCGGCCTTGCCGCTGGAATTGCCTCCCGTAACCGTCACGGCGCCGCCGGCCAGGGGCGTTATCCAGAGCAGCTTGCGGCCGAAGAAGGCAAGTCCGCCGCCTGTCGTGGCGCAGGAATCGGCCTCTCCTCCGGCCAGGGCGAAGACCAGGGCCAGAGTAGCCGCGGCCAAGGTGCATGAGAAGGCCAGCGATGGTCCGCCGGTGCTCAGCCTGGAAGCCGATGCGCAGGAAGAAAGTTGGCGCATCGAGGCCAGGACGGAAGTCGAGCCGGAGATCGAGAAGCCGGCCGCCGAGATGCGCGTGGCGGACGATACCGAAAGCGAAATAGCCGCCGAGGCCAGACTCGAACCTGAAGTGGCCGAGCCTGAGCCCGATCCCGAAATCGAGGCCAGGCGTGAGGCCGAACTGCGCGAGCAGCAGCGTCTGGCGCAGATCGCCGAAGCGGCCCGCGTTGAGGCAGAGGCTGAGGCGGCGCGACTGGCGCGTGAACGTGCAGATGTAGAACGGGAACGCGCCGAAGCCGAACGTATCGCCGCGCTGGAGCGGCAACGGCAACTTGAAGCGCAGCAGGCGCTGGCCCAGGCCCAGGCAGATGAAGCGCGACGCAAGGCCGAACAGCAGGCTCTGGCCAGACAAGCGGCCGAGGAAGCCGCTGCCGCCGAGGCCGAAGCTGAACGCCTGCGTCGCCTCGCCGCAGCCGAAGCGCAGGAACGTCAGCGGCTTGCCGCGCTGGCGGCGGAAGAACGGCGCCAGGCCGAGCATGCCGTCCGGCTGCTTGAGGAAAAACGCCGCCGGGAGCAGGCCGAAAGAGAAAAAGAGGAAGCAAAGGCCGCTGCCCTGGTGCGGGCCCAGGCTGAGGCCGAAGCCAAAGCACGCGCAGAGGCACAGGCAAGGGCGGAAGCCGAGGCGCAAGCGCGGGCCGAAGCCCAGGCGAGGGCGGCCGAGGATGCGCTTCGCCAGCGCGAGCAGGCGCTGGCCGCCGAGCGCGCCCGTCTTGAAGCTGCGGCGGTTGCCAGCAGCGGGCCGGCAGAGACCGGGAAAGAAACGAAAACGGCAACGGAAGGCGCAGCGAAGCAAGGGCTGGGTCAGGATCTCGCCCGCCGGGCCATGGAGATGGCGCGACATGGCGCGGGCGGCTTGTCCGATCTGCCATTGCGCGCGTCGGGCACGCAGGAGAGCGCATTGCCGCCAGCGCCTGCCTCGCGTGGCAGTATCCTCGGCCGCAATCCGAGCGAGCTGCAGCTTTCCTTTTACGGCGATAGCTGGGAGGAGAAAATCCGCCGCATCGGCAATGTCAATTATCCGCGCTTGTCGCGCAACCTGGTGCATGGGCCGGTGGTCGTGATCGTCCGCATCCGCAGCGACGGCAGCCTGGAGAATGTGCGCGTCGCCAAGAGCAGCGGCAGTCAGGAACTCGACGAGGCGGCGCGGCGCATCATAGAAATGTGCGCTCCCTTCGCGGCTTTTCCGCCGGACTTGCGGCGTGGCTACGATGTCGTCGAAATTCGCCGCACCCTGAGTTTTCCGGAACGTCCGCCGCTTTTCATCAGTCATTGAGTCTGGCGCGCCCCGCAAGGCGCGATTCATGTGTCGGCGCGGTTTTGCGCAGAGTGCATGCTCACTGCGGCAGGCGGAAACGGGGGTGGGTTGGTGTCCTGTAGTCCGTCTGGATGATGAGTTTGCGGCATCGCCTGTGCTAGAGTCCCCGCGTTAACCATTAACATCGAACTGAGGAGAAACCATGAGCGAATTGGACGGCAAGGTTGCCATCATCACCGGCGGCGGCGCTGGCCTGGGGCGTGAACATGCCCTGCTGCTGGCGAAGATGGGCGCCCGCGTGGTCATCAACGATCTGGGCGGTTCGGCGGCGGGTGAAGAGCCGGCGCGCAAGACGGTCGAGGAAATCAAGAGCGCCGGTGGCGAAGCCGTCGCCCACTTCGGCGATTGTGCCGACTGGGGTGCGACCGAGGCCCTGTTCAAGACCGCCGTCGACACCTACGGCGACCTCAACATCCTGGTGAATAACGCCGGCTTCTGCAAGGATGCCATGCTCTTCAACATGAGCGAGCAGGATTTCGACGCCGTGGTGCGCGTGCATCTCAAGGGCCATTTCTGCAACATGCGCCATGCCGCCAAGTACTGGCGCGACAAGTCCAAGGCCGAGAATGCGCCGGTGTATGGCCGCATGATCAGCACCTCCTCGGAAGCCTTCCTGTTCGGTTCCGTCGGCCAGCCCAACTATGCCGCCGCCAAGGCCGGCATCGTCGCCATGACCATGGGCGCTGCCCAGGCGCTGTTCAAGTCGGGCGTGACCGCCAACGTCATCTGCCCGCGTGCGCGCACCGCGATGACTTCCACCGGCCCGATCGCCGCGATGTTCGAGAAGCCCGAGAGCGGCTTCGACTACTTCGCGCCCGAGCACATCAGCCCGCTGGTCGGCTATCTCGCCAGCCCGCGCGCCGCCAATGTCTCCGGCGAAGTCTTCGTCGTCTGGGGCAAGCAGATTTCCGTCGTCCAGCGTCCGACCGTCGGCCCGAACTTCGACAGCGATGAAGCCTGGAGCGTCGATGGCGTGGCCCGGCATCTGGGCGACTACTTCGCCAAGCGGACGCCGGTCAAGGACGGTTTCGCCGTCCCGGCCATGTAAGAAGGAAGATCCACATGCAGAAGATTCAGTTCGACGACATCGCCGCCCTGCAGGGCCTGGTCAGCGAAGAGTGGGGCGACTACAGCAATCAGTTTGAAGTCACCCAGGACACCATCAACAAGTTTGCTGATCTCACCGGCGACAAATATTTCCTCCACGTCGACCCGGAAGCGGCCAAGAGCGGCCCCTTCGGCACGACCATCGCCCATGGTTTCCTGACGCTCTCGCTGATGACGCAGATGCGCATTCCGGAAACCTTCGAAATCACCGGCTCCAACTTCATGGTGAACTACGGCTCGAACAAGCTGCGCTTCGTCGGCGCCGTGCCCTCGGGCAGCAAGATCCACATGCGCGCCCGCGTGGTCAAGGCCGAGGCGGGCGCCAAGGGCGGCATGGAGCTGACGCGCGAATTCGCCATTCACGTCGTCGGTTCGGAAAAGCCGGCCGTTTTGTATGAAATGATCGTCCGCTACATGTAATCGGCAATCGGCCGCTCGAACAAATTCAATTGAAAGGAATGCAACATGCGTGAAGCCGTCATCGTCGATGCCATTCGTTCGCCGATTGGTCGTGGCAAACCCATCGTGGGCGATCTGTCCGGCGTCCATCCGGTCATCCTGCTTTCCAAGCTGCTCGACAGCCTGGTCACCCGTAACGGCCTGAAGCACGAGGACATCGAACAGGTCATCGCCGGTTGTGTGACGCAAGCCGGCGAACAGTCGAACAACCTGGCGCGCAATGCCTGGTTGTGGCTCAACAAGACCTGGAAGACCGGCGCGACCACCGTCGATTCGCAGTGCGGTTCGGCCCAGCAGGCCAACGCCATGATTTCCGCCATGATCCAGGGCGGTTCGCTGGATATCGGCATCGCCTGCGGCGTCGAGTCGATGAGCCGCGTCGGCCTGGGCATGAACGTGATGAACGGCCCCGGCTACTTCCATCCGGAAGGCTGGCCCTATGACATGACGCGCGAACAGTTCACCAGCGTCGAGCGCATGGTCAAGAAGCGCGGCCTGAAGCGCGAGGACATCGACCAGTTCGCCTTCGAGTCGCAGCGCAAGGCGGCGGCGGCCTGGGCGGCCGGTCACTTCGACCGCGAAGTGCTGCCGATCGAAGCGCCCATTCTCGGCGCGGACGGCGAGCCGACGGGTGAAACCCGGCTCGTCACGAAGGATCAGGGGCCGCGTCCGACCACGCTGGAAGGTCTGGCGGGGCTGAAGTCCCTGCAGGAAGGCGGCACCACCACCGCCGGCAACGCCTCGCAGATTTCCGACGGCGCGGCCGCCATCCTCTGGATGAGCAAGGAGAAAGCCCAGGCCCTGGGTCTGAAGCCGCGCGCGCGCATCATCTCCGATGTCTGCGTCGGTACCGATCCGTACTATCTGCTCGACGGCCCGGTGGATGCCACCGAGCTGATCCTGAAGAAGTCGAAGATGTCGATGAAGGATTTCGACATCATCGAAATCAACGAAGCCTTCGCCACCGTCGTCCTGTCGTGGGCCAGCGTGTACAACCCCGACATGAGCAAGGTGAACGTGAATGGCGGCGCCATCGCGCTGGGCCATCCGGTCGGCTCGACCGGCACCCGCCTGATCGTCACCGCCCTGCACGAACTCGAGCGCACCGGCAAGCAGACCGCCTTCATCACCATGTGTTGCGGCGCGGCAGTCGGCACCGGCACCATCATCGAGCGTCTGTAGGCCGGACGTGGGCAGTCCCGGGCCGGTGCCGTCAATGATGGCACCGGCCTTTTGTCTTTCTGGGCTTTTGGAGAGGAGCCGCGATGATCGCCTTGCTTGAAGCACGCCAGGCCGGCCTGTGGGGACGGGCGCACTGGGCGCGCAATCTGGTGGCCGGGCTGATCGTCGGCGTGGTCGCTCTGCCGCTGGCGCTGGCCTTCGCCATCGCCAGCGGGGTAAAGCCGGAGCATGGGCTGTACACCGCCATCGTCGCCAGTCTGGCGGTGTCGCTGTTCGGCGGCACGCGGCTGCAGATCGCCGGACCGACCGGGGCTTTCGTCGTCATCCTGGCCGGCGTCACGGCGAAGTATGGTTTTGCCGGCTTGCAGGTGGCCACGCTGATGGCCGGATGCATCCTGCTGGCGCTGGGCCTGGCGCGGCTGGGCACGGTGATCAAGTACATTCCCTATCCGGTGATCACCGGCTTCACCAGCGGCATCGCACTGATCATTTTCATTGGCCAGTGGCGGGATTTCTTCGGCCTGCATCCTGTGGCCGGCGGCGAGCATTTCCATGAAAAGCTGCAACAGTTGATCCTCGCCTTTCCCGGCCTGCATCTGACGACGACCGCGCTGGCTTGCTTCAGCCTGGCCGTGCTGCTGATCTCGCCGCGCATTTTCAAGCGCATTCCCGCGCCGCTGGTGGCCATGAGCCTGGCCACGGCCCTGCAGGCGTTCTTCGACTTCGACGGCGTGGCGACCATCGGCAGCGCTTTTGGCGGCATTCCGCAAAGCCTGCCGAGCTTCTCGCCGCCCGATCTGAGTTTTGCCGACATCATGCGGCTGGTCGGCCCGGCGTTCACCATCGCCTTGCTGGGCGCCATCGAATCGCTGCTCTCGGCGGTGGTGGCCGACGGCATGGCCGGTACCCGTCACGATCCGAATCAGGAACTGATCGGCCAGGGCGTGGCGAACGTCCTGGCGCCGCTCTTCGGCGGTTTCGCCGCTACCGGCGCCATCGCCCGCACGGCGACCGGCATCCGCAATGGCGCCACCAGTCCGCTGACCGGCATCACGCATGCGCTTACGCTGGTGCTGATCATCGTCTTGCTGGCGCCGCTGGCGACGTATATCCCGCTGTGCGCGCTGGCGGCGATCCTGTTCGTGGTGGCGTGGAACATGAGCGAGCTGCCGCATTTTCTGCGTCTGCTGCGCACGGCGCCGCGTTCGGATGTGCTGATCCTGCTGATCACCTTCGGCCTGACGGTCTTCGGCGATCTGGTCATCGCGGTGAATGTCGGCGTGATCCTGTCCTCGCTGCTGTTCATGCGGCGCATGGCGCAGAGTGTGGAAGTGGTGGAACATCCGCTGGCCGATGAGGCGGGCGACAGCAAACAGTTGCCGCCCGGCGTGGTGGTCTATCGCATCGATGGGCCGTTCTTCTTCGGCGCCGTGGAGAAGCTGGAAGGCATACTGCAGTCGATCCAAAGCCGGATGCAGGTGCTGGTGCTGCATCTGGGCAACGTGCCTTTCATCGATGCCACCGGCTTGCGCGTGCTCACCGAACTGCAGAACAACTGCCGCAAGCGCGGCACGCGCCTGATCCTGACGGAAATGCGCGCCAATGTCTTCGGCAAGCTGCAACGCACCGGCCTCATTGCCGAGGTTGGGGCGGACAATGTCTTCGAGCGCGTGGATGACTGTCTGGCCAGGCTGGCAGAGTCCTAGTCGCGCAGTACACAACACACAGCTCGCAGTACATCCTGCGCCTGCTTGTCGTGCCGTCCGCTTCCGAATAGGCTTGCCGCTTCTGTTTCTCCTTTTTTCTCCGTACCATGAGTTCAGCCAAGATCGATTACCTGGAAAAGATCCTCAACGCCCGCGTTTATGATGTCGCCATCGAGACGCCGCTGGATGTCCTGCCGCAGCTTTCGGCGCGCAGCGAGAACCGCATCCTGCTCAAGCGCGAGGACATGCAGCCGGTGTTTTCCTTCAAGCTGCGTGGCGCCTACAACAAGATGGTGCATTTGCCGGCGGCGCAGCGGCAGCGCGGCGTCATTACCGCTTCGGCGGGCAATCATGCCCAGGGCGTGGCGCTGGCGGCGCATCGGCTCGGCTGCCGGGCGGTCATCGTGATGCCGGTGACGACGCCGCGGATCAAGATCGCCGCGGTGCGCGGACGTGGCGGCGAGGTGCTGCTGGCCGGCGAGTCCTTCAAGGAAGCCTACGACCATGCCCGCGAGCTGGAAGCCGCGCAGCAACTGACCTTCGTTCATCCCTACGATGATCCCGAGGTGATCGCCGGCCAGGGCACCATCGGCATGGAAATCCTGCGTCAGCATGCCGATCCGATCGAGGCGATTTTTTGTCCGGTGGGCGGTGGCGGACTGATTGCCGGCGTGGCTGCCTACGTCAAGCGCCTGCGTCCGGCGACGAGAATCATCGGCGTGGAAGCCGTCGACGCCGCCGCCATGCAGCGTTCGCTCAGCGAAGGCCGCCGCGTGATGCTGCATGAGGTGGGCCTGTTTGCCGATGGCACGGCGGTCAAGCAGGTCGGCCGCGAGACTTTCCGTCTGTGCCGAGCGCATGTCGATGAGATGGTACTGGTCGATACCGATGCCATCTGCGCGGCGATCAAGGATGTCTTCGAGGATACGCGCGCCATCCTCGAACCGGCGGGGGCGCTGGCACTGGCCGGCCTCAAGGAATATGCCGACCGCCATGGCCTGAAGGGCAAAACCCTGGCAGCGGTGGCTTCCGGCGCCAACATGAATTTCGACCGCCTCGGCTTCGTCACCGAACGCGCCGAGGTCGGCGAGCATCGCGAGGCGATCCTGGCCGTGAGCATTCCGGAACGTCCCGGCAGCTTCCGCAAGTTCTGCGCGCTGCTCGGCGCGCGCAATATCACCGAGTTCAACTACCGTTACGACAGCCCCGGCGTGGCGCAGGTGTTCGTCGGCATACAGGTGGCCAATCGCGAGGAGACCGCGCGTCTGGTCGCGCAACTGGAGAAGAAGGGACTGGCCAGCCTGGATCTGTCGGACAACGAGATGGCCAAGCTGCATATCCGCCATATGGTCGGCGGCCGGGCGCCGCAGGTGGGCGACGAGCTGCTTTACCGCTTCGAGTTTCCGGAGCGCCCTGGCGCGTTGATGCGCTTTCTCGAAAACATGAGTGCAGGCTGGAACATCTCGCTGTTCCACTATCGCAACCACGGCGCCGATACGGCCCGGGTGCTGGTCGGCATGCAGGTGCCGGCCGGCGAGATGCGGGAGTTTCGGACTTTCCTCAGGGAACTCGGCTACCGTCACCAGGACGAGAGCGCCAATCCGGCGTACCGGCTGTTCCTCGGTTGATGCGTTGATGTTGTGATGTGATGCCTGTCAGGCATCACATCACACATTACACATCACATATCCCAGCCCCAGGAGACGCCGAGGATGTCTTCTTCCAGGCGCAGGTTGGCTTCGCCGCCGCCGAAGGGAACGGCGGGGATCGAGCCGGCGCCGAATACCGTGTTCTTGAAGGCGCGGGTATAGGCCACGCTCACTTCGCTGCTGCCCAGCCGCCAGGAGCCGCCCAGGCTCAGGTGCTGCTTGATGACGCCGGGAGCAATGATGTTGAACAGCGTCTGGTCGGCGGGAATCGGCTGGGTATTGTGGCTGTAGCCGGCGCGCAGCGTCAGGTCGCGGCTATAGACATAGCTCATGCCCAGCTTGGTGGCGGTGACGTCGCGCCAGCCGAAGCCGCCGCCATTGCCGGAGCCGAGCGGATTGCCGGCAAGCAGATTGGCGAGCGGGTTGCCGACCGACTTCACGTCGCTGTATTCGATGCGTTGCACATCCAGCGCCAGGGTCAGATCGTCGGTCGCCCGCCAGGCCGCGCCCAGACCATAGTTGGCCGGCACGTCGAAGTCGCCTTGTCCGGCGAACAGGCCCTGATACTTGTCGAAACGGCCCATGCGCACTTTGGAGGCCCAGGTCGCGCCCAGCGTCAGCGACGGCGACACCTGGCCGGTCCAGCCCAGGCGCACGCCGAAGCCGGTGCTGCTGTCGGTGCCGCGATTGGTCAGATTGAGCGGGTCGCTGGAAGAGCCGGCAAAGGCATCCGCGCCCTTGAGCGAGAAACGCTGATAGCCCAGGTTCGCGGCAACGCCGAAGGCATGCTGCGGGTTGAGTTTCCAGGACAGCGCCGGCGAGACGAAGAGCTGTTCGAGGTTCATGTACAGCGGCCCCGTCGAGCCAAAACCGGCAAAGGGGTTGATCGCGTAGTCGGTATTCATGCCACCGTTGCCATACACCGCCACCCCGGCGGCCAGGTTCGGCGAGAGCTGGGTGACGTAGCCGAATTCGGGCATGAAAAAGTTGCTGGTGCCATTGCCGTCATAGTTGCCGCTGATCATGGGACTGCCGACGACTTCGGCGCCGCGCTTGGGCACGAACCAGGTCAGCCCGAGGTCGGCGCGATTGCCGAGGAAAGCCTGTCCTGCCGGATTGTTGGCCGCGGCCAGCGCGTCCTGCGGCAGGGCGATGCCCACGCCTGCCATGCCCTGCGACTTGATGCCGTAGCCGTGCTGGAAATAGCCATTGGTGGCGAAAGCCGGCAACGGCAACAGCACTGCCAGCGAGAGCGCGGCGGCAGTGGCCGCGGCTTTGGCAGAAATATCGATGGACATGGAGGCTCCGATAGACGAATGGCGGAAATTCGAGCGCCTGGCAGGCAGTGACCGCAGATTTTACTCCAGGTTCAGACGATGCCCTGCGCAAGCATCGCGTCGGCCACCTTGACGAAGCCGGCGATGTTCGCGCCATTCACATAGCTCACCGTGCCATCGGCGCGGCGGCCATGTTCCAGACAGGCTTCGTGAATGTTGCGCATGATGCCGTGCAGGCGCTGATCGACTTCCTCGCGCGTCCAGCACAGGCGCACGGCGTTCTGGCTCATTTCCAGGCCCGACGTGGCAACCCCGCCGGCATTGCTGGCCTTGCCCGGCGCGTACAGTACGCCGTTGGCTTCGAAGATCTTGTAGGCTTCGATGGTGGACGGCATGTTGGCACCCTCGGCGACGCAGACGACGCCATTCTTGATCAGGGTCTCGGCATCCTTGCCGTTGAGTTCGTTCTGCGTCGCGCAGGGCAGGGCGATGTCCACCGGCACATGCCAGGGAGTGGCGCCGGCAATGAAATTCACCTTGATGCGCTTGGCATAGTCGCTGACGCGGCCATACAGGTGGTTCTTGACTTCCATCAGCTCGGCGAGCTTCTCGGTGGTGAAGCCGTCTTCATCGACGATGGTGCCGCTGGAGTCGGATACCGTCACCACCTTGGCGCCCAGCGCCATGGCCTTTTCGATGGAATACTGGGCGACGTTGCCCGAGCCCGACACGCTGACCCTGGCGCCTTCGAAGCTGCGGCCCTTCTGCTTGAGCATTTCCTCGGCGAAATACACCGTGCCGTAGCCGGTGGCTTCCGGGCGGATCAGCGAGCCGCCGAAGCTCAGGCCCTTGCCGGTGAACACGCAATCGGCGCGGTTGCTGAGTTTCTTCATCATCCCGGCCATATAGCCGACCTCGCGTCCGCCCACACCGATGTCGCCGGCCGGCACATCGGTATCCGCGCCGACGTGGCGGAAGAGTTCCGTCATGAAGGCCTGGCAGAAACGCATCACTTCACCGGGGCTCTTGCCCTTGGGGTCGAAGTCGGAACCGCCCTTGCCGCCACCCATGGGCAGGGTGGTCAGCGCATTCTTGAAGGTTTGCTCGAAGCCGAGGAACTTGAGGATGGACAGATTCACCGAGGGGTGGAAGCGCAGGCCGCCCTTATAGGGGCCGATGGCCGAACTGTGCTGGATGCGGTAGCCGCGATTGACCTGGACATCGCCATGGTCATTGACCCAGGAAACGCGGAAGCTGATCACGCGCTCCGGTTCGACCAGGCGTTCGAGCAGGCCCTGCTCGGCATAGCGCGGATGTTGTGAGATGAAGGGCCAGAGGCTCTCCATGACCTCGGTGACGGCCTGCAGGAATTCAGGTTGGCCGGGATTGCGGTCGGCGACATAAAGCAGGAAATTCTCGAGCGAATTGAGTTTCATGGATGAAATCCCGGTTCCGTACGCGTGATTGAAAGGGACGGGGATTCTACTGCCTTTTTTGCGTATTCGTGGATTTTTGTTCATTTCGGCAGATGTAGCCGCCGTTCCATGCTATTTTCCCGGCACAAGTCGATAACGATAACGGTTGGACAGGGGGGGCAATGTGAAGGTGATGATCAAGGCTGCATTGGTAGTGGGCTTGTTTGCAAGCGTGTTGCTGACCGGCTGCAACGGCGATTCGTCGAATGACGGCGCGCCGCCGGAAGCGGGGAGTGGCACATCTCCACAGCAAGGGTCTGTCGCCAATCCATTGGTGGCGCCGCCGAGCAGCAACGGTCTGGGCATGATCTCGGTGAGTTCGACGATGTTTCCGCTGGGTCTGGTCGGCTATACGGCGGATGAATATTTCATTTCCGGCAATGCCGTGCGCTATGCGCCCGATGAGCAGGGTTTGCCGGAAGATGGCCGGTGGAATCTGCATCCGGTCCCCGACAGCAAGCCCTACAAGACGCGCATCGTCGTTTACCGGCCGAAGAATCCGGCGAAATTCAATGGTACGGTGGTCGTCGAATGGTTGAATGTCAGCGGCGGCCTGGATGCGGCGCCGGGCTGGATCAATGCGCATACCGAGCTGATCCGCAGCGGTTATGCCTGGGTGGGCGTATCGGCGCAGAAGGAAGGTATCGACGGGGGCGGGGCCATCAGCATGATGGACTTGCCGCTGAAGACATTCGACTGGTTCCGCTATGGTTCATTGCGGCATCCCGGCAATCCCTATTCCTTCGACATCTTCTCGCAGGCGGCCCAGGCCATCCGTCATCCGCAGGGCCTCAATCCGCTGGATGGCCTGACGATCAAGAAAATGATCGCCAGCGGCCAGTCGCAATCGGCCATGTACATGACCACCTATATCAACGGGATTTCGCCGCTGACCAGGCTGTTTGACGGTTTCATGATCCACAGCCGGCCTTTTGGCATGGGATCGCTGGACAAGGCAGGGGTGGACCCGACGGCCAGTATGGATCTGGCGATGAAAGTGCGCACCGACCAGGCGCCGGTAATGCTGTTGCAGACCGAGAGCGAGAACTTTCTGCTCAATTACTACTCCAGCCGGCAGGATGATGACGACAATTTCCGTCTTTGGGAGATGGCCGGCACTTCGCATGCCGATCTGTATACCCTGACGGGCCTGTTCGACATCTACGGCAACGACATCAAGAATGCGCAGGTCACGGAGAACAAGGAGCCGATGCCGGGCATCGTCACCTGTGCGAAGCCGGTCAACTCCGGGCCGCAGCACTTCATCGCCAGTGCCGCCTATGCCGCGCTGAACAATTGGGTCACCGCGGGTGTGCGCCCGGCCATCGCGCCGCGTCTGACGGTGAATCCGGCAGGCACGGATTATGTGCGCGATGCGCATGGCAATGTGCTGGGTGGGATCCGCACGCCCTATGTCGATGTGCCGACGGCAACGATATCCGCCTACGGCCAGCCGGGCAGCATGGAGGAGATGGGGAACGACGCGCAGAGTTTCTGCTTCCTGTTCGGCACGACGGCACTCTTTGCAACGCTGCCGGATACGCCGTCCTATCAGACGCATACGGCCTATGTGAATGCCGTGAAAGCCTCCGCCAACGCCGCAGCGGCACAGGGCTTCCTGCTGCCGGCCGACGTGCGGCTGATCGTCAAGGCGGCAGAGGCATCGACGGTGGGATATTGAGCCGAGCCGGGGGTCGGAAACGACTGGCCGCAGCGGCCTGGAGACGGGTGCAGTCTGGCCCGTTGCCGGATTTTGACATGGGATGATATTACTCGGGTAATATCCCAAAAGTTATAAATCCCTACCTGGGTCAGGCAAAAAGATGAAGATCAATGCTCCTGTTACCAATGTCGAAAAACGCTTTGCTGAAGGCGATTCGCTGTATTCGCGCACCAACCTGAAGGGGCAGATCGAGGAGATCAACGATAACTTCGTCGAGATGAGCGGTTTTACGCGCGAGGAGCTGGTCGGCAAGGCGCACAACGTCGTGCGCCATCCCGACATGCCGCCGGCGGCTTTCAAGGATCTTTGGGATGATCTGCAGCAGGGCCGTCCCTGGCGCGGAGTGGTCAAGAACTGGCGCAAGGATGGCGGCTACTATTGGGTGGTGGCCAATGCCTCGCCCGTGCGCGGCGCGGGCGGCAAGGTGGTCGGCTATCAGTCGGTGCGCTTCGCTCCGACGCGGGAGGAAATCCAGGCCGCAGAGCAGGCCTATCGGCGGATCCTCAAGGGAGATACCTCGATCGGCGTCAAGCACGGCAAGGTTGTCGAGCAGGGCTGGTCGCTCAAGCGTATCTGGCGCTCGGACTGGGTTTTGTGGGCGCCATTGGCACTGGTCGCGCTGGTACCGTCGGTCAGTATGCTGCTGGGAATTCAAAGCCTGCCGCTGGCGGTATTTTCCATGCTGTTCGTGCTTGGCTTCATCGGTCTGTTTGCCTGGCGCAACAGGCGGGCGCTCGAAGGGCTGAATGCCTGGATCGATCAACTGCTGGTTTCCGGCAATCTGCGCCAGTCCCTGCCGTCATCCATGACGGCGCATCGTTATATCGGCCCGATCAGCATGCGTGTTTTCGATTTCGTTTGCGCCATGCGTGCCACGGTCCGGGGTGTGGAGGACATTGCGCAACAGGTGGCCAATGCGACGCAGGAAGCCAAGACCGGGGTGGCCAACGTGTATGAGGCCAGCCGCGTGCAGAGCGATGCGACGGCCTCCTCGGCGGCAGCCGTGGAGCAGATGACGGTTTCGATCAGCGAGGTGGCTGCGCAGGCCGAAATGTCCCGGGAAGCTTCGCTGCGTGCCGGCGAGGAGGCGCAAGCGGCGCTGGCCGTCAGCGATGAGGCGGCCCAGCGGATTCAGGCGCTTGCCGAGTTCATCCAGACTTCGGCGCGGCAGATCGAATCGCTCGGCCAGCGTTCCGATGAAATCAATCGCATCGTCGGGCTGATCCGGGAGATTGCCGATCAGACCAATCTGCTGGCGCTGAATGCCGCCATCGAGGCGGCGCGGGCGGGCGAGCAGGGCCGGGGCTTTGCCGTGGTGGCCGACGAGGTGCGCAAGCTGGCCGAGCGCACTTCCCAGGCGACCCAGGAGATCAGCGGCATGACCGGGGCGATCCGCGATGAAGCGGCCAGTGCGGTCGAGACCATGGCAAACGGTGTGGATCGCGTCAATTCCGGTGTCGCCGTGGTGAGCAAGGTGGGTGAGGCCCTCAGGAAAATCAGCGGCAGCATGCAGGCCGCCATCGACATGGTGGTTGGCATTTCCCATGCCACCAGCGAGCAGCGGGCGGCCATGACG
Source organism: Sterolibacterium denitrificans (assembly GCF_900174485.1). Classification (NCBI taxonomy): domain Bacteria; kingdom Pseudomonadati; phylum Pseudomonadota; class Betaproteobacteria; order Nitrosomonadales; family Sterolibacteriaceae; genus Sterolibacterium; species Sterolibacterium denitrificans. Next base: position 2,913,721 of record NZ_LT837803.1, on the reverse strand, counting down.
CTGCTGGCGAACGATGTGGAGCAGGTTTCGATCATGACTCAGACCAACGTCACGGCAGCGGCCCAGACCAAGGCGGTGGCCGATCGTCTGGAAAGCATCAGCGTGCGGATGCTGGAGTCCGCACGCCAGTACCAGATTTGAGCCGCGCCTCCTGGCTTCTCAATAGCCGGAGGTCTTGAGGTTGTCGATCGAATAGAACGACGGCTTGCCGTATTCGGCCTTCGGCGCATCGACGATCACGCCCTGCGGTTTGCCCTGGGTCAGGTCGTAGACCGTATAGGCGCCCGAGTTCAGGTCGTGATAGAAGGCCGAGAACTGGTTGAAGACATTCGATCCCGGCTGGTAGACGTTGTTGATCCAGTTGTATTTCCAGATGCGGCCCTGGGCATCGTAGGTGTCGGCCATGGTGAATAGCCAGCTGTCCTCGTCGATGTAGAACACCCGGTGCGGGTAGAGGTGGCGGAAACCTTCCTTGAGACGCGCTTCCAGCACCCAGACGCGATGTAGCTCCCAGCGCACCAGGTCGGGATTTTCGTGGTTCGGCGTCAATAACCCGGCGTACTTGTTTTCGCCGACGGTACGGGATTCGAGACGATAGTTGTTGTAGGGAATGTGGAGCTCGCGCTTGCCGAGCAGCTTCCAGTCGTAGCGTTCGCCGGAGCCGTTGAAGATGCGCGCATCGTCGATGGTCAGCGTGTTCGCCGACGAGGCCATGGGCATGTCGAAGCCGAAGCCCGGTGCCTGGCGGACACGGCGCGAGGCGGGAATGTACTGCCAGGCCAGGCGGGATTCCTTCTCCATGGAAAACTTGTCGATGACGCGCGTCATCATGCCTTTTTCACGTTCCGGCAGCAGCGTCACGCCGCGCGCCAGCGCGGACAGTCCCTCATGCTTCCTGCCGCGCAGTTGCGGATCGTTGGCGCGCGCCAGAACCCAGACCAGTTGGGCGCCCCAGGTGATGTTGCCGTTCGGATAGACGATGGCAAGGTCGGTATCGCGGTATTCGACATGCGTCATGGCCGGCAGGACGGCGTTCCAGAGCAGCTCCAGCCCGTTCTTCGGCAAGGGGAAGGGACTGGCGCCCATGTAGCCGTTGATCACCGACAGGCCATCGGCGGCGAGCTCGGCTTCCGTGGCGTTCTTCGCGATGACCTGGCAGATGGAGTTGTCATAGCGAAAATCGCGATGCGAAGGATAGACCGTCATGCGGAAGCTGTTCGGAAATTTCCGGAACATCGCCTTTTGCCCTTCGCTGAGCTTGTCGGCGTATTGCGGAAAGTTGGTCGCCGTGATGGTGTACAGCGGTTTTTCATCGGCATAGGGATCGCTGGGCAGGCGGTTGGTTTCCTGCTTCATGCCGGGCGCGGCGCCCAGCCATTTGCCGGTGTATTCGGCAACGCCGCCCGGGCTGCCGGCTTTCTCGGCGCCCATGCAGGTCAACTGCCTGCCCAGTTGACCGATCTCTTCCGGGTTGGCCTTGGCCTGGAGCGGGCCGGCCGGCAAACAGAGCAGACCGCTCAGCAGCGCCGTCAGCAACGAACGAAGCCGAAGGGATGGGTGAGGCGACGAAAGCTGCAAGGACATGGAGGTCTCCTGTCGGGATTCAGGCTCAGACGGCCGCCAGGGCCTGCTCGATGTCGGCGATCAGGTCGTCGATGTGTTCGATGCCGACGCAGATGCGCACCAGATCCCGGCTGACGCCGGCGCTCTTCAGCTCCTCATCGTCGAGCTGGCGATGGGTGGTGCTGGCCGGATGGCAGGCGAGGCTCTTGGCATCGCCGATATTCACCAGCCGCTTGACGATTTCGAGCTTGTCCATGAAGCGCGCGCAGGCCGCCAGATCGCCCTTGATGCCGAAAGTGAACAGGGAAGCCGGAATGCCGCCGCGCATGTACTTTTGCGCCAGCGCGAACTGGCTGTCGTCTGCCAGGCCGCCGAAGTTCACCCAGCTGACCTTGGGATGATTCTTCAGATATTGCGCCAGCGCCAGGGCATTGCTGCAATGGCGTTCCATGCGCAGCGGCAGGGTTTCGATGCCTTGCAGGATGAGAAAGGCGTTGAACGGCGAAATCGCCGCGCCGGTATTGCGCAAGGCCACGGTCCGGGCGCGCGCGACGAACGCCGCCGGGCCGAAGGCTTCGGTATACACCACACCGTGATAGGCCGGCTCGGGGGTGGAGAACTGCGGAAAGCGCGGATTCCCCTGCCAGTCGAATTTGCCGGAATCGACGATGATGCCGCCGATGCTGTTGCCATGGCCTCCCATGTATTTGGTGAGCGCGTGCACCACGATGTCGGCGCCATGCTCGAAAGGGCGGCAGAGCATGGGGGTGGGCACGGTGTTGTCCACCACCAGCGGCAGGCCGTGATCGTGGGCGACCCTGGCTAGCGCCTGCAGGTCCACGACGTTGCCGGCCGGGTTGCCGACGGATTCGCAATAGATCAGCCTGGTGCGGTCGTCGATGGCGGCGGCAAAGGCGGCCGGATCGCGGCCATCCACCAGGCGGGCTTCGATGCCCATGGCCTTGAGGCTGTGACGGAACAGCGTATAGGTGCCGCCATACACCTGGCTGGTGGCGACGATGTTGTCGCCGGCCGCGGCCAGCGTCTGGATGGCCGCGGTGATTGCCGCCATGCCGGAAGCGAAGGCCAGCGCGGCGATGCCGCCTTCCATCGCGGCGACGCGCTTTTCCAGCACGTCGGTGGTCGGGTTCATGATGCGCGTGTAGATGTTGCCGGCAACCTTCAGGTCGAACAGATCCGCGCCATGCTGGGTGTCGTCGAAGGCGTAGGAGGTCGTCTGGTAGATGGGTACGGCCACCGCCTTGGTGGTCGGGTCGGGGCTGTAGCCGCCATGCACGGCGAGGGTTTCGAGCTTCATGCGGTCTCCTGGGTTGCTGGGTGCGGTCGGCCGGCCGGTGGCCTGTAGCCTGTGGCTGTATGGATCGGGAATTCTAGCGGCTTTGCATGGGGTTGGGCGCTGCCGGCATCTCTGCGCCTGCGCCACCGCCGGGTGCTTCGGGAAACGTCCCGCTCCGCCTTGCCGCTGGCGCGGGGAGGATATACACCATGCGATATATCCATCCAAGAATTGCTTCGTTCTCACGCGCAATCTCCTTTCATACACTGGGCCCGTTTTCAATCACTTTCGAAGGAGCGTCTCATGTTTCGCAATGCCCTCTCCCGCTTGCTGGTTACCGCAGGCCTGTTCCTGACCTTGAGCGCTCCCGTGGCTGCGCAGACCACGCTGCTCAACGTTTCCTACGACCCGACCCGCGAGCTGTACAAGGAGTTCAACGCAGCTTTCGCCAAGCACTGGCAGGACAAGACCGGCGGCAAGGTGAATGTCAGGCAATCGCACGGCGGCGCCGGCAAGCAGGCGCGCGCGGTGATCGACGGCCTCGAAGCCGACGTCGTCACGCTGGCGCTGGCCTACGATATCGACGCCATCGCCGAAAAAGCCAAGCTCTTCCCGCCCGACTGGCAAAAGCGTCTGCCATACAACTCCTCGCCCTATACCTCGACCATCGTCTTCCTCGTCAGGAAGGGCAACCCGAAGAACATCAAGGACTGGAACGATCTGGCCAGGCCCGGCATCGGCGTCGTTACGCCGAATCCCAAGACCTCCGGCGGCGCGCGCTGGAACTACCTCGCCGCCTGGGCCTATGCGCTCAAGCAGCCCGGCGGCAACGACGAGAAGGCCAGGGACTTCGTCAGGAAAATCTACGCTAACGTGTCGGTACTCGATTCCGGCGCGCGCGGCTCGACGACCACCTTCGTCGAACGCGGCATCGGCGACGTGTTCATCTCGTGGGAAAACGAAGCCTTCCTCGCGCTCAGGGAGCTCGGTCCGGACAGGCTGGAGATCGTCGTGCCCTCGCTCTCCATCCTCGCCGAGCCGCCCGTGACCCTCGTTGACAAGAACGTCGACAAGCACGGCACGCGCGCCGTCGCGCAAGCCTATCTCGAGCATCTCTACTCGCCCGAAGGCCAGGAGATCGCCGCGAAGCACTACTACCGTCCGAACGATCCGAAGGTCGCGGCCAGGTTCGCCAGGCAGTTCGTCAATGTCAAGCTCGTCCGCATCGACGAGGTGTTCGGCGGCTGGCAGAAGGCGCAGAAGGCCCACTTCGAGGACGGCGGCACCTTCGACCAGATTTACACGCCGAGCAGATGAAGCGGCGTGCGCAGCGCAAGATACCGGCGCGGCAGGTCTTATACGGATCCGTTATGAGCAAATGGGAAATCGGTATTTCCCTCTTGTGACGTGCCGCCACATACTTCGCCGCGATTCATAACGAATCGAATTCATATACAGGCTTCGTCTTCTTCATGAGCGCCATTCGTCGAGCATTACTCACCCGCCACAGCGTGCTGCCCGGCTTCGGCCTGACGCTGGGCTACACCCTGCTGTATCTTGGCCTGATCGTGCTGATCCCGCTGTCGGCGGCTTTTTTCAATTCGGCGGTACTCGGCTGGGACGGCTTCATCGCCGCGGTGACGACGCCGCGCGTGCTCGCCGCGCTGCGCCTGACCTTCGGCGCTTCCCTGATTGCCGCGCTGGTCAATGCCGTGTTCGGCCTGCTGGTGGCCTGGGTGCTCGCGCGTTACGACTTCTTCGGCAAGAAGCTGGTCGACGCCTTCGTCGATCTGCCGTTCGCCTTGCCGACGGCGGTCGCCGGTATCGCGTTGACGGCGATCTACGCCGGCAACGGTGTGATCGGCAAGCTGTTCGCGCCATACGACATCAAGATCGCCTTCACGCCGCTGGGCATCACGCTGGCGCTGATCTTCATCGGGCTGCCGTACGTGGTGCGCACGGTGCAGCCGGTGCTCGACGATCTCGAAGCGGAGCAGGAGGAAGCCGCCGCCAGCCTCGGCGCGAATCGGCGGCAGACCTTCTGGCGCGTGATCCTGCCGACGCTCGCCCCGGCGCTGCTGACCGGTTTCGCACTGGCGTTCGCGCGCGCCATCGGCGAATACGGCTCGGTGGTGTTCATCGCCGGCAACATGCCGCTGGTCTCGGAGATCGCGCCGTTGCTGATCATCACCAAGCTCGAACAATACGATTACGCCGGCGCCACCGCGATTGCCGTGGTGATGCTGGTGATTTCATTCGCGCTGCTGCTCGCCATCAACCTGCTGCAATGGTGGAGCGGCAGCCGCACCCGGGAGGACGCATGAGCGCCGCCGCACTTTCTTTATCCGCAGCGCCCGCCGCAGGCACCCGGGCGTTGCGCCATGCCACCGAGGAGCCGCGGCTGGTGCGCTGGCTGCTGATCGCCACGGCGCTGGCGTTTCTCGGCCTGTTCCTGTTCCTGCCGCTGGCGACGGTATTCCACGAAGCCTTGCGCAAGGGTGTCGACGTGTATTGGCAGGCGCTGCGCGAGGAGGATGCGCTGGCTGCGATCAAGCTGACGCTGATCGCGGCGGCGATCAGTGTGCCGGCGAATCTGGTGTTCGGCGTGGCGGCGGCCTGGGCCATCGCCAAGTTCGAGTTTCGCGGCAAGAGCGTGCTGTTGACCTTGATCGATCTGCCCTTCGCCGTTTCGCCGGTGATCTCGGGGTTGATCTACGTGCTGCTGTTTGGCGCCCAGGGCTGGTTCGGGCCGTGGCTGCAGATGCATGACATCCAGATTCTGTTCGCCGTGCCGGGCATCGTGCTGGCGACGATCTTCGTCACCTTTCCCTTCGTCGCCCGCGAGCTGATTCCGCTGATGCAGGCGCAGGGCACCGAGGAAGAGGAGGCCGCCATCGTGCTCGGCGCGTCGGCCTGGCAGACCTGGTGGCGCGTCACGCTGCCCAACGTCAAGTGGGGCCTGCTCTACGGCGTGATTCTCTGTAATGCCCGCGCCATGGGCGAGTTCGGCGCGGTGTCGGTGGTGTCCGGCCACATCCGCGGCCAGACCAACACCATGCCGCTGCACGTCGAGATTCTCTACAACGAATACAACTTCGCCGCCGCCTTCGCCGTCGCTTCGCTGCTGGCCGTGCTGGCGCTGGTGACGCTGGCGGCCAAGCAGTTCGTCGAATGGCGCTTTGGCGAGCATTCCCGCAACACAGCACAGGAAGAAAGACCATGAGCATCGCCGTCCAGGGACTTCACAAGGCATTCGGCAATTTTATCGCGCTCGACGACATCAGCCTGGAGTTTCCCTCCGGCGAACTCGTCGCGCTGCTCGGGCCCAGCGGCTGCGGCAAGACGACGCTGCTGCGCATCATCGCCGGGCTGGAAAACGCCGACCGCGGCCAAGTGCTGTTTCATGGCGAGGACGCTTCGGCGCGCGACGTGCGCGAGCGCCAGGTCGGCTTCGTCTTCCAGCATTACGCCTTGTTCCGCCACATGACGGTGTTCGAGAACATCGCCTTCGGCCTGCGCGTGCGGCCGCGCAAGACGCGCCCGAGCGAGGCGGAGATCAGCCGTCGCGTGCATGAACTGCTCGAACTGGTGCAGCTCGACTGGCTGGCCAGGCGCTATCCGGCCGAACTCTCCGGCGGCCAGCGCCAGCGCATCGCGCTCGCCCGCGCGCTGGCCGTCGAGCCTCAGGTGCTGCTGCTCGACGAACCGTTCGGCGCGCTCGATGCCCAGGTGCGCAAGGACTTGCGCCGCTGGCTGCGCCGGCTGCACGACGAGCTGCACATCACCAGCATTTTCGTCACCCACGACCAGGAGGAGGCGCTCGAAGTCTCCGACCGCGTGGTGCTGATGAATCGCGGTCGGGTCGAGCAGGTCGGCACGCCCAACGCGGTCTATGAGCAGCCGGCGAGCCCGTTCGTGTATGGCTTCCTCGGCTCGGTGAACCTGTTCCATGGGCGGGTGAGCGGCGATCATCTGGAGGTGGACGAGCATCTGCTGGCGCTCGATGCCGACGCTTCGCATTCTTCACACGCTTCACAGGTTTCGCATGCCCCGCACACGCTGTCGCCGGGCAGTGCGGCGGTCGCCTATGCCCGGCCGCACGAGATCGACCTTATCGTGCCCTCGCCGGACGCGCTCGACCAGGCGGGTCTGCCAGCCGTCGTCCGGCGCATTCTCGCCTTCGGCGGCAGCGTGCGCGTCGAGCTGGAGCGCGAGACTGCCGACGGCACGCCCGGCGCCGTGCTGACCGCCGAGATCGGCCGCGAGCGTCTGCGCGAGCTCGGCCTGGCCGAGGGCGACCGCGTGTTGGCGCGGCCGCGCAACGCGCGCGTGTTCGCGGCGCCGGAAGGGGCTAGGGAGGCGGCATGAACTTCCAGCAATTGCGCATCGTCCGCGAGACCGTGCGGCGCAACTTCAACCTGACCGAGGTGGCCAATGTGCTGTACACCTCGCAGCCGGGCGTCAGCAAGAACATCAAGGATCTGGAAGACGAGCTCGGCGTCGAGTTGTTCGTGCGGCGCGGCAAGCGCCTGATCGGCCTGACCAGGCCAGGCGAGGAGCTGATCGCCACGGTCGAGGGCATCCTGCGCGGCGCGCAGAACCTGCGCAGCATCGCCGACCAGTTTGCCAGCAGCGAGCAGGGCAACCTGATCGTCGCCACCACGCATACGCAGGCGCGCTATGCGCTGCCTGCGGTGATCAAGCAGTTCAGGGCGTGCTATCCCAAGGTGCATCTGACGCTGCATCAGTCGAGCCCGCGCGAGATCGCCGAGATGCTGGTGGCAGGCGAAGCCGACATCGGCATCGCCACCGAGGGCCTCGGCGACGTGCCCGGCCTCGTCACGCTGCCCTGCTATGCATGGCACCACGGCGTGATCGTGCCCCAGGGCCATCCCCTGACGCAGTTGCCCGCGCTGACGCTGGAAGCGCTTGCGGCCCATCCGATCGTTACCTACCACGCAGGCTTCACCGGGCGCTCGCACATCGACAGCGCCTTCGCGGCGGCTGGGCTGGAGGTGGATGTCGTGCTTTCCGCCATCGATGCCGACGTCATCAAGACCTATGTCGAGATCGGGCTGGGTGTCGGCATCGTTGCTTCGATGGCCTTCGACCCGGCGAAGGACGCCGGCCTGCGCCTGCTCGATGCCGATGCGCTGTTTGCCAGCAATACCACGCTGCTCGCGGTGCATCGCGGCGTGTTCTTGCGCGATTATGTCCGGCGTTTCATTACCATGCTGGCGCCGGGCGTGAGCGAGGAAGGCCTGAAGGAGGCGCTGGCCGATTTTCTGTAGCGGGTAGTAGCCTGCGGCCCATGGCTGCGCAATGCCCTCGCGCGGTTACACGGTTACAATCGTGGGCCGCGCAGCAATGCAGCGGCATGGCGCTTCGAGGAGCGCCTCGAACAGTCATTTCCGGGCAAAAGGAACCTTCATCATGAATATCGCCAACAATGTCACCGACCTGATCGGCAACACGCCGCTGGTCAAACTCAACCGCCTCACGGACGGCATCGATGCGACGGTGGTCTGCAAACTCGAATTCGCCAATCCGGGCAGCAGCGTCAAGGACCGGATTGCCCTGGCGATGATCGATGCGGCCGAGAAATCCGGCCAGCTCAAGCCCGGCAGCATCATCCTCGAAGCCACCTCCGGCAATACCGGCATCGGTCTGGCGATGGTCGCCGCCGCCCGCGGCTACAAGTGCGCCGTGGTGATGCCCGATACCATGAGCCGCGAGCGCAAGCTGCTGCTGAAGGCCTATGGTGCCGAACTGATCCAGACGCCGGGGGCCGAAGGCATGCCGGGTGCGATCAGGAAGGCGCAGGAACTGCTCGCCAGCGATTCCCGCTACGTCATCATGCAGCAGTTCGACAACCCGGCCAATCCCGAGATCCACCGCCGCACCACCGGCGAGGAAGTCTGGAACGACACCGACGGCCAGGTCGATATCTTCGTTTCCGGCATCGGCACCGGCGGCACCATTACCGGCGCGGGCGCCTTGTTCAAGGAACGCAAGCCGGGCGTGCGGGTGATTGCCGTCGAGCCGGACAGCAGCCCGGTTCTGTCGGGCGGTGAGCGCGGGCCGCACCTGCTCCAGGGGCTGGGCGCCGGTTTTGTGCCGGCGGTGCTGAATACCGGGGTGTATGACGAGGTCGTGCGCGTGACCAACGAGCATGCGTTCGAGACGGCGCGCCGCATGGCCACCGAGGAAGGGCTGCTGGTCGGCATTTCCTCGGGGGCCGCGGTCTGGGCCGCGCTCGAAGTCGCCAGGCGCCCGGAGAGCAAGGGCAAGCTGATCGTCGTCGTCCTGCCTTCGAGCGGCGAGCGCTATTTGTCGACGGCGCTGTTCCAGCATCTCGAGGTGTGATTGCGCAGAAGCGTCGGCCGGCCCGGCCTCGCCTCTTGTATCCATGACGTTCGATTTCGATCGGTTGCCCGATCTGGGGGCGGGCGATTCGCTCAAATGGAATCGCTATGCCGGCCGCGAGGTGCTGCCGCTGTGGGTGGCGGATATGGATTTCGCCGCGCCGCCGGCGGTGGTGGCGGCGCTGCAGGCGCGGGTGGCGCGGGCGAGTTTCGGTTATGCCGAAGCGCCGGACCGGCTGGTCGCGACGCTGCGGGATTATCTGCAGCGCGAATACGACTGGATGATCGAGCCCGAGTGGCTGATCTGGCTGCCGGGACTGGTGAGCGGGCTCAATCTGGCCTGCCGCGCGGTGGACGGCGACGTGTTCAGCGCCACGCCGGTCTATCCGCCGTTTCTCAGTGCGCCGCGGCTGGCCGGACGCGAACTGGCGACGGTGCCGCTGGTGCGGCAGGCTGGGGGCTGGCGCTGGGATTTTCCGGCAGTCGCGGCGGCGCTGGCGGCGCATTCAGCCACCCGGCTGTTTTTGCTCTGCCATCCGCACAATCCGGTCGGCCGTGCCTGGCATGACGCGGAACTGCGGGAGATCGCCGCGCTCGCCGAACGGCATGATCTCGTCGTCTGCTCCGACGAAATTCATTGCAATCTGATACTCGATCCTGCGCGGCGGCATCGGCCGTTCGCCATGCTGTCCGAATCCGCCGCGCGCCGCAGCATCACCTTGATGGCGCCGTCGAAAGCCTACAACATCGCCGGGCTGGGCTGCGCTTTCGCGGTGATTCCCGATGCCGGCCTGCGGCGGGCTTTTGTCGCCGCCATGCGCGGCATCGTGCCGCATGTGAATGCGCTGGGGTTGGCGGCCTGCGAAGCGGCCTACGGCGCGTCAGGCGACTGGCATGCCGCCCTGCTCGAGTATCTGCGCGGCAATCGCGAGCGGGTCGAGGCGGCGGTGAGCCGGATGCCCGGCCTGGTCATGACGCCTGTCGAAGCGACCTACCTGGCATGGATCGATGCCGGCGAGCTGTGTACCCGGCATGGCATCGCGGAGCCGCAGCGCTTCTTCGAGGCGGCTGGCGTGGGTCTGTCGGCGGGGGCCGATTTTGCCCTGCCGCAGGCAGGCGGGAGGGCGCATCCGGAAAATCCGGCCAGACATTTCGTGCGGCTGAATTTCGCCTGTCCGCGCGCGCAACTGGCAATCGCGCTGGAGCGCATGCGGGCGGCGGTAGCGAGTCTTGCCTGAAAACAAAACCCGGTGGGCAATCTGCCGCACCGGGTTTGCTGGGGAGAAGAACCAGGGGCCAGAAGAAAGGAGAGGCCGCCGGATTCCGGGTTCAGAATTCAGAACTTGCCGATCAGACCCAGTGACATCAGGTTGATGTCGATGGTGCCGACGCTGGCTTTGTCGCCCAGCTTGTTGTAGCGCTCGAATTCGGCGCGGATGCCGAAATCTTCATCGATGCGATAGTTGGCGCCAACCCCCATCAGCCCTCTCCAGCGGGTCTTGTCGAGGCCGCCGTTGCCGAGGCCGGCATGGGCGCCGGTGCTGCTGCTGTCGGTCTTGACCTGGGCGTAAAAGCCGCCGGCCTTGGCAAAGACCGAGAGATCTTCGCTGATCGGGTTGCTGGCGATGCCGACGATGTTGAAGCCGCTGATCTTGGTGGTGCGGCTGGCCGTGCCGGTATATGTCGGGGGAAGCAGGCCGGGGCCCTTGTAGCTGTAGTCGGCGTGGTAGTCGGTCTTGCCGAGATTGACGTAACCGCCCTCGACGGCAAAGTTCTCGTGGAGCTGATAGCCGAGCTGCAGTTTGTAGCCGTTCTTGCCGGAAGTTTGTGTGGAACTGATGGCACTGGCCGGTACGCCGCTCTTCACCATGGTGGCGTTGTTGTCGAGCTGCATCGGCGTATGCTTCTTGATCGATTTGCCGACGGTGACGACCAGGTACATGTCTTCGCTGAGTTCCAGCGCCTGCGCCGAACTGGCGGCGGTGGCGGCAAAAACCACGATCAGGCTGGCGGCAAGGCGTTGGGTGCGTTTCATGTGCTGCTCCAGGTACGATGAAACCGTAATGTTAGCAAAGTTAGCAAAAACCGACTCGATGCATTGATGCGCCTGCTTCTCGACTTCTCGACTCTCCGGCCCGGTCAGCGGCTGACCAGGCGCGGCACGGCTTCGGGGCGGGTGGAAGCGGACGATCTGGCGGCGGCAGAGACTTTGCGGACATAGCCATTGGTAAAGCCGCGCGTATGGTTGCCGGTGTTGTAGGCGGAAATCGCGGCGCGCAGGGCTTGTTGTCCGAGGCCATATTTCCTGCTGGCGTCGGCATAGTTCTCGCTGAGGATCTGCGCGCCGGCAGCAACGTTGTAGCAGGGCTCGAACAGTTGCTGCGGCGTCAGGCCGAAACGTTGCAGATGACGTGAATTGACCTGGGCCAGCCCCATGTCCACCGAGTGGCCTTTGGCGATCAGCCAGTCGGCCCAGGCCAATGCTTCTGCTGCCGTGGCGGGCTGGCGAGCCAGGCGTTTCTTGCCATTGACGTTGATCGCCAGCGGATTGCCGCCGGATTCGACCTTGATGATGGCCATCATCGTCGTCGGCGCGACGTTGGGCGCGCATTGCAGGATCAGTTGCTCAAGGCCGGGAAGCATGGGAAGCGCTCGATTGTTTGGCGAAGGGACGGTTTGGTGATTATGTCGTCTTCCGGTATTGCCGTGGGTGGTCGTCCCTGGCGACCTTACTGCGGTTTGCCGAGCAGCGCATCCTTCAGGTCATCCTGCGCCGGTTTCTGGCCGAGCCAGATTTGCAGCAGGGCGCGGTAAAAATCCGCGCCGGCGATGTCCTTGCCCTGCGGCTTGCCGTCGATGCTCAGGCGCGTGCCGCTTTCCGGCAGCCAGTCGATGGTGACGAGCGTGCCCTTGGCGGTGGTTTTGACGGAGAGGATCGCCAGGCGAAATTCCTCGATGCGATCCTTCAGCGCCGCCATTTCGGCATCCGTATGGTTCTTGCGGATGCCGCCGACCAGCGCATCGGCAAATTGTTCGGCGGTCAGTTCGCGCAAGGTGACGATGTGCAGGCGCTTCGGGCCGCTCAGCGCGAGCACGTCGGCGGCCGCCGTCTTCTTTTCCGGCAGGTACAGGCCGATCGCATACACCTTGAGGAACAGCTTCGAACGCAGGCCGGCGCCGTTGAATTGCAGCTCGGCGGCGTCGAGTTTCGTCTTGTCTTCGTATTTGACGCCGGCGATGTCGGCAGCGGCATGGGCCAGGCCGGCGATGCAGAACAGCAGGGTGACGAGCAGCTTGTTCATGGAGCCTCCTTGGGAGTCGTGTGGAAAAAAAGGATGATGGACGTCGAAACGGTCATGAGCGAACTTCGCCATTGCCGAGCACGATCCATTTCTGGCTCGTGAGGCCGTCGAGGCCGACCGGGCCGCGCGCGTGGATCTTGTCGGTGGAAATGCCGATTTCGGCGCCCAGGCCATACTCGAAGCCGTCGGCGAAGCGCGTCGAGGCATTCACCATCACGCTGCTCGAATCCACCTCGCGCAGGAAGCGCATGGCGTGCGTGTAATTCTCGCTGACGATGGCCTCGGTGTGCTGTGACGAATAGCGGTTGATGTGCTCGATGGCTTCGTCGAGGCCGGCGACGACTTTCACGGCAATGATGGGTGCCAGATATTCCTCGTACCAGTCCTGTTCCGTTGCCTCTTTGGCGTTCGGCAGCAGCGCGCGCGTCTCGGCGCAGCCGCGGATTTCGACGCCCTTGGCCGTCAGCATCGCCGCGATGCGCGGCAGCAGCGTGGTGGCGACGGCGCGCGCCACCAGCAGCGATTCGGCGGTGTTGCAGGTGCCGTAACGCTGGGTCTTGGCGTTGTCGACGATATTCAGCGCCTTCTCGGGATCGGCCGCTTCATCGACATAGACATGGCAGTTGCCGTCGAGATGCTTGATCACCGGCACGCGCGCCTCCTTCGAGATGCGCTCGATCAGGCCCTTGCCGCCGCGTGGCACGATCACATCGACGTATTCGGGCATGGTGATGAGGCTGCCGACGGCGGCGCGGTCGGTGGTCTCGATCACCTGCACGGCGGTTTCCGGCAGGCCGGCCGCCTTGAGTCCGGTGCGCACGCAGGCGGCGATGGCCTGGTTGGCGCGCAACGCTTCCTTGCCGCCGCGCAGGATGGCGGCGTTGCCCGACTTCAGGCACAGCGCCGCGGCATCGGCGGTGACGTTGGGGCGGGCTTCGTAGATGATGCCGATCACCCCCAGCGGCACGCGCATCTTGCCGACCTGGATGCCGCTCGGCCGGCGCTTGAGGTCGGTGATTTCGCCGACCGGATCGGGAAGCTGAGCGACCTGTTCGAGTCCCTGCGCCATCGCTTCGACGCTCTTGGCGGTCAGCGTCAGGCGGTCGATCAGCGCGGCGTCGAGACCGTTGGTCCTGGCCTCCGCGAGGTCGGCGGCGTTGGCGGCGAGCAGCGCGTCCTGCTGTGCGCGGATCTGCCGCGCCATTTCGAGCAGCGCGGCATTCTTCGCGGCGGTCGAGGCGGCAGCGGTCAGGCGCGAAGCGGCGCGCGCCGCCCGGCCGAGATTTTCCATGTAGGCGGTGATGTCGTCGATCGGTTTCATGAACTTGCCCTGGGCGTCAGTCTGGTTTGGGTCAGGCGCAGCGTCAGTTGCAGGAATTCATCCCACAGATCGCCGCGCGTCAGACCCTTGATCATGCGGTCGATGCGCGCGGCTTGCAAGAGCGCATTGCGCAACAGCGGCGTCGGGCAGCGCTGGACGGCCTGACGATAGGCGCTTTGGCGCGCGCCGAAAATTCTGGCGGTACTGCAGGCCACATCGAAGCTCGCCCCCCGATCGAGCTGGGCGCGCAACTGGGCCAGGGTGCGGGCTTCCTGCGCCAGCGCCCAGAGGATCAAGGTCGGCGCGGTGTCTTCGGCGCGCAGTCCGTCGAGCAGGCGCGCGCAGCGTGCACCGTCGCCGGCGAGCAGCGCCGTGCGCAGCTTGTCGACGTCGAAGCGGGCGACGTCGAGTACCGCTTCCTCGACTTGCGCCAACGTGAGCTGACCTGCCGGATAGAGCAGGCCGAGCTTCTGGATTTCCTGGTGCGCGGCGAGCAGATTGCCTTCGACATGGGCGGCGATGAATTCGAGCGCTTCGGGCACGGCCGATTGCTGCTGGCGGGCCAGGCGCGCGGCGATCCAGTCGGGTAGCTGGCGCAGCGCCGGCGCGTTGAGTTCGATGGCGACGTTGCTGCTGCCCGCGCTGAGTACGGTGAACCACGCCGCCTTTTTCGCCTGCCAGTCGAGTTGCGGCAGGGTGATCAGCGTGACGACGCCGTCCATCGGTTGCGCGGCATGGCGCTGCAGTGCCTCGCCGCCCTCGCGCCCCGGCTTGCCGTTGGGTATGCGCAGGTCGATCAGTTTGTTGCCGCCGAACAGCGACATGTTGCCGCCGGCAAGCTGGAGCTGATCCCAGCGAAAACCCGGCCCGGCGACCAGCACTTCGCGTTCTTCGTAGCCCTGCGCGCGCGCCGCCTTGCGGATGGCGTCGGCCGCTTCCAGCACCAGCAGCGGCTCGTCGCCATGCAGCAGGTACAGGGAGGCGAGCGGCCTGGCCAGATGCGTATCGAGCTGATCCGGGCGCAGTTGCATGGCTTCAGTTTTGTGGCTGACCGGCGCCATCGCCGCCGGCGGCTGCGGCAGCCGGTGACGGTGGCGGCGGCACTTTGGCGGCGGAAAGACGGCGCAGGATCTGCTGTATCAGATCGTTCTGCATGTCGCGCCAGAGCAGGGTTTCTTCGGATTCCTTGGACAGCACCTGGTCGTCGTTGTAGCTGATGTCGCGGCGCACGGTGATCTGGCCGGGCGATAGCCATTCGCGATTGTCGGTACCGACGAGACGAAAGCTGAAAGTGCGCACCAACTGATATTCGCTGACGCGCCCGGCGGCGGAAAGACTGAGTATGTTCTTGGCCTGACGGTCGGTGAGTACTTGCAGCATCACCTGTGCCGCTTCCCGGCTGTTGGCGACGTCCACTTTGCTGCCGGCCATGATGGAGCGCTTGAGGCGGGCGTGCATTTCCCCGGTTTCGGGCATGCCGAGGTAGATGCTGTCGAAGGCCAGCGGATAGGCGCCGCGCAACTGGAAGCCGCAGGCGGCCAGCAGCAACGTGGCGGCGGCGAGGAGACAGAGGCGGGTCCAGGAGAGGCGCATGGCGGGGGTGAGTGAAAGTGAGGCGTGAAGTGAGGTGTGAAGCGATCAGACGACGATGTTAACCAGGCGCCCCGGCACGACGACGACTTTCTTCGCCGGTTTGCCTTCCATGTATTTCTGCGCCGTCTCGGCGGCGAGCGCGGCGGCTTCGATGGCGGCCTTGTCGGCGCTGGCGGGCACCCGCAGGTTGCCGCGATGCTTGCCGTTCACCTGCAGCACCAGTTCCAGTTCGTCCTGGGCCAGCGCGGCTTCCAGGGGTTCCGGCCAGCGGGCTTGCAGGATGTCCTCACCATAGCCCAGTTCGCGCCAGAGGGCGTGGCTGATGTGCGGGGTGATCGGCGAGAGCAGGCGCAGCAGGATGGACAGGCCTTCATGGATGACGAACGCGGTTTCCGCATCTTCCTGCGGGGCTTTTTCCAGGGCGTTCAGCATTTTCATCGCCGCCGAGACGACGGTGTTGAACTGCTGCTTGCCCAGGTCGTAGTTGGCCTGCTTGAGGTTGAGGTGGATTTCGCGGCGCACGCCGGCCAGCGCATCGGCCGCCAGCTTGTCCGGGACGGCGGCGCTGCCGAGGGGGCGTATCCGCGCCTGTGCGGCATGGGCGAAGCTCCACAGCCGGCGCAGGAAGCGATACGCGCCTTCGACGCCGGCATCCGACCACTCCAGCGTCTGTTCGGGCGGGGCGGCGAACATCATGAACAGCCGCGCCGTGTCGGCGCCGTACTGGTCGATGATGGCCTGCGGATCGACGCCGTTGTTCTTCGATTTCGACATGGTCGTCATCTCGAATTCCAGCTTTGTTCCGTCCTTGAGGGATGCGCCGGTGATCTGGCCTTGCGGCCCGCGAGCGATCGTGATGTCTTCTTCCCAGTAGTAGTTCTTGCCGCCGTTTTCGGGTTTGTGGAAGAAGGCGGTCTTCAGCACCATGCCCTGGGTGAGCAGGCGGGCGAAAGGCTCGCGGTAATTCACCAGTCCCATGTCGCGCATCACCTTGGTCCAGAAGCGCGAGTAGAGCAGGTGCAGGATGGCGTGCTCGATGCCGCCGATGTACTGGTCGACGGTCATCCAGTAATTCGTTTCCTCATCGACCATCGCCCGTTCGGTCTGGCCGCTGGCATAGCGGGCGTAGTACCAGGACGAATCGACGAAGGTATCCATGGTGTCGGTTTCGCGCTTTGCCGCGCTACCGCACTGCGGACAGGCGCAGTCGATGAAGCTGGTCAGCCTGTTGAGCGGATTGCCGGAACCGTCCGGCACGCAGTCTTCGGGCAGCACGACGGGCAACTGGCTGTCGGGCACCGGCACGTCGCCGCATTTGGCGCAGTGGATGATCGGGATCGGGCAGCCCCAATAGCGCTGGCGCGAGATGCCCCAGTCGCGCAGGCGCCATTGCACTTTCTTGTCGCCCAGTCCCTTGGCGGCGAGCAGTTCGGCGACCTTGTCGACGGCCGCAGCGTAGGCGAGACCATCCAGCACGTTCAACCCGTTCAATGTTCCGGAATTCACGCAGACGCCGTTTTCCTTGTCGGCATACCAGTCCTGCCAGGCATCGGCCGAGAAGTTCTGGCCGGCGACGTCGATGACCTGCCTGATCGGCAACTGATACTTCTTCGCGAAGGCAAAGTCGCGCTCATCGTGCGCCGGCACGGCCATCACCGCGCCGTCGCCGTAGCTCATCAGCACGTAGTTGCCGACCCACACCGGAATTTCTTCGCCGGTGAGCGGGTGGGTGACGGACAGGCCCGTCGGACGGCCGGCCTTTTCCATCGTCGCCATGTCGGCTTCCATCACCGAGCCTTGCTTGCACTCCTCGATGAAGGCGGCGAGTTCCGGGTCGTTGCGCGCGGCGAAGCTGGCCAGCGGATGCTCGGCGGCCACGGCGCAGAAGGTCACGCCCATGATGGTGTCGGCGCGGGTGGTGAATACCCACAGCTTGCCGTCGTCGATCAGTTGGCCGCTTTCGTCGCGGATGCCGTGCGTGAAGGCGAAACGCACGCCGACCGACTTGCCGATCCAGTTGGCCTGCATCAACTTGACCCGCTCGGGCCAGCCGTCCAGCGTGTCGAGGTCATTCAGCAGTTCTTCGGCGTACTGGGTGATGCCCAGGTAATAGCCGGGAATTTCGCGTTTTTCCACCAGGGCGCCGGTGCGCCAGCCACGGCCGTCGATGACCTGCTCGTTGGCCAGCACGGTCTGGTCGACCGGATCCCAATTCACTACCTGGGTTTTCTTGTAGGCGATGCCCTTTTCCAGCATGCGCAGGAACAGCCACTGGTTCCACTTGTAGTAGTCGGCGTCGCAGGTCGCCAACTCGCGGCTCCAGTCGATGGCAAAGCCCAGCGCCTGGAGCTGCTGCTTCATGGTGGCGATGTTCTCGCGCGTCCAGCGGGCCGGCGGCACGTTGTTCTTGATGGCGGCGTTTTCCGCCGGCAGGCCGAAGGCATCCCAGCCCATCGGCTGCAGCACGTTGAATCCGCGCATGCGGTGGTAGCGCGAGAGCACGTCGCCGATGGTGTAGTTGCGCACATGCCCCATGTGCAGCTTGCCCGAAGGATAGGGGAACATCGACAGGCAGTAATATTTGGGCAGCGATGGGTCGGCGCTGACGCGGAAGGCGGACTGCGTTTCCCAATACGCCTGGGCGGCCTGTTCGAGTTGGCTGGGGCTGTACTTTTCCTGCATGACGGGCTTGAGTTTCTCGGGTTTCGGATGAGTCTGGAAAGACCGGCGATTATACCCGTCGGCAGCAGGGCTCGCGGCGCAGGGAAGCGCCGTATCCACAGGCGCCGTACTTCAGGTTCCGCGCGCCATGCGTCGTGTGCGTTGCGTGTATTACGTCATTTCCGGCCCGGCGTGAACAGATGCAGCATGGCATTGAAGGCGGCAGAACTGTGCTGCGGGTCGTAGCGCTCGAAGAGCTTGAGCTGGCGCTCGCGCTGGGCGGCCGGCAGCGCTTCGAGTATCTGCTGGCGTTCGGCGGTGATTTCCTGGGACATCCGATCGGTGACGAAAAGGAACGGAATCGGCGTGTACAGGCCGTCGTTACCCTGGAGGTGATAGCGGATCGAACCGCGCTGCGGCTTGCTGGCTGATTTTTTCATGGCGGCGAGCATCCCGGCATGGCCGGACGGAAATATAAGGGCCGGGTATTGTACTTTGCACTTGGCATCATGGAAACGTGCGCGTGTGGGTATTGCCCAGTATGGGAATGCCGGGAGCGGGGTCACGCCTTGCCGGACGGGTTCGTGCGACGTTGAAATTCCTCGGGGACGGGGGCGACCTTGCGTGCCGCATAATCCATGAAAACGATGCCCGCCTTGCCGCGGGCCACTTCGCGTCCCGTTTCCTTTTCGCACATCTGCCAGACGAGGTCGCAGCCGTTCTTGCCGAAGTCGTTGGCCGTCATGCGCACGACCATGGTTTCGCCCTGGAAGGCTTCCGACCGGTATTGCAGCGCGGCGTCGGCCACGATGATGCCCACGCCTTCGACATTGCCTTCGTGATAGCCCAGCGACTTGAAGAAGCGCGAGCGCGCTTCCGATACCAGCGTCAGCAGCAGGGCATTGTCGAGATGGCCGCCGTAATTGATGTGACTCTGGTAGATGGCCAATTCGGTGCTGAAGGGCAGCTCTTCGGGTAGTTCGATCCTGATGCGCGGCATGGGATGTCCTGTCCTGGTGGATGTGGATGTGAAACAGTGGAATCGTGAAACCCGGATTGTCGTGGATCATTCCATGCGGGAGCAAGCCTGCGCGCCGAGGCGGCGGCGGTTTTTCGGCCGGATCCGGCGGCGGTGCCGCCAATCTGGCGTCGGATGCTAGAATCGCCGCTTTAATTTTTGTACGAGACGTTCGCGTGGCTACTGCATCACACGCTGCTGACGACTGCCTGGTACGACTCAGCAACGTAAATTTCGCCTACGACCGACGCCCGGTGCTCTCCGGCATCAACATGGAGATTCCGCGCGGCAAGGTCGTCGCCATCATGGGCAGCAGCGGTTGCGGCAAGACCACGACGCTGCGCCTGATTGGCGGCCAGCTCAAGCCTGTCAGCGGCGAGGTGTGGGTGAATGGCCAGCTGGTGAACGACCTCGGCGCAGATGCCCTCTATGCATTGCGGCGGCGCATGGGCATGCTGTTCCAGTTCGGCGCGCTGTTTACCGACATGTCGGTGTATGAGAACGTGGCTTTCCAGATGCGCGAGCATACCGATCTGCCGGAAGACCTGATCCGCGATCTGGTGATGATGAAGCTGCATTCCGTCGGCCTGCGCGGGGCGCATGATCTGATGCCTGCCGAGCTTTCCGGCGGCATGGCGCGGCGCGTGGCGCTGGCGCGGGCGATCGCCCTCGATCCGCTGCTGATCATGTACGATGAACCCTTTGCCGGCCTCGATCCGATTTCGCTGGCGGTGGTCGGCGATCTGATTCGCCGCCTGAACGATGCGCTCGGCGCCAGCTCCATCATCGTCACCCACGATGTGCAGGAATCGCTGAAGATCGTCGATTACGTCTATTTCGTCTCGGCCGGCAAGATCGTTGCCGAAGGCACGCCGGCCCAGATCAAGGCCTCGACCACGCCCTATGTGCATCAGTTCATCTGGGGCGAGGCCGACGGTCCGGTGGCGTTTCATTATCCGGCGCACGCCTATGCCGATGAAATCATGAATCAGCCCATGCGCGCCGCGGGAGGCCGCCATGCTTGAGCGGTTGAAAGCCATGCTGATTCATCTGGGCGGCAACGTCACCCGCCGCATCTGGCGCCTGGGTTTCGCCGCCCGTTTCTTCATGGCGATCCTGCTGCATTCGGGTACGGCGCTGCGCCGCTTTCACCTGACCATCCGTGAAATCTATTTCACCGGCGTGCTGAGCCTGATCATCATCCTGGTGTCGGGTTTGTTCGTCGGCATGGTGCTCGGCCTGCAGGGTTACGACACCCTGCAACGTTACGGCTCCAGCGAGGCGCTCGGCGTGCTGGTGGCATTGTCGCTGGTGCGCGAGCTCGGCCCGGTGGTGGCGGCCTTGCTGTTTGCCAGCCGCGCCGGCTCGGCGATCACGGCCGAAATCGGTTTGATGAAGGCCACCGAGCAGATTTCGGCCATGGAGATGATGGCGGTCAATCCCATCGCCCGCGTCGTCGCGCCGCGCTACTGGGCCGGAGTGATCTCCATGCCGCTGCTGGCCGCGCTGTTCTCGGCGATGGGGATCTTCGGCGGCTATCTGGTCGGCGTGCAGCTGATCGGCGTCGATGAGGGGTCGTTCTGGTCGCAGATGCAGGCTTCCGTCGATTTCCGCGAGGACATCCTCAACGGCTTCATCAAGAGCTGCGTGTTCGGCACCATCATCAGCTGGATCGCCGTCTTCGAAGGCTACGACGCCGAACCGACGGCCGAAGGCGTCTCGGGCGCCACCACGCGCACCGTCGTCACCTCGTCACTGGCGGTGCTGGCCGCCGATTTCATCCTTACTGCACTCATGTTCCGGGGGGCTTGAATGAACCGCGCAACCATCGACCTGTGGGTCGGCATCTTCGTCGCTATTGGCCTGGGCTCGTTGCTGTTCCTCGCCCTCAAGGTGGGCAATCTGGCCTCATCCAATATGGGCGAGACATACCGTCTGGAAGCCAAATTTGATAATATCGGCGGCCTGAAGGTGCGCGGGGCGATCAAGACGGCAGGTGTCGTGATCGGGCGCGTCACGGACATACGGCTCGACGCCGAAGATTATGAAGCCGTCGTCGGCCTGCAGATCGACAAGCGCTACCAGTTTGACAAGGAAACCACCGCCACCATCAACACCTCGGGCCTACTTGGCGAGCAATACGTCGGACTGGAAGTCGGCGGTTCTCCCGACATGATGAAGGCGGGTGAGACGATCAGAAAGACCCAGTCGGCGGTCGTGCTGGAGAAGTTGATCAGCCAGTTCATGTTCAACAAAGCGGCCGAAGACGACGGCGGGCGGTAACGAGCGGCAATGGCGTCGATCGACGCACAGGGTATCAATGCACCAATAACCACAATAATGCAGCGTCGGAACAACAACATGGATGACAATTTCGTGAATAAGTGGTTTGCCGGACAGCGCAGGGGAATGCTGGTTCTGGCGCTGGCTGCCGGGATGTTGGCCGGGTGTGCCACTTCGGGCAATCCGCGCGATCCCATCGAGGGCTTCAACCGGGCGATGTTCGACATCAACGACGGTCTCGACAAGGCCATCGTCAGACCGATCGCCCAAGGCTATGAAGCCGCGCTGCCGGCGCCGGTACGCAAGGGTGTGACCAACTTCTTCGCCAATATCGGCGATGTCTTCATTGCCATCAACAACCTGCTGCAGGGCAAGGTGCCCGAGGCCCTGAGCGACGTCAGCCGCGTTGCCGTCAATACGACCTTTGGCCTGCTCGGGGTGATCGACGTCGCCAGCGACCTCGGCCTGGAGAAGCACGAGGAGGACTTCGGCCAGACCTTCGGGCGCTGGGGCGTCGAGGACGGCCCCTACCTGGTATTGCCGCTGTTCGGTCCCAGCACGCTGCGTGATGCCGTTGGCCTGGTTGCCGATACGCATGCCGATCCGGTGGTCTGGGTCGATGACGTTCCGTCGCGCAACCTGCTGCTGGCGACTCGCGCCATTGACAATCGCGCCGGCCTGCTTTCCGCCGACAAGATCGTCGAGGAGGCGGCACTGGATCGTTATTCGTACATGCGCGATGCCTATCTGCAGCGGCGGCGCAGCCTGATTTATGACGGCGATCCCCCGCGCGAGAAGGACTATTCGGCGGATTTCCAGTTCGGTGCCGCAACCGAGCCTGCCGTCATCAGGATGCGGCTGGAGCCGGTGATCGGATCGGCAAATCTCGTCGTCGAACGCTATGACGGCGAAGAGTCATCTGCCGCCACGGCGCCGTCGGTGCTGATTCCGGAGCCGCTGCGTCCGGCGCTGGTGACCATGGCCTGGGCGAATGCGGCAAACCCGCTGTTGTTGCCGGCGGCCGGGCAGCACGGGCACTGAGCGCCGCTACTTTCAGCTACCTTCGGTTTTCCTGTTCCATGTTCTGTCGTCCAACTTTTAAGTATTTGGAAATTTCATGAAGTTCGCCAGTCTGTTTCTTGCCGGTTTGCTGTTCCTTTCCCCCGCGCTTGCCGGCGCGCAGGAAGTCGCCCCCGATGTCCTGGTCAAAACGGTGACCAATGAAGTACTGGAGGTGGTGCGCAACGATAAGGATATCCAGTCCGGAGACTCCAGGAAAACCATCGCGCTGGTCGAGAGCAAGGTGTTGCCGCACTTCAATTTCTCGCACATGACGCGTCTGGCGATGGCGCGCAACTGGAGCAAGGCCAGCGCTGCCCAGCAGAAGGCGCTGACGGACGAATTCCGCACCTTGCTGGTGCGCACCTACTCGAAGGCGCTCAACGAATACAAGACGCAGACCATCGACTTCAGGCCGCTCAAGGCCAAGCCGGGCGATACCGATGTCAAGGTCTCTACGCGGATCAACCAGACGGGCAGCGTCAAGCCGATCACCCTCGATTACTACCTGGAAAAACAGGATACCGGATGGAAGGTGTATGACATCGAGGTGGGCGGCATCAGCCTGGTGATCAATTACCGCGATTTCTTCACCAGCGAAATCCGCAAGGGTGGCGTCGATGGCCTGATCCAGTCGCTGCAGGAGAAAAATGCCAGCAGTGAAAAGGCCAGCAGCCCGGCCGACAGTCGGAAGTGATGCGTCGATGATGCGCCAGGCCGGTGATCGCATCGAAGTCGGCGGGGCGATGACCCTGGCTGAGGCCAGCGCGCTGCTTGCCAATGGCGGGAACGCGCTGACCGGTACTGAGACCGAGACAGTATTCGACCTGTCTGCCGTCGAAATGGTCGATTCCTCCTCGATTGCAGTGATTTTTGGTTGGCTGCGTCAGGCCCAGGCGCAGGGAAAAACCATACGCATCGCTCATCCTCCGCGTGATCTCCTCAGTCTTGCCGCCCTCTACGGCGTGACCGAACTGCTGCCGCTTTGCAACAGCAAGAGCGAGACGTGAGACGCAAGGCGTGAGGATCGAGGCTCTGCACTGCTTTCGATGCCCATTCCAGCCACCATGCAGCCTGCCATTGAAATTCATCGGGTCGTCAAGCGCTTCGGCCGTCTGACTGCGCTCGACGGCATCGACCTGAGCGTGCAGCCCGGCGAGTTCTTTGGCCTGCTGGGCCCCAATGGCGCGGGCAAGACCACGCTGATTTCGGCACTGGCCGGGCTGGTGCGCGTGGACAGCGGCAATATCGCGGTGATGGGTTGCGATGTGGTCGGCGACTACCGCAATGCCCGCCGCCAACTGGGCGTGGTGCCGCAGGAACTGGTGTTCGACCCTTTCTTCAGCGTGCGTGAAACGCTCAAAATCCAGTGCGGATATTTCGGCATTGGCGCGAGCCGGCAACGGGATGCCTGGATCGACGAGATTCTCGAAAATCTCGATCTCACGGCCAAGGCCGATGCCAACATGCGCATGCTGTCGGGCGGCATGAAGCGCCGTGTGCTGGTCGCCCAGGCGCTGGTGCATCGGCCGCCGGTGATCGTGCTCGACGAGCCGACCGCCGGCGTCGATGTCGAGCTGCGCCAGACGCTGTGGCAATTCATCCGGCGCCTGAACCGCGATGGCCATACCATCGTGCTGACCACGCACTATCTCGAAGAAGCCGAATCGCTGTGCGGGCGCATCGCCATGCTCAAGGGCGGGCGCATCCTGGCGCTCGACAGCACCCGCAACCTGTTGCAGCGCTTCTCTGCTCATGCGCTGCGCTTCAAACTGGCGGCGAACGCGCCGCTTCCGGCGGTGTTGGCCTCGCGCGCGGAGTATCGCGATGAGACGTGGCACATGACTTTCGACGATTTTCGGGCCATCGAACCCCTGCTGGCCGAACTGCGCAGCCACGGCTGCGTGCTGCAGGATCTGGAAATCGGCAAGCCCGATCTCGAGGAAGTCTTCGTGCGCCTCATGAGCGAGGGTGCGGAAAAGAAACCTGTCGAGCGTGCTGCATGACGGACGTTCCGGATAAGGAGGATAGGGTGGGCAGGGCCGATCGGGCGGAGCTGACCGGCTTCGCGACGCTGTTCTACAAGGAGGTGCTGCGCTTCTGGAAAGTCGGTTTCCAGACCATCGCCGCGCCGGTGGTGACCGCGCTGCTCTATCTGCTGATCTTCTCCCATGTGCTGGAAGGCAGGATGCATGTCTATGGCAGCATTCCCTACACGGTTTTCCTGATCCCGGGTCTGGTGATGATGTCGATGCTGCAGAACACGTTCGCCAACAGTTCCTCGTCGCTGATTCAGTCCAAGGTGACGGGCAGCATCGTGTTCGTCCTGCTGCCGCCGATTTCCTACCCCTCCTTTTTTCTCGCCTACGTGCTGGCTTCGCTGCTGCGCGGCGTCGCGGTAGCGATCGGCGTGTTGCTGGCAACCTGGTGGTTTGCGCCGCCGCAGATGGTCGCACCGCAGTGGGTGCTGCTCTTCGCGCTGTTGAGCGGGGCGGTTTTCGCCAACCTCGGCGTCATTGCCGGCATCTGGGCGGACAAGTTCGATCAGCTCGCCACCTTCCAGAATTTCCTCATCATGCCGCTGACCTTCCTCTCCGGCGTGTTCTACTCGATACATACGCTGCCGCCGTTCTGGCAAACGGTTTCCCGCTGGAACCCGGTGTTCTATATGATCGACGGTTTCCGCCACGGTTTTTTCGGCATCTCCGACGTTTCGCCGTGGCAGAGCCTCGGCATCGTCGGCGGCTGCTTTCTCACACTTGCAATATTCACTCTGACGCTGTTGAAGCGCGGCTACAAGCTGCGCGCCTGACGGCGACCCGAACAAGGAGCAACACCATGCTGGACCCCAAACAGATTCAATCCTGGATTGCCGATGCCCTGCCTTGCGCATACCTCACGGTGGATGGCGACGGCCATCATTTCGGCGCCATCATCGTCAGCGCCGAATTCGCCGGCCTCAATCGCGTCAAGCGCCAGCAGCGCGTATATCAGACGATACGCGACAAGCTGGACTCCGGCGAACTGCACGCCCTGTCGATGCAGACCTTTACGCCCGAAGAATGGCAAGACGCGCAAAGCAATGGATAAGCTGCTGATCGAAGGCGGGGTGCGCCTGGAAGGAGAAACCGCCATTTCCGGCGCCAAGAACGCCGCCTTGCCGCTGCTCTGCGCCGCGTTGCTGACGCGCGAACCGCTGACGCTGACCAACGTGCCGGATCTCAACGATGTCGGCACCATGTTGACCTTGCTCGAGCAGATGGGGGTCAAGGTCGGCCGCGAGGCGTCGCGCAACGGCGCGGAAGGCCTGACCGTCACGCTCGACGCCGGCGGTCTCGACAACCCGGTCGCGCCCTACGAGCTGGTCAAGACCATGCGCGCTTCCATCCTGGTGCTGGGGCCGCTGGTCGCCCGCTGCGGCGAAGCCAAGGTGTCGCTGCCCGGCGGCTGTGCCATTGGCGCGCGTCCGGTCGACCAGCACATCAAGGGGCTCACGGCGATGGGCGCGGAGGTGACGGTCGAGCATGGCTATGTGCATGCGCGCGCGCCGCATCTCAGGGGCGCGCGGCTGTTCACCGACATGGTGACGGTCACGGGAACCGAAAACCTGATGATGGCGGCCTGCCTCGCCGAGGGCGAAACCGTCATCGAAAATGCCGCGCGCGAGCCGGAAGTCGTCGATCTGGCGAACTGCCTGGTCGCCATGGGCGCGCAAATCTCCGGTGCCGGCTCGGACGTCATCCGCATCCGCGGCGTGGCCTCGCTGCACGGCGCCACGCACCGCATCATGCCCGACCGCATCGAGACCGGCACGTATCTATGCGCGGCGGCGGCCACCGGCGGCAGCATCCGCCTGACCGGCACCTCGTCGTCCTACCTCGACGCCGTCGTCGACAAGCTGATGGACGCCGGCTGCGACATCAAGAGCGAGCGCGACGCCATCGTGCTCAAGGCGCCGCCGCGCCTGACCGCGGTGAGCCTGCGCACTTCGCCCTATCCGGCCTTTCCCACCGACATGCAGGCGCAGTTCATGGCCATCAACTGCGTGGCCGACGGCACGGCGATCATCCGCGAAACCATTTTTGAAAACCGCTACATGCACGCCGTCGAACTGATCCGCCTCGGCGCCGACATCCGGATCGATGGCAACACCGCCGTGGTCAAGGGCGTCGAGCGCCTCGAAGGCGCGACGGTGATGGCCACCGACCTGCGCGCCTCGGCCAGCCTGGTCATCGCCGGCCTGGTGGCGCAGGGCGAGACGCTGATCGAGCGCATCTACCATCTCGATCGCGGCTATGAACATCTCGACCGGAAACTCAGTGCGCTGGGCGCCAGGGTGCGGCGCGTCAAGTAAGCCGAATCAAGTAAAATCGGAAACTTCGGAATTTGAATTCGGAACCATCCAGTGAATGCAGTGAACGACGGCATCACCATCGCCCTTTCCAAGGGCCGCATCTTCGAGGAAACCTTGCCGCTGCTGGCGGCGGCCGGCATCGTGCCGGACGAAAATCCCGAACGGTCGCGCAAGCTGATCATCGGCACCAACCGGCCCGATGTGCGCGTGGTCATCGTGCGCGCTTCCGATACGCCGACTTATGTGCAGTACGGCGCGGCCGATCTGGGCATTGCCGGCAAGGACGTGCTGATCGAACACAGCGGCACGGGGCTCTATCAGCCGCTCGACCTGGGCATCGCCAAATGCCGCATGAGCGTGGCTGCGCCGGTCGGCTTCGACTATGCGCGGGCGGTGAAGAGCGGCGCGCGTCTGCGCATCGCCACCAAATACCTGAACACGGCGCGTGAGCACTTTGCCGCCAAGGGGGTGCATGTCGATCTCATCAAGCTGTACGGTTCGATGGAACTGGCGCCGCTGGTTGGCCTGGCCGATGCCATCGTCGACCTGGTGTCGACGGGCGGTACCCTGCGCGCCAACAACCTCGTCGAAGTCGAGGAGATCATGCCGATTTCCTCGCGCCTGGTGGTCAATCAGGCGGCGCTGAAAATGAAGCGCGAAATCCTGCAGCCCGTCATCGATGCTTTTGCGGGGGCGATCGGGTGAATGAGGCCAACAAGATGGGCGCAAGCATTCGCCGTCTGAGCACCAGCGAGCCGGATTTTTTGCGGAAGCTGGATGCCTTGCTCGCGTTCGAAGCGGCGACCGATGACAACATCGAGCGCAGCGTTGCCGAGATACTCAAGAACGTGCGCGCGCAGGGTGATAGCGCCGTGCTCGACTATACGCGCCGCTTCGATCAACTGGCCGTTGCCGACATGGCTGCGCTGGAACTGCCGGCGGCAGTGTGTGCTGCCGCCCTGCAGGCACTGCCGGCCGGACAGCGCGAAGCGCTGGAGCAGGCGGCGGAACGCATCCGCCGTTTTCACGAACGGCAGAAAGCCGATTCCTGGGAGTACGAGGAAACCTCGCCGCAGCTTGCCGGCACGCGGTTGGGCCAGAAGGTGACGCCGCTGGATCGCGTCGGCCTGTATGTGCCGGGCGGCAAGGCCAGTTATCCCTCCTCGGTGCTGATGAATGCGCTGCCGGCCAAGGTTGCCGGCGTGCGCGAACTCATCATGGTGACGCCGACGCCGCGTGGCGAGCAGAATCCACTGGTGCTTGCCGCTGCGCATCTGGCGGGTGTCGACCGGGTGTTCACCATCGGCGGCGCCCAGGCGGTTGCCGCGCTGGCTTACGGCACGCAGAGCATTCCGCAGGTCGACAAGATCGTCGGTCCGGGCAATGCCTACGTTGCCGCCGCCAAGCGCCGCGTGTTCGGCGTGGTCGGCATCGACATGGTGGCCGGTCCGTCGGAAGTGCTGATCATTGCCGACAGCAGCGCCAACCCCGACTGGGTGGCGATGGACCTGTTCGCCCAGGCCGAACACGACGAGTTGGCGCAGTCCATTCTGCTCTGTCCGGATGTCGCGTTCATCGAGCGCGTTGCCGCCAGCATAGGGCGGCAGTTGCCGGAGATGCCGCGCCGCAGCGTCATCGAGGCGTCGCTGGCCGGACGCGGCGCGCTGATCCTGACGCGCAGCCTGGATGAAGCCTGCGACATCGCCAATCACATCGCGCCGGAGCACCTCGAACTGGCCGTGGCCGAACCGCGCGGTTTGGTGGGGAAGATACGTCATGCCGGGGCCATTTTCCTCGGCCATTACAGCAGCGAGTCCATCGGCGATTATTGCGCCGGCCCGAACCATGTGTTGCCCACCTCGCGCAGCGCGCGCTTCTCCAGTCCGCTGGGCGTCTATGATTTTCAGAAGCGCAGCAGCCTGATCGAGATTTCGGCGGCGGCTGCGCGCAGCCTGGGCGCGATTGCCGCCACGCTGGCCCATGGCGAGGCGCTGACCGCCCATGCGCGTTCTGCCGAACTGCGCACGGAAGAGGAAGGCAACGGCTGAAAGCAGTAACTCAGGTTGCCGCGGGCGCGGACGGTGCGGATGATGTGGCCGGCGTGGCGAGTATTTCGCGCAAGGCTTCGAGTAGCAGCGCGCACTGGCTGTCGGTGCCGATGGTGATGCGCAGGAACTGTTCGATACGCGGCTGTTTGAAATGACGCACGATGATGCCGCGCGCGCGCAATGCGGCGGTCAATGCGGCGGCATCGCGTGCCGGATGGCGGGCGAAGACGAAGTTCGCTGCCGACGGCAGGACGACGAAGCCCAGCGCGCGCAGTCCCTCGTTCAGTTGCTCCCGGCTGCGCACGACCGCCTGGCAGGTCTGGGTGAACCAGGCATGATCCTCATACGCGGCACGGGCACCGGCGAGGGCGAGACGGTCCAGCGGATAGGAATTGAAACTGTCCTTGACGCGATTCAGTGCCTCGATCAGGTCGGCATGGCCGGCGGCAAAGCCGACCCGCAGGCCGGCCAGCGAGCGCGACTTCGACAGGGTATGCACCACCAGCAGGTTGGGATACCGGTCGATCAGCGGGATCATCGAGGCATCCTCGCCGGCAAAATCGACATAGGCTTCATCGACCACCACCACCGATTCGGTGTGCGTCTGCAACAGCCGCTCGACGGCGCTGCGCGGCAGCAGACATCCGGTCGGCGCATTGGGATTGGGGAAAATGATGCCGCCGTTTTCGCGCGGGTAATCGGCGATGTCGATGCTGAAATCCGCCGCCAGCGGCACGGTGGCGTAATCGATATCATACAGCCCGCAGTAAACCGGGTAGAAGCTGTAGGTGATGTCGGGAAAGAGCAGTGGCTGGTCGTGCTTGAGCAGGCCGAGAAAGACGTGGGCCAGCACCTCGTCCGAGCCGTTGCCGACGAAAATCTGCTCGGGCAGCAGCCCGTGATGGCGGGCGATGGCCTGTCTGAGGCTGGCCGCCGTCGGGTCGGGATAGAGCCGCAGCGTCTCGCCGTTGCTGCCGATTTCCTCGCGCATGGCAGCGAGCACGTGCGGCGACGGGGGATAGGGATTCTCGTTGGTGTTGAGCTTGACGAGATTGGCGAGCCTGGGCTGCTCGCCGGGAACGTAGGGCGTCAGGCTGCGGGCGGTGGCACTCCAGTACTTGGTGTTCATGGGGCGGCAATGAGAATGGGAAAGCGCGAAAGTACGAAAGCGTGAAAGCGGGCAGGCCGGGAAGAGCAATTATCGCCCACCCATTGTTTTTTCGCGCGCCTTTGCGTAAGGTTCGTCTTTTCCAACTTTGCAGCGATTCACACCATGCGGCAGGGCGACATTACCCGCAACACTCTGGAAACCCAGGTTCGCGTCAGGCTCGATCTCGATGGCACGGGCAAGAGCCAGCTCTCATCCGGCGTCGGCTTCTTCGACCACATGCTGGAGCAGATCGCCCGCCATGGCTTGATGGATCTGGAGGTTTCCGCCAGTGGCGATCTGCACATCGACGCGCATCACACCGTCGAGGACGTCGGTATCACGCTGGGCCAGGCGCTGGCCCAGGCGATTGGCGACAAGAAGGGCCTGCGTCGCTACGGCCATGTCTATGTGCCACTCGACGAGGCGCTGACGCGGGTGGTCGTCGATCTTTCCGGGCGGCCGGGCCTGGCGTTCAACGCGACGTTTGCCCGCGCGACCATTGGCGAGTTCGATGTGGATCTGGTGCGTGAGTTCTTTCAGGGACTGGTGAATCACGCCGGCATCACGCTGCACATCGACAATCTGAGCGGAGACAACGCCCACCATCAGGCCGAAACGATCTTCAAGGCTTTTGGTCGGGCCTTGCGCATGGCGGCCGAACCCGACGCGCGTACGGCCGGCAGCATTCCCTCCACCAAGGGCAGCCTGTAACCTGTAAACGGATAACCGATCATGGGTGGTACGGTCGCCGTTGTCGATTACGGCATGGGAAATCTGCGTTCGGTCGTCAAGGCGATCGAGCATGTCGCCAGCGGCGATCGGGTCGTTCTGGCCGCGTGTGCAGCCGACATCGCGGCTGCCGATCGCGTCGTCGTGCCCGGCCAGGGCGCGATGCCCGATTGCATGCGCGAGCTGGAGAGCCGCGGCCTGCGTGCGGCCGTCGTCAAGGCGGCGGCGGAGAAACCCTTTCTCGGTATCTGCGTCGGCTTGCAACTGCTGTTCGGCCATGCCGAGGAGGGCGACGTGATGGGGCTGGACATTCTGCCCGGCCGGGTGCCGCGCTTTCCGTCGGCCAGGATGATTGCCGCCGACGGCAGCCGCCTCAAGGTGCCGCACATGGGCTGGAACGAAGTGCATCAGCGCATCGCGCATCCCCTGTGGCATGACATCGCCGACGGCGCGCGCTTCTACTTCGTGCACAGCTATTGCGTCGTACCGGATGACGCCGGATTGTGCGCGGGCACGACCCACTATGGCATCCCCTTTACCAGTGCCGTGGCGCGCGATAATATCTTCGCCGTGCAGTTTCACCCGGAAAAAAGCGCCCGCGACGGCTTGCAGCTGCTCGCCAACTTCATGCGCTGGACGCCCTGAGCACTGCTTCGCGCTGCGCTCCCTGCACGCTTCCTGCCCTCCATCCCACTTTTCATTTTCACTCCTTACGCTTCACACCTATGCTGCTGATACCCGCGATCGACCTCAAGGACGGTCACTGTGTACGTCTGAAACAGGGCGACATGGATGATGCCACCGTATTTTCCGAAGATCCGGCCGCCATGGCCCGCCACTGGATCGAGCAAGGCGCGCGCCGCCTGCATCTGGTCGACCTGAATGGCGCCTTCGCCGGCAAGCCGAAGAACGAAGCGGCAATCAAATCCATTCTGGGTGAAGTCGGCGACGAGATTCCTGTCCAGCTTGGTGGCGGCATCCGCGATCTGGATACCATCGAGCGCTGTCTCGATGACGGCATCGGTTACGTCATCATTGGCACTGCCGCCGTGAAGAATCCGGGTTTTCTGCATGATGCCTGCAGCGCCTTTCCCGGCCACATCATCGTCGGTCTCGATGCCCGGGACGGCAAGGTGGCCGTCGACGGCTGGTCCAAACTGACCGGCCACGACGTCATCGATCTGGCAAGGAAATTCGAAGGCTATGGCGTCGAAGCCATCATCTACACCGACATCGGCCGCGACGGCATGCTTTCGGGCGTGAATGTCGAGGCGACCGTCAAGCTTGCCCAGGCGCTGACGATACCCGTCATCGCCAGCGGCGGCATCGGCAGCCTCAAGGACGTCAAGGCGCTGTGTGCCGTGCAGGCCGAGGGCATCAGCGGCGCCATCACGGGTCGTGCCATCTACGAAGGCAAACTGGACTTCCAGCGAGCGCAGGCCGAAGCCGACAGACTCACGGAGACGGACAGGCCCTGATCCTGTTCCCGGCTGCTGGTTCGAGGCGGATGGCTGTGGCGGGCTGATGCCAAGCCGGGTCGCGCCCTTTACCTTTCATTCCTCATCACTCCATTGCCCACGCCATGCTAGCCAAACGCATCATTCCCTGTCTGGATGTCAATGCCGGGCGCGTCGTCAAGGGCGTCAATTTCGTCGAACTGCGCGATGCTGGCGATCCGGTCGAAATTGCCCGGCGCTATGGCGAACAGGGTGCCGACGAACTCACCTTTCTCGACATCACCGCCAGCTCTGAACAGCGCGACACCATACTTTCCGTGGTCGAGCAGGTGGCCGAGCAGGTTTTCATTCCGTTGACCGTCGGCGGCGGCGTGCGCGCCGTGGCCGACGTGCGCCGCCTGCTCAACGCCGGCGCCGATAAGGTCGGCATGAATACCGCGGCCGTCGAGAATCCCCGACTCATCGCCGATGCGGCGGGCAAGGTCGGCAGCCAGTGCATCGTCGTCGCCATCGACGCCAAGCAGATCGCGCCGGGGTGCTGGGAGGTGTTCACGCACGGCGGCCGGCGCGGCACCGGGCGCGATGCCGTCGAATGGGCGCGCCAGGTGCAGGCATTGGGTGCCGGCGAAATCCTGCTCACCAGCATGGATCGTGATGGCACCAGGAACGGTTTCGACCTGGCGCTGACCCGTGCGGTGGCCGAAGCCGTGGATCTTCCGCTGATTGCCAGCGGCGGTGTCGGCAATCTGCAGCATCTGGCCGACGGAATATTGGAGGGCAAGGCCGATGCGGTGCTTGCCGCCAGCATTTTCCACTACGGCGAATATACCGTGCGGCAGGCCAAGGAATACCTGCAGGCGCGGGGAATCGAGGTGCGTCTGTGAGCCGCACACGTCACGAAACGGATTGGCTGAAGGAGGTGGCCTGGAACGAGCAGGGCCTCATTCCGGTCATCGCCCAGGATGCGGCCAGCGGTGAAGTGCTGATGTTTGCCTGGATGAACCGCGAAGCGCTGCAACTTACCGTCGAGCGTGGCGAGGCGGTCTACTGGTCGCGCTCGCGGCGCAAGCTCTGGCACAAGGGTGAGGAGTCCGGCCACACGCAGAAGCTCGTCGAGCTTCGTCTCGATTGTGACGGCGATGTCCTGCTGCTCCGGATCGAACAGACCGGCGGCATCGCCTGCCATACCGGGCGGCGCAGCTGTTTCTATCGCCAACTGAATGACGGGCAGTGGCAGGACGTCCTGCCGGTGCTGAAGGATCCCGGCAAGATTTATCGGGAATAGCGCATAGTTGGAACCGTCCGCTTGCCTGGCGGCAGGCAGCGTTCTTGCGGCACCGTGCGCATGCCTACTTGCCGCGCAGCAGTCTTTCTTCTGCGGCGGCCAGCGCGCTGCTCGTACCTTGCAGAACCAGGATGTCGCTGTCGTCGAGCCGGGTTTCCGCGCTGGGGGCGATGCTGCGCGTTCCCCGGCGGCGCAGGGACAGCACGCTGACATCGAGTTTTTCCAGCGCCAGTTCGGTCAGCGATCGGCCGGCGGCATGGCTGCCGGCAAGCAGCGCCACGCTGCGCAGACGGATTTGCGCAGCGTCGGATAAATGTTCGGTGCTGTCGCTCATGCCGTGAAAGAAACCGCGCAGCAAGGCATAGCGTTGTTGCCGCGCTTCACGCAGCAGGCGGATGACGCGCTGCATCGGCACACCGAGCAGGGCCAGCGCATGGGTGGCCAGCATGACGCTGGATTCGAGCGCTTCCGGCACGACTTCGGCCGCGCCGGCGGCTTCAAAGCGCGCGATGTCGCGCTCCTCCATGGCGCGCACCACGACGGGCAGATCGGGACGCAGTTCGTGCGCGTGGTGCAGCACGCGCAATGCCAGTTGCGCATCGTTGGAGGTGACGACGATGACGTTGGCGCGGTGTATGCCGGCGGCAATCAGCGTTTCACGCTGCGAAGCATCGCCGAACACCACGGAATCCCCGGCGGCAGCGGCTTCACGCACCCGTTCGGGATCGAGATCGAGTGCGACCAGCGGAATGTTCTCTCTTTCCAGGAAGCGTGCCAGATGCTGTCCGGTACGTCCGTAGCCGCAGAGAATCGCGTGCTTGTCGTTGGTGATGCTGCGTGCCGCGATCTGCGTCAGCGCCATCGAGCGCAGCATCCATTCCGAAGCGACGAGGCGCAGCACGAGGCGGTCGCTGAAGTGGATCAGCAGTGGCGCGGCCAGCAGCGAGAGCACCATTGCGGCCAGCACGGTCTGGGTGACCGAAGGATCGAGCAGATGCTGCTCCAGTCCCAGGGTCAGCAGCACGAAACCGAACTCACCGCCGGCACACAGCCACAGGCCGGAACGCAAGGCCGTGCCGGGCGTGGCACCGAACAGCCGGGCCAGGCCGAGGACGACCAGCAGCTTGAGCAACAGCAGGGCCACCAGCAAGGCGATGACGAAGAGGAAATGCTGGGCGATCAGTCGCGGGTCGAGATACATGCCGACGGTGATGAAGAACAGTCCCAGCAGCACGTCGCGAAAGGGCTTGATGTCCTCTTCCACCTTGAAGCGGTATTCGGTTTCCGAAATCAGCATGCCCGCGAGGAATGCGCCGAGCGCCAGCGACAATCCGGTCTTTTCCGTCAGCCAGGACAGCCCCAGGGTAATGAACAGCACGTTCAGCATGAACAGCTCGGTCGACTTGCGCCTGGCCACCATGGTGAACCAGGCCCGCATCAGGCGCTGGCCGAAAAACAGCACGATCGTGAGCACCACCGCCGCCTTGAACAGGGCCATCAGCAGCGTGGTGAACAGCGCATCGTCTTCGCCGGCAAGGGCGGGAAACAGAATCAGCAGCGGAACCACGGCCAGATCCTGGAACAGCAGCACGCCCATGATCTGGCGGCCGTGTGGCGAGTCGAGCTCGCTGCGTTCGACCAGCAGCTTGCTGGCCACGGCGGTTGACGACATCGCCAGTACGCCGCCGAGCGCGAGCGCGCCTTGCCAGGAGAGACCGGAAAAAATCGCCAGCAGCAATATCGTCGCCATGGTGAGGCCGACCTGGGCCAGGCCCAGGCCGAACACCATGCGCTTCATGCTGAACAGGTGCGGCAGGGAGAACTCCAGGCCGATGGTGAACATCAGAAACACGACGCCGAACTCCGCCAAGTGGCGCGCATCTTCGGTGTTCGGCATCAGCTTCAGCGCATTCGGGCCGATCAGGGCGCCGACCAGCAGATAGCCGATGATGGGCGGCAGGTGCAGGAAGCGGAACAGCGCTACGATCACCACGGAAGAGGCAAGCAGCAGCAGGACAAGTTCCAGGGTGGTGCTCATGATTGACGCAGGGTCGGATTCTGGGTGCCGAAGTGGCTGAAGCTGCCTGGCGCGTGCCTGAGCCGCGAGAGTGAGAGGTGGGGTTTGATATAATTCACCACTTCGCAAATGTAACATTCCCATGGGCCAAACCGGCGCTCCCGAAGCAAATTTCACCGCCTCCGCTTCCCGCTCGATCGCCATGGCGCAGCGCGTCCTGCAGATCGAAGCCGAAGCGGTTGCCGCTCTGCAGCAAAGGCTGGGGGCGGATTTTCTGCGGGCCATCGACCTGATTCTTGCCTGCCGTGGCCGGGTGATCGTCTGCGGTCTGGGCAAGTCCGGCCATGTCGGGCGCAAGATCGCCGCCACCCTGGCCAGCACCGGCACGCCCGCCTATTTCGTCCATGCCGCCGAAGCAGTGCATGGCGATCTGGGAATGATCACCAGCAACGACATCCTCATTGCCATTTCCAACTCCGGCGAGAGCGACGAACTGCTGACCATCGTGCCGCTGATCAAGCGCGAAGGCGGCCTGTTGATCGTCATTTGCGGCAATGCCGCCTCTTCCCTGGCGCGTGAAGCCGATGTCTATCTCGATGCCGGCGTCAAGGAGGAAGCCTGCTCGCTCAATCTCGCGCCGACGGCCAGCACCACGGCCGCGCTGGCGCTGGGCGATGCGCTGGCGGTGGCCCTGCTCGATGCGCGCGGTTTCGGCGCGGCGGATTTCGCCCGCTCGCACCCCGGCGGCTCGCTCGGCCGCCGTCTGCTGACGCATGTCCGCGACGTCATGCGGCCGCTGGCGCAGGTGCCGCTGGTAACGGAGGCGGCGGGCATCGTCGACGTGCTGGCCGCCAGTTCGCGTGGTGGCATGGGCATGGTGCTGGTGCAGGATGCCGCCGGCCGGCTCAGCGGCATCTTCACCGACGGCGACCTGCGCCGTGCGCTGCAGACGCTCGGCGATCTGCGCGATACGGCGGTCGGCACGGTGATGACGCGCGCGCCGCGCAGCATCGTGCCGGAGAAGCTGGCGGTCGAGGCCGTGCAGTTGATGGAGGAGCACAAGATTTCCCAGTTGCCGGTCGTCGATGCGGCCGGTACGCTCTGCGGCGCGCTGACCATGCACGACCTGTTTCGCGCCAAGGTGGTTTGAGCATGGACGTGAATGCGCCGATCCCGAGTCCGGATTCAATGGATCCGCGCGTCCGGGCCAAGGCCGGGAAGCTCCGCCTGATGGGCTTCGATGTCGATGGCGTGATGACCGACGGCACGCTCTGGTTTACTTCGCAGGGCGACGAAATGAAGGGTTTCAACACCCTCGATGGGCATGGCCTGAAGATGCTCGCCGACAGCGGCGTGATCCTCGCCATCATCACCGGCCGGCGTTCGCGCGCGGTGGAGCTGCGCGCCGCCAATCTCGGCATCGAGTTGCTGCTGCAGGGGGTCGAGGACAAGCGTGGCGCCATGCGCCAGTTGCTGGCCGAACGCGGACTGGATTTTGCCGAGGCCGGTTACATGGGCGACGATGTGGTCGACCTGCCCTTGCTGCTGGCCTGCGGCTTTTCCGCCAGTGTGCCGAATGGCCATGCGGCCGTCCGCCAGCGCGTCGATCACGTGACGACGGCCGCCGCCGGGCGCGGCGCCGTGCGTGAAGTCTGCGAATTGATACTGGCCGCCCAGGGCAGGCTGGACGACGCGCTGGCCGCCTATCTGCCGCCCGAGCCCGAGTTTGGAGCCGGACGGTGAAACTTTCGGTAGCACCGCTGCTGCCGCTGTTGCTGCTGGCCTTGCTGGCGGGCGGCACGTTCTGGCTGGATCGCGCCAGCCGGATGGAAGAGGGTGTCGGCGATGGCCGGCAGCGCCATGATCCGGATTTCGTGATCGACAATTTCACGACGCGCCGCTTCGATCCCGAGGGCAAGCTGCAACACACGCTGAGAGCGGCAAAGATGCTGCATTACCCTGACGACGACACGACCGAGGTGACGACGCCGACCGTCTTCTACGCGCGCAGTACGCCGCCGCTGTACATCGATGCGCGGCATGCCTGGATCAGCCCGGAGGGCAAGGAAGTGCGTCTGATGGATGATGTGCGCATGGTGCGCGCGGCCGGCATCGACGAACCGGCGCTGGTCATGGAGACAGCCGAACTGCGCGTCTATCCCGACGATGAAATCGCCCGTACCGCGACGCCGGTGACCGTCCTTCATGGCCGCAGCCGGTTGCACGGCAGCGGCCTGGAAGCCAATAACCGCACGCAGAAATTTACCCTGCTGGGCCGTGTGCAAGGCAGCTTGCAGCGCGCCCCCTGAACCGAGGCCATCGCATGAAACCTCTGACTCTGCTGACTTTGCTGGCCTTGAGTGGCATTTTCCCCGGGCTGGCCTGCGCCGAAAAGGCGGATCGCGACAAGCCGGTCAATCTGGAAGCGGACCGTATCATCATCGACGATGCAAAGAAGCAGCACATCCTCGAAGGCAATGTGCAGTTGATGCAGGGAACGCTGCTGATCCGCTGCGAAAGACTCGTCGTTACCCAGGACGCCGAAGGCTTCCAGCGAGGCGTTGCCACCGGAGGCGCCAAAGGATTGGCGCACTTTCGCCAGAAGCGCGAGGGCAAGGACGAATACGTCGATGGCGAGGCGGAACGCATCGTGCATGACGGCAAGGCCGAGAAGACCGAGTTTTTCGTGAGAGCCTACGTCAGGAGCGGTAACGACGAGGTGCGTGGCGAATACATCCTCTACGACGGCCGCACGGAGAACTACGTGGTGAGCAGCAATCCGGAGGGGGCCGCCGCCGGCAGCAGCCAGCGCGTCCGTGCCGTGATCCAGCCGAAGTCGCGCGACAATGCCGCCGCTGCTTCCTCCGCTTCCTCTGCTGCCGAGACGCCGGCAGGCGCGCCCGCGCTCAGGAGCGGCGCCCGGATTTCCAATACCCATCAGAACGAGGACGAAACCCCATGACCATGAATTTCGAAAACATCATCGCAAGGACGCATGGCAAGGTGGGCCTGATCACGCTCAACCGGCCGCAGGCGCTGAATGCGCTCAACGACGCGCTGATCGACGAGATCGGCCGCGCGCTCGACGGTTTCGAGGCCGACGAGGCGATCGGCTGCATCGTCATCACCGGCTCGGAGAAAGCTTTCGCTGCCGGCGCCGACATCGGCGCCATGAAGGATTTCGGCTTCATGGACGTCTACAAGGGCAACTACATCAGCGCCAACTGGGATCGCGTCGCGCGCTGCCGCAAGCCGATGATCGCCGCCGTGGCCGGCTACGCGCTGGGCGGCGGTTGCGAGCTGGCGATGATGTGCGACTTCATCATCGCTGCCGATACCGCCCAGTTCGGCCAGCCCGAAGTCAAGCTCGGCATCCTGCCCGGCGCCGGCGGCACGCAGCGCCTGCCGCGCGCCGTGGGCAAGGCCAAGGCCATGGAGCTGTGCCTGACGGGCCGTACCATGGACGCCGCCGAAGCCGAGCGCGCCGGCCTGGTTGCGCGCATCGTGCCGGCGGACAAGCTGGTCGAGGAGGCACTGGCCACTGCCGGGAAGATCGCCAGCCACTCCTTGCCGGTGGTGATGATGATCAAGGAATCGGTCAATCGCGCCTACGAGTCGGCGCTGCAGGAAGGCCTGCTGTTCGAGCGCCGCAGCTTCCATTCGACCTTTGCCATGCAGGATCAAAAGGAAGGCATGGCCGCTTTCATCGAGAAGCGCAAGCCGGAATTCAGTAACCGCTGAACGCCGGCCGCCAGCGTATGCCAGGAGGCGTCCCCGTTTCAGGCGGATAACGGGCCGTTCCTTCGTCGTCGATTCCCTGCACGGACGCATGCGCGTCCTGGGCAGACGCTTCAGCGGATCATGCGCCAGTGCGCTGCCCATCTAGCCACATCACCCGCTGCCCCCTGGTGGCCCATCATCGAGGCGCCCTGTATTCCGCCCGGCGTTCTGGTGCGGTGCCGCAAGACGAACTCGCGTCCAGCATGGGCAATAGCGGATGGATAATTTTGTGCATTGCCACAAATAAAGACCATGATCTGGCGCTTGATGTGCAAAAATCGTTTAAAAACAATCACAAGTACCGAATCACCGATTTCAAAATATTTTTGTGCAGTGCGCAAAAAAGGCTTGACAAGGTGAATCGCCCGCCTATAATCCGAATCGTAATGCAGTGCAGCAATCGTGACCGGCAAGGCAGTTCGCAGGGTTACGGTAACAGCCGACTGGAAGGCAGCAGAGTTCAGGCGGCTCAGCAATGAAATTTAGCGCCGCCATTTGACGACCTACCTTCACATTCTGGGAGATACGAACATGTTTAACGCAACCGAACAATTTGCCAGCACCAACAAAGCCAACGTCGAAGCCCTGCTGAACCTGGCCAACACCGCTTTTGCCAGCGCCGAGCGTTTCGCCGCCCTGAACCTGAACACCGCCCGCAGCCTGCTGGAAGACAGCGTCGCCAACACCAAGGCCATCCTCGGTGTGAAGGACATCCAGGAACTGGTGGCCCTGCAGACCACGCTGGCCCAGCCGTCCGTCGAGAAGGCCGTGGCCTACTCGCGCAGCCTGTATGAAATCGCTGCCCAGACGCAGGAAGAAATTTCCAAGATCGTCGAAGCGCAATTCACCGAAGCCAACAAGACCGTGGCCACTGCCCTCGACAAGGCGAGCAAGAACGCCCCGGCCGGTTCCGACGTTGCCGTTGCTGCCGTGAAGTCGGCCATCGCCGCCGCCAACTCCGCTTACGACAGCATCAGCAAGGCTGCCAAGCAGGTTGCCGAAATCGCCGAAGCCAACGTTGCCGCCGCCACCAACGCCACCGTCAAGGCCGTCGGCACCGCTTCGACCGCTGCCGCGAAAGGCCGCAAAGCCGCCTGAGCGCGCTGCTGTATCTGTACCGTCTCCTCCTCCAGCCGTCTTGGCTGGTTTCAGCCCGGCGCTAGACGCCGGGTTTTTTTATCCAGAGGAATCGGAAGGAGAGGGCGCAGGGTGCGCGGAGGCCGTTGCCGCCGCCTCTTTCCAGATGAAACCCAGACGCGTCACTTCAGCGCGGATTTCGATCATCGCGGCGGCCACCTGCGCCGGTTCGCCGCGCATGCCCAGCTCCAGCGTGCGGCCACGTGCGGTATCGCCGAGGGACGGCAGGCTGAACAGATGAGCCTGCCGGTATTTCGTTTCTATCATCTGCATCAGTGGCAACAGCGGACCTTCCATGCCGTCCTGTATGTAGATGGATTGCTCGCTTTCAGGCACGGCGTGAAACTCGGCCTGGTAGTAGGTCTCCAGCGTCCACTCCAGCATCGGCCAGGCCATTTGCGGAAAGCCGGGGTAGAAATGGTGATCGCCCAATGAAAAGCCCGGCATGTGGTTGACCGGATTGGGCACGATGCGACTGCCGGCGGGCAGTTCGCCAAGCAGCAGGCGCTGCGGCGTCACCTCGATGTGCTGTTGGGCGCAGTAGGCGCGGATTTCCGTTTCGGCATCGGGATGCAGTTGCAGGCTCACGCCAGCGGCGGCGGCAGCGGCCTGGCGCGTGTGGTCGTCCGGCGTGACGCCGATGCCGCCGAAGCTGAAGACGACGTCGGCGGATTGCAGCGTGCGCCGCAGGATTTCGATCAGGCGGGGACGCTCATCGGCGACGTACAGGCTCCAGGTCAGATGCAGGCCGCGCGCGGCCAGTGTGTCGACGAGCCGCTGGAAATGCTTGTCCTGACGCTTGCCGCGGATGATTTCGTCGCCGATGATGAGGGCGCCGAAGCTGCGTGATGGTTTGCCGTTCATGTTGCCGGGCGTTCAGGCGCAGCCGCTGCCGCAACTGGATTCTTCCTTCACGCCCAGCTTGCGCAGCAGGCTTTCCAGCGGACAGAAACGGGAAAAGCCGCTCTGGAACAGATTGGCGCCGACGAACAGGGTGAACCACAGCCAGTTCTGGCTGACGAACAGCGGGCTGGCTTCGACGCCCAGCGCCAGCGACAGCGTGATGAAGCTGCCGGCGAAGATGCGGATCAGTTGATTGACGGTCATGATGTCTGCTCCTTTTCTGCATTGAGTGAATCGCGAAGGTGCTGGACGCGCTTGCGGAAAGCGGCGTAATACAGGACGGGGATCACCACCAGGGTCAGCAGGGTGGAGACCAGAATGCCGAAGATCAGCGCCAGTGCCAGGCCGTTGAAGATGGGATCGTCGAGGATGAACAGGGCGCCGAGCATGGCGGCCAGGCCGGTCAGCGCGATCGGCTTGGCGCGGACGACGGCCGCCTGGATGACGGCTTCGGTGAATTCCACCCCGGTGGCGAGCTGGTGGTTGATGAAATCGACCAGCAGGATGGAGTTGCGCACGATGATGCCGGCCAG
Organism: Sterolibacterium denitrificans; assembly: GCF_900174485.1. Taxonomy (NCBI): domain Bacteria; kingdom Pseudomonadati; phylum Pseudomonadota; class Betaproteobacteria; order Nitrosomonadales; family Sterolibacteriaceae; genus Sterolibacterium; species Sterolibacterium denitrificans. The sequence goes on along the minus strand of NZ_LT837803.1, from coordinate 2,871,866 downwards.
GGCGATCATGCCGATCATCGACGTGGCGGTGAACTGGCTGCCGGCGATGGCATGGCCCGGCAGCACGCCGATGACGGTCAGCGGGATCGGCGCCATGATGATCAGCGGCGCCAGATAGCTCTTGAACTGGGCCACCACCAGCAGATAGATGAGAATCAGGCCGACGGCGTAGGCCGCGCCCATGTCGCGGAAGGTTTCGTAGGTGATCTGCCATTCGCCGTCCCACTTCAGGCTGTAGCCGGCATAGGGATCGTCCGGCTGGCGGATGAAATATTCCGCCAGTTCGCCGCCGCCGGGCAGGTCGTCCAGCGTCATGCCGGCAAGCCGGGAGCGAATATCGAACATGCCGTAGAGCGGCGAATCCAGGCGGCCGCCCATGTCGGCAGTGACATATACCACCGGCAGCAGATCCTTGTGGAAGATGGCTTGCTCGCTGGGCGCCGTACGCGTTTCGACCAGTTCGGCAATCGGTACCAGGCGGCCATCGCGGGCACGCACCCGCAGGCGCAGCAGATTTTCGATGGCGTCCTTCTGGGTTTCCGGCAAGGTGATGTGCACCGGAATCTCGTATTTCGCATCGCCGCCATGCACCGGCGTGACGTCCTCGCCGGCCAGGGCGATCCGCATGGTATCGACGATGTCCGCCTGGCTCACGCCCAGCAGGGCGGCCTTGGCCTGATTCACGCGCAGTACGCGTTTGTCGGTGGGCGCGCTGCTGCTGTCGTCGATGCCGATGATGCCGGCCGTCGCGGCGAACTCGGCGCGGATTTTCTTCGCCAGGGCGATCTGTCCGGCGTAGTCGGGGCCGTAGACTTCGGCGACGATGGGCGAGAGCACCGGCGGGCCGGGCGGCACTTCCACCACCTTGGCATTGCCGTTGTGGCGCGCGGCAATCGCCATCACCTCGTCGCGCACGGCGACGGCGATCTCGTGGCTTTGCCGGTTGCGCAAGTGCTTGTCGACGAGATTCACCTGGAGGTCGCCCATTTCGGCATTGCTGCGCAGGTAATACTGACGCACCAGGCCGTTGAAATTGATCGGGCTGGCGGTGCCGGCGTAAGCCTGCCAGTCGCTGACTTCCTCGACCGTCGCCAGATGGGCGCCGATTTCGCGCAGCACGCGGGCGGTTTCCTCGACCGGCGTGCCCACCGGCATGTCGAGCACCACCTGGAATTCGCTCTTGTTGTCGAAGGGCAGCATTTTCAGCACCACCAGCTTGACTGCGGTCAGCGAGACCGAGAGGGCGATGGCTGCGAGGATGCCCAGCCAGAGCATGCGCCGCGCCGCCTTGCCGCGCCGTGCATCGCGCTCGTCGAGGAAGGGCGACAGGACGCGGCGGAACAGGCGATCCAGACGCGTACCGGCGGTGCCGGCTTCGGCTTCGCGATCATGCCGGGCCGCCTGGGGCTTCATCAGCTTCAAGGCCAGCCAGGGCGTGATGATGAAGGCGATCAGCAGCGAGAGGAACATGCCCATCGAGGCATTGATCGGGATCGGGCTCATGTACGGCCCCATCAGGCCGCTGACGAAGGCCATCGGCAGCAGCGCGGCAATCACCGTGAAGGTGGCGAGGATGGTCGGTCCGCCGACCTCATCGACCGCGCCGGGAATGATCCGCCAGAGCGGCTTGCCGGGTTCCAGGGCGTGATGGCGATGGATGTTCTCGACCACCACGATGGCATCGTCGACGAGGATGCCGATGGAAAAGATCAGGGCGAACAGCGAGACGCGGTTGAGGGTGAAACCCCAGGCCCAGGAAGCGAACAGCGTCGCCGCCAGGGTCAGGGTCACCGCCAGGCCGACGATGACGGCTTCGCGGCGGCCCAGCGCGAAGAGCACCAGCAGAACGACGAAGGCGGTGGCGAAGATCAGCTTGCCGATCAGCTTTTCCGCCTTTTCGGTGGCGGTGGCGCCGTAGTTGCGGGTGACGGTGAATTCGACGCCGTCGGGAATCACCGTGCCTTTCAGCGCCTCGGCGCGGGCAATCACCGCATTCGCCACGTCGGCCGCATTCACGCCGGGCTTCTTGGAAATCGACAAGGTCACGGCCGGCAGCTCGCCATGTTCGCGATCGGCGTGCCAGACGTAGCGCGAAGGCTGATCCGGGCCGTCGAGGATGTCGGCGACGTCGGCCATGAACACCGGACGATCCCCATGCACGCCGACGACCAGACGCTTCACGTCGGCGGCCGACTCGATGTAGGTGCCGGTCTCCACGAGGATTTCGCGGTTGCCGCTGACCAGGGTGCCGGACGGCTGGGCCGCATTCGATAGCTGCAGCGCGGCGCGGATGTCCTGGGCGGTGACGGCATGCGCATTCATCCGTTCGGCGTCGATGACCACGCGGATCACATGGCCCGGCCCGCCGATGGTGACGACGTCGCGCGTGCCGGCGATGCGCTTCAGTTCGATTTCGGCGGCGCGCGCCACCTGCTGCAGCTCGAAGGCGCCGCCCGGCGCATCCTTGTTCCACAAGGTCAGGCTGACGATGGGCACGTCGTCGATGCTCTTCGGCTTGACGATGGGTTCCAGCACGCCGAGCTGGGGCGAGAGCCAGTCGCGATTCGAGTGGATGGTGTCGTAGAGGCGCACCAGCGCCTGGGTATGATCCTCGCCGACCTCGTACTGCACGGTGATCACCGCCATGCCCGGCCGCGAGACGGAATACACGTGCTCGATGCCGGAGATGCGCGCCAGCACCTGTTCCGCCGGGCGGGCGACGAGCGCTTCGACATCCTTGGCCGACGCGCCGGGGAAGGGGATCAGGACATTCGCCATGGTCACGTTGATCTGCGGCTCTTCCTCGCGCGGTGTGACCAGCACGGCGAAGACGCCGAAGAGGAGCGCGACCAGCGCGATCAGCGGCGTCAGCGAGTGACGCTGGAAGGTGGCGGCGATGCGGCCGGAGATGTTCATTTCAGGGACGAAGGTCTGGAGGATTTGCAGGGATCAACGCGGTTGCGTCCGGGCAGCCTGGAAGCCGGCCTTGAGCGGATCGAGGGCGATCTTCTCGCCGGGTGAAAGGCCGGCCAGGACTTCGATGTCGCCACCCGCCTGCACTTCTCCCAGTCTCACCTGACGCAGGCGCGGCTGGCCTTGCGGCGTGACCACATACAGCGCGGTCAGCTCGCCGCGCCGCACCACGGCGGCGGCGGGCACCAGCAGCTTGCGGGCGCTGCCGGTGACGAAATGCGCGCGGGCGAACAGGCCGGGCACGATGCCGCCATCCGCGGCGGCGCCTTCCGCCAGATACAGGCGCACGCGCGCGGTGTGGCTGCCGGCATCCACCGTCGGCAGCACTTCGATGCGGCTGGCTTCCAGCCACTGGCCGCTGCCGGGAAACTCGATCCGCCCCTGCTGCGCCTGACGAACGGTCGCCAACTGGTATTGCGGAATGCTGGCGACGACGCGCATGTCCCCGGGCTCGAAAAGCGTGATCAGCGGGCGGCCCGGATTGGCCATTTCGCCCGCCTCGGCCAGACGCTGGGCAACGACGCCGGCAAACGGCGCGACGATCAGGGCATGGCCGCTGGTCGCGCCGGCCTGGGCGGCGTTGGCGGCGGCGGTCTTGTAATCGGCTTCGGCCTTGTCGAGCGCGGCCTGGCTGACGAACTTCTGCGCCACGAGATTCTTCACGCGCTCCAGATTGGCCTTGGCATTGCCGAGCTGGGCGCGGGCGGCGGCCAGCCCTTCAGCCGCCTCGCGGGCATCGATGCGCATCAGGACTTCGCCGGCCTTGACGCGGTCGCCGGCATCGACGCGCGCTTCCAGGATGCGCCCGGTCACCTGGGCGGCCAGGGTGGCCTGCTTGACGGCTTCGACGACGGCTTCGGCCGGATAGGTCTGGGCAACCTCGCGCAATTCGACGGTCATCGTGGCCAATGCCGGCGCGGCGGCCGGAGCAGTCTGCGCCAGGGCAGGGCCGGCAAGCCAGGCGGTCAGCGCGAAACCGGCGGCAACGAGCAGCGAGTGGCCGGGCGCATGAGGGCGGTAGGGTGTCTTCATGAGCATTAGTATATGCTAATATTCATGGAATTCAAGGGGGTAAAGAAACGAAAGAAATGAAAGGGCAGAACGGGTCTTTCTTCGTCCGCCCACGGCCGGCGGTGCGGCTGTGAGCGCCGGAGCCGGTAAAATCGGCGGCATTCTGCATTCTGATCCTCGTTACGGAATCCGCCATGCGTTTTGCTGAAAAACTTGCCGCCGCCTGGGCGGCCAACGATTCCCTGGTCTGCGTCGGCCTCGATCCGGATCCGCAGCGTCTGCCGGCGCACCTGAGCCGCGATGCGGCCGGCATCCTGGCCTTCAACCGCGCCATCATCGACGCCACGCATGACCTGGTGTGCGCCTACAAGCCGCAGATCGCCTATTTTGCCGCCTGCGGGGCGGAAGAGGCGCTGCGGGAAAGCATTGCCTACATTCGCTGCAACTATCCGGCAATTCCGGTCATCCTCGATGCCAAGCGCGGCGACATCGGCAGCACCGCCGAACAGTACGCCGTCGAGGCTTTCGATCGCTATGCCGCCGATGCGGTGACCATCAATCCATACATGGGCCATGACTCGGCCGAGCCCTTCCTGCGTCGCGCCGACAAGGGCGTGGTCGTGCTTTGCCGCACCTCGAACCCGGGCGCGGCCGACTTTCAGGATCTGGACGTCGACGGCCGGCCGCTGTATGAAATCGTCGCCGAAAACGTGGCGCGCAAGTGGAATGCCAACAATAACTGCATGCTGGTGCTGGGTGCGACCTGGCCCGAGCAGGTGGCCCGGGTGCGCGCGCTGGTTGGCGACCTGCCGTTCCTGGTGCCGGGTGTCGGCGCCCAGGGCGGCGATGTCGAAAAACTGGTGCGCGCCGGGCGTACCGCGGATGGCGCGGGGCTGGTCATCAATTCTTCGCGCGCCATTCTGTACGCCAGCAGTGGCGAGGATTTTGCCGAGGCGGCGCGCAACGAAACCCGCAAGCTGCGCGATCTGATCAACGCTTATCGCTGAGGCGGCGTGGCGCATGCGTTGCCGGCGCCGTCTCCCGAGTCGGTGCTGCCAGTTTCTGCGGCGAGCTGCGCCAGCCGGCTGCGCGCGGCTTCCAGTTGCAGCGTCAACTGGCCGGCCATTTCCTGCAGCAGATCGCGGCCCTGGTTGCGCGCCAGGTTGGCGGCGGCGAACAGTTCATAAAGTTTCGATGCCAGCAGGCGGTTGAGCTGCGCGCTGATGGCGGCGATGCGCCGCTGCACGCGCTGGATTTCGCGTTCCAGCGCGGCGGTGGCCGCATCGCTGGTGGGCGGATTCGCGGCGACGCCGCGTGCGGACGCGCTGCCGCCGGGCGGGATCGGGGTGTCCGGGCCGGCCTGCCATTGCGCCAGGATGTCGCGCAGCACCATTTCGTCGCTGGCGCGGTAGGCCCGGTTGGCTTCGCTCATCAGTTCGGTGCGCCAGGCGCGGTCGGCCTCGTTTTCGGCGCGATCGGGATGGATTTTCTGCGCGAGCTGGCGGAACAGGCGCTTCAGATCGCGGGAAGGCGCGAAGGGTTTTTCCGCTTCCCTGTCGAGCTCGGCAAAGCGTTCGTTTTCGCGCCGGGATTGTTCGGCCTGGGATTGCGCCCGCCGGGCCTGGTGCCGGGCGGCGGCATCGGCGGGCGCGCGCCGCGCCAGATGACGGGCGATCCGCGCCTGCAGCAGGTCGAGTTCGGCCAGCCGGCGGCCGACCAGGTCGTGGTAGCGGCGGGTGAATTCGGCGAGCTCGGCCTGGGCGGTGGCGAATTCCAGTTCCATGTCGCCAAGCTCCTGCACCAGCATGTCGAGTTCGGCGCGCAGGCGGCGCCCGGGATCCACCCGGGCCAGCGTGCTGCCGGCCGCGCGCAGTGGGTCGCGCAACAGCAACAGGCGCCGCGCGGCGGTTCGCAGCAGTGGCAGTTCGTGCAGCATGCGTTCGGCGTGGATGGCCAGCAGCACATCGCGTGGTTCGCCTGATTCAGGCGACACTGGTTCGTGCAGTTGCAGCGCCCTGGCCTGGGCCACGGGCAGGATCAGTACCGGAAACAGCGCATCGATCCGCGCCGGCCAGGCGCCGCCCAGAACCCCGCTCGCGCTCCAGCCCAGCGTGGCCTGCCAGAGTTCGGCGTGCGCCTCCAGACGCTGGCGCTGGGCTGCCCAGCAGGCAAGATGTTCATCCGGCGCGGGGCGCGACAGCCGGCTCTTCAGGAGCGAGAGCGTGGCGCGCAGGGTGATGGCCGCGGCAAAATCCGCATCCGGCAAGACCAGGCAGAATGGCCGTAACTCGATATCGAGCGCGTTGGAAATTTCCGGCAGCCATTCGTCGTCGGGCACGAGCAGCAGCAAGGTTTCCTGGCGCCGGATGCAGCCACCGGCAAACTCGGCCAGTGCCGCGATGGCCAGCGGGATGCCGCCTTCGTCCGCGCGCGGCAGCGACAGGCTGGCTGGCGTCCCATGGGCGGAAGCGCCGACTTCGGTCAGCCGGGAGCGCCAGTGCCCGGCAAGATGAGCGGCGGCAGGGTCGATGGCTGAGGCGGATGCGGGCATGGCGTGATTTTAGCCGATGGCCGGACTTGCCCAGATGCGGCAAGGCTGGAGAAGGCCCGGCTCAAACACGGGGAGCGGGCAGGCCGCGCGTGTTAAAATCGCCCCTTTTCCGTCGTGGGCCATCCTCATGATTTCCGGGTTTTTCAAGAAGGTTTTTGGTAGCCGCAACGACCGTCTGGTAAAGCAGTACAGCCAGACCGTGAAGAAGATCAATGCGCTCGAGCCGGCCATGCAGGCGCTGACGGACGCGCAGTTGCAGGGCAAGACGGCCGAGTTCCGCAGCCGCCTGGCGCAGGGCGAGCCGCTGGACACCCTGCTGCCGGAGGCGTTTGCCGTGGTGCGCGAGGCCGGGCGGCGGGTGCTCGGCATGCGCCATTTCGACGTTCAACTGATCGGCGGCATGGTCCAGCATGCGGGCAAGATTTCCGAAATGCGCACCGGCGAGGGCAAGACCCTGGTCGCCACGCTGGCCAGTTACCTGAATGCACTGCCCGGCAAGGGTGTGCATGTCATCACGGTGAATGACTATCTGGCGCGGCGCGATGCCGAGTGGATGGGGCGGTTGTTCAATTTTCTGGGCCTGTCCTGCGGCATCAACCTTGCGCAGATGAGCCACGCGCAGAAGCAGGCGGCCTATGCGGCGGACATCACCTATGGCACCAACAACGAATTCGGCTTCGACTATCTGCGCGACAACATGGTGTACAGCCCGGCCGAGCGGGTACAGCGCGGGCTGAACTTCGCCATCGTCGATGAAGTCGATTCCATCCTCATCGATGAGGCGCGCACTCCGCTGATCATCTCCGGCCAGGCCGAGGACCACACCGATCTTTACGTGAAGATGAATACCGTGGCGCCGCTGCTCACCCAGGGCGAGGCGGCGACCAAGGACGGCCAGCCGGAAAGCGGCGATTACACCGTCGATCTGAAGGCGCATCAGGTGTTGCTGACCGAAGCCGGCCATGTGCATGCCGAGGAGATTCTGGCGCGCATGGGCCTGCTGGCCGAAGGCAGCAGCCTTTACGAGCCGGCCAACATCCTGCTGATCCATCATCTCTATGCGGCGCTGCGCGCTCACAGCCTGTTCCACCGCGATCAGCAGTATGTGGTGCAGGACGGCGAGGTGATCATCGTCGACGAGTTCACCGGCCGCCTGATGGCCGGCCGGCGCTGGTCGGACGGCCTGCACCAGGCGGTGGAAGCCAAGGAAGGCGTGGCGATCCAGAACGAGAATCAGACGCTGGCCTCGATCACTTTCCAGAACTACTTCCGCATGTATCAGAAGCTGGCCGGCATGACCGGCACGGCGGATACCGAAGCCTTCGAGTTCCACCAGACCTATGGCCTGGAAACCGTGGTCATTCCGACCAACCGGCCGATGGTGCGCGAAGATCGCATGGATCAGATCTACCGCACGGCACAGGAAAAATACACGGCGATCATCAATGACATCAAGGATTGCCAGCACCGTGGCCAGCCGGTGCTGGTGGGCACCACCTCGATCGAGACTTCCGAGCTGGTCTCGAAGCTGCTCGACAGGGAAAAACTCAAGCATCAGGTGCTGAACGCCAAACAGCATGCCAGCGAGGCGGAGATCGTCGCCCAGGCCGGTCGTCCCGGCATGATCACCATCGCCACCAACATGGCCGGCCGGGGTACCGACATCGTGCTGGGCGGCAACATCGAGCGGGCCTGCGCGGCCGTCGAGGAGGAGGCGAATCTTTCGGCGGAGGAGAAGGCGCAACGGATCGCCGCGCTGCGTGCCGACTGGGAAAAGCTGCATCAGCAGGTGCTCGATGCGGGCGGCCTGCACATCATCGGCTCCGAGCGTCACGAGTCGCGGCGCATCGACAACCAATTGCGCGGCCGCGCCGGCCGCCAGGGCGACAGGGGCTCTTCGCGCTTCTACCTGTCGCTGGAAGATCCGCTGCTGAAGATCTTTGCCGGCGAGCGCCTGAACACCATCATGGTGCGGCTGAAGATGCCCGAAGGTGAAGCCATCGAGCATCCGTTGGTGACGCGCTCGCTGGAATCGGCGCAACGCAAGGTCGAGCAGCGCAACTTCGACATCCGCAAGCAGTTGCTGGAATACGACGACGTCGCCAATGACCAGCGCAAGGTGATCTATCAGCAGCGCAACGAACTGCTCGACAGCGAGGATATCGCCGAAACCATCACCGCCATGCGCCAGGGCGTGCTGCATGATGTCTTCCGCAGCCACGTTCCGGCCGAGAGCGTCGAGGAACAGTGGGACATTCCCGGTCTTGAAGCGACGCTGGCCGCGGAATGGCAGCTCAAGCTGCCGCTGGTCGAATGGCTCAGGAACGAGCCGCAACTGGAGGATGACGCATTGCTCGCGCGCATCCTCACGGCGGCCGACGAGGCCTATGCCGCCAAGGTGGCCACGGTCGACCTGCAGGCCTGGCGGGGATTCGAGCGCAGCGTGATGCTGCAGAACCTGGATACGCACTGGCGCGAGCATCTGGCGGCGCTGGATCACCTGCGCCAGGGCATCCATCTGCGCGGCTATGCGCAGAAGAATCCGAAGCAGGAGTACAAGCGCGAAGCCTTCGAACTGTTCGAGGGACTGCTGCAGGCCGTGCGCACCGAGGTGACGCGTCTGCTGATGACGGTCGAGATCCGTTCCGAAGAACAGATCGAGGAAGTCGAGGCGCCGCCGCAACTGGAGAATGTCCAGTACCACCATGCGGATTACGACGAAGCGCTCGGCGGTGCCGATGAGCCGCCGCAGGCGCAGCAGCCCATGGTGCGCCAGATCGACAAGATCGGCCGCAATGATTCCTGTCCCTGCGGCTCGGGCAAGAAATACAAGCACTGTCACGGCCGGCTCAACTGATCGGTCGCCAGTTGGACGGGCCGGAGATAGCCGATGTTTCCGACGATCAGCGAAGAGGACGAGGGCGCGGATAAGGACGGCAATGGTCGTCGAGCTGTACTGATCCTCGACCAGACGCGGCTGCCTGCGCGCGCCGAGCAGGTTCGGCTGACCACGCTGGAAGAAGCGGCGCATGCCATCCGCAGCATGCAGGTGCGCGGTGCGCCGCTGATCGGCGCAACGGCGGCCTACGGTGTGGCGCTCGGCTTGTCGGCCACGGCCGACGACGCAACGCTCGGCCATGTCCTGGATACCCTGGCCGCCACCCGTCCCACCGCCGTCAACCTGCATTGGGCCTTGGCGCGCATGCGCCGCGTGCTGGCACCTTTGGCGCCGGATCGGCGGCGGGCGGCGGCCTGGCGGGAAGCGCGCGCCATCGCCGCCGAAGATGCCGCGGCGAATGCCGCCATCGGCCGGCATGGGCTGGCGCTGCTGGAGCCGCTGATCCGGCGGCGCGGCCGGATCGATCTGATGACCCACTGCAACGCCGGCTGGCTGGCCACCGTCGCCCATGGCACGGCGCTCGCGCCCATCCATGCCGCCCATGCGGCCGGCCTGCCGGTGCATGTCTGGGTCAGCGAGACGCGCCCGCGCAACCAGGGCTGGCTCACCGCCTGGGAACTGCGGCAGGCCGGCATCGCCCACACCCTGATCGCCGACAATGCCGCCGGGCTGCTGATGATGCAGGGCAAGGTCGACCTGCTCATCGTCGGCGCCGACCGCATCGCGGCGAATGGCGACACCGCCAACAAGATCGGGACTTACCTCAAGGCGCTGGCCGCGCGCGCCCACGGCATTCCTTTTTACGTCGCCGCGCCGGCATCCACCATCGATTTTTCCTGCCCCAGCGGGGCGGACATTCCCATCGAGGAACGCGCCGCGGCGGAACTGGCCGCGTCGCTCGACAGCCCCGCCGCCAATCCGGCCTTCGACATCACGCCGGCCGGGCTGATCAGCGGCATCATCACTGAATCCGGCATCCATGCGCCGGACGCGCTGCGGACGAGTTCGGAGCAAGGCGCGTGACGCTGGCCGCGCAGGTACTCGCCACCGCGCAGGCCATGACGGCCGCCGCCCTCAACCGCGGCACCGCCGGCAACGTCAGCGCGCGCAGCGATACGGCTGAGGACGGCTTCCTGATTACCCCCACCGGCATGGACTACGCCGAACTGCAGCCTGACGACATCGTGCCGATGAACCTGGCCGGGCAGTGGCAGGGCCGGCGCAAGCCTTCGTCGGAATGGCGTTTCCATCGCGACATCTATCGGGCGCGGCCGGAATTCGGCGCCATCATCCATGCCCATTCCCCCTTCGCCACGGCGCTGGCCTGCATGGCGCTGGAGATCCCGGCGTTTCATTACATGATCGCCCGCTTCGGCGGGGCCGACGTGCGCTGCGCGCCGTATGCCTTGTTCGGCAGCCAGGAGCTTTCGGATGCCGCGCTGGCCGCTCTGGCGGAGCGCAGCGCCTGCCTGCTGGCGCATCACGGCATGATCGTCTGCGGCCGCGACCTGAAGCAGGCGCTGGCCCTGGCCATTGAATTCGAAACCCTGTGTGAGCAATACTGGCGCGTGCTGCAGATCGGCACGCCGAAATTGATCCCGGCCGAGGAAATGGCGCGGGTGCTGGAGCGGTTCGCCGGCTACGGGCAGCAATAGCCGGCAGGCCGTAGCCGGTATACTGACCGCCTATGCAAGCCTCTACCCCCGTCATTCTCGTCACCGGCGCGGCCCGCCGCGTCGGTGCGGCCATCGCGCGTTGTCTGCATGCGGCGGGGGCGAGTGTCGTCGTCCATCATCACACCTCCCGCCGCGCTGCCGAGCAGTTGAGCGAGGAATTCAATCGGCAGCGCGCGGGTTCGGCGCTGTCGCTGGCGGCGGATCTGTGCCAGCCGGCGCAGTTGGAGAACTTGGTCGCCGGGGTGATGGAGCACTATGGCCGCCTGGACGCGCTGGTGAATAATGCTTCGGCTTTCTACGCCACGCCGCTCGGACGGATCGACGAGTCCGCCTGGGATGCGCTGGTCGGCAGCAATCTCAAGGGCCCGCTGTTTCTCAGCCAGGCGGCGGCGCCGCATCTCAGGGCGCGTCATGGGGCGATCATCAATCTCACCGACATCCATGCCGAGCGGCCGCTGAAAAACTATGCGCTCTACTGCGCCGCCAAGGCCGGTTTGCTGGGGCTGACGCGCGCCCTGGCGCTGGAGCTGGCGCCCGAGGTGCGGGTGAATGCCATCGCCCCCGGCCCGATCGACTGGCCCGAAGGCCGGGCGGGCGCGGATTTCGATGCGGATACGCGCGCCGGCATCATCGAACGGACGCTGCTGCAGCGCCAGGGCAGTCCCGAGGACATTGCCCGCACGGCGCGCTTCCTGCTGTTCGACGCGCCTTACATCACCGGCCAGGTCATCAATGTCGATGGCGGCCGCAGCATCCATCTCTGAAATCATGACCGCAGAATTTCATACCTCCGCTTCCAAACAAGCCACGCAGGCACCCGGCGTCCGCCAACTGGAAAGACAGCGCCTCGAAGCCAACAAGCTGGCCAAGCGCCTGCGCCGCCATGCCGGGCAGGCGATCGCCGATTACAACATGATCGAAGCCGGCGACAAGGTCATGGTCTGCCTGTCCGGCGGCAAGGACTCCTTCGGCATGCTCGACGTGCTGCTCTATCTGCGCGAGCATGCGCCCATTCATTTCGACATCGTGGCGGTCAATCTCGATCAGAAGCAGCCGGGCTTTCCCGCCGAAGTGCTGCCGGATTACCTGACCGGCCTGGGCATCCCCTTTCACATCGAGAACCAGGACACCTATTCCATCGTCAAGCGCGTGGTGCCCGAAGGCAAGACTACCTGCTCGCTGTGCTCGCGGCTGCGCCGCGGCATCCTCTATCGCGTCGCCGGCGAGCTCGGCGCGACCAAGATCGCGCTCGGCCATCATCGCGAGGACATGCTGGAGACGCTGTTTCTCAACATGTTCTTCGGCGGCAAGCTGAAGGGCATGCCGCCCAAGCTGGTCTCCGACGATGGCCGCAACGTCGTGATTCGCCCCATGGCCTATTGCAGCGAGAAGGATCTGGCCGCCTGGGCCGGGGTGCGCGGCTTTCCCATCATTCCCTGCGACCTGTGCGGCAGCCAGGAGCAGTTGCAGCGGAAGCAGGTTAAGCAGATGCTGGCCGAGTGGCAGAAGCGTTTTCCCGGCCGCATCGAATCGATGTTCCGCAGCCTGCAGAATGTGATTCCCTCGCATCTGGCCGATCCCCGCCTGTATGACTTCGCTGGTCTCCGGCCGACGGGCCGGCCCGATCCGGAAGGCGACAAGGCTTTCGACCGGGAGGAGTTCAACGAATTGCCCGGCGCGGACGGCGCATGCGCCGGGGATGTGTCGGATGACGCGGATGCGGGCGAGATCATCACCTTGCATCGCTCCCGCTGATGCCGCCCGATCACGGATGAACGCCAGCATGCCCGCAGACGCCGCCGCACAGGATGTTTCGCCAGCGCAGCGGCGGCTCTGCGTGCTGTATGCGGATGTCGCCGGCAGCAAACGACTGACCGAGCGCATCGGCGAGGCTGAGGCCGCGCGGGCATTCGAGCGCTGCTTCAACCGCATGGAGCGCGCCGTCAGCAGCTTCAATGGCCGCATCGTCAAGCATATCGGCGAGCGGTTGATGGCCGTATTTGAAGGCGCCGAAGGTGTCGAAGGTACCGAGGGCGCCGAAGAGGCATTGCGCGCCGCTTGCGAGATGCAGTCGCGGGTCGAAAAACTGCCGGCCGTTTCCGGCATCAAGCTGGCGCTGGGAATCGGCTTGCATCATGGGCCGATGGTCGAGGGCGGGAACGATTCCTCGGGCGATACGGTGAAGGTTGCCGCGCGTCTGGCCAGGCTGGCCAAGGGCGGGCAAGTCCTGACCAGCGCGTCGACCGTCGCGGCGCTGCCGGCCAGCCTGAGCCAGGCCGCGCTGGCGCTCGGTGCTGCGACGGTCAGCCTGCATGGCGAGGATATTCCGGTGTTCGCCGTTCTCTGGCAGAACATCGCATCCGGCACGCCGTCTTCGGACATGGGCGAGCCGACGGCACCACCATCCTCGCCACCCTCGTTATCTGCACCCAGCATGACCGTGCCGCGGCTGCGTTTGCGGCACGATGGCCGCGAGATCGTGCTGGGCCCCGAGCGGCCGATGCTGACCATGGGGCGCGATGCGCAATGCGACCTGGTGATCCGGAGTCCGCATGCTTCCCGCCAGCACGGGCGCATCGAGTTGCGTCATCGCCTGTATGTCCTGAGCGACCGGAGCACCAACGGCACTCATGTGACGCCCGCTGCCGAGGCCGGCCTGCACCTGCAGGATGCCGAATTCGTCTTGCGCGGCCGGGGCTGCCTGTCCTTCGGCCCGCTCGCCGAAGCCGAGGCGGGCGACATCGTTACCTACGAGCTTTTGTAAGCGCGCGCTGTCGTCCGCTGCCCGGAAAGACGGGGCTGACGTATAATTCGTCCCCTTACCGAGGAGCGCTGCGAGGCCGGATGCACCGTCCGCCCCAGGCTCGGTAGATGGACTGAGAACGGCGCTCGCCTGAACCCATGCCGGGCATGGAGCGCGCAGGTGAGCATCGGCTTGCCGCCTTTCTCGTCCCGGCTACAGACTAGGAGATTGCTGTGGCTGTTCAAAATTTCACCGATTGCAAGATTGCCGACCTATCGCTGGCCGACTGGGGGCGCAAGGAAATCCGCATCGCCGAGACCGAAATGCCGGGCCTCATGGCGATCCGCGAGGAATACGCGGCCAGCCAGCCGCTCAAGGGCGCGCGCATCACCGGCTCGCTGCACATGACCATCCAGACGGCGGTGCTGATCGAAACGCTGACGGCGCTGGGCGCCCAGGTGCGTTGGGCGTCCTGCAACATTTTCTCGACCCAGGATCATGCCGCTGCGGCGATTGCCGCCACCGGCGTGCCGGTGTTCGCCGTCAAGGGCGAGTCGCTGGAAGATTACTGGGAGTACACCCATCGCATCTTCGAATGGCCGGGCAATGCGTTGTCGAACATGATCCTCGACGACGGCGGCGATGCCACCTTGCTGCTGCATCTGGGCAGCCGCGCCGAACAGGATGCGGGCGTGCTGGCCAGGCCGACGAGCGAAGAAGAGCGGGTGCTGTTCGCCGCCATCAAGGCCAGGCTGGCGACGGACAAGACCTGGTATTCGACGCGCCTCGCGGCGATCAAGGGCGTGACCGAGGAAACCACCACCGGCGTGCATCGCCTGTATCAGATGCATGCGCGCGGCGAGCTCAAGTTTCCGGCGATCAACGTCAATGATTCGGTGACCAAGTCGAAGTTCGACAACCTCTACGGCTGCCGCGAGTCGCTGGTCGATGGCATCAAGCGCGCCACCGACGTGATGATCGCCGGCAAGATCGCCGTGGTGGCCGGCTATGGCGACGTCGGCAAGGGCTCGGCCCAGGCGCTGCGCGCGCTCTCCGCCCAGGTGTGGATCACCGAAATCGATCCGATCTGCGCCCTGCAGGCGGCGATGGAAGGCTATCGCGTCGTCACCATGGATTACGCTGCCGACAAGGCCGATATTTTCGTCACCTGCACCGGCAACTACCACGTCATCACCCATGAGCACATGGTGAAGATGAAGGATCAGGCCATCGTCTGCAACATCGGCCACTTCGACAACGAGATCGATGTCGCCGCGATCGAGAAATACGAGTGGGAAGAAATCAAGCCCCAGGTCGATCACATCCGCATGCCCTCGGGCAACCGCATCATCCTGCTGGCCAAGGGCCGCCTGGTGAATCTGGGCTGCGCCACCGGCCATCCCAGCTATGTGATGAGTTCGTCCTTCGCCAACCAGACCATCGCTCAGATCGAGTTGTTTACCAAGAATGCCGATTATCCGATCGGCGTCTATGTGCTGCCCAAGCACCTCGACGAAAAAGTCGCCCGTCTGCAACTGAAGAAGCTCAACGCCCAGCTCACCGAACTCACGGATGAGCAGGCGGCCTACATCGGCGTGCCGAAGAACGGGCCGTACAAGGCGGACGCTTACCGCTATTGAGGGCTGGAGACCGGGGACATGACGAGTTCAACGCAAGGCCATCCGGCGCCCAGCTTCAGCTTCGAGTTCTTCCCGCCGCAAACGCCGGCGGGCGTCGACAAGCTGCGCGCCGTGCGTGCGCAACTGGCGCAGTTCAAGCCGGCTTTTTTCTCCTGCACCTTCGGCGCCGGTGGCTCGACGCGTGATCGCACGCTGGAAACGGTGCTGGAAATGCAGGGCGAAGGCCATCAGGCGGCCCCGCATCTGTCCTGTATCGGTTCGACGCGGGAGAATCTGCGCGCCATTCTGGCGCAGTATCGCGCCGCCGACATCCGCCGCATCGTCGCCCTGCGCGGCGATCTGCCTTCGGGCATGGCGGTGGCCGGCGAGTTTTCCTATGCCAACGAGCTGGTCGAGTTCATCCGTCGGGAAACCGGCGACTGGTTCCAGATCGAGGTGGCGGCCTATCCTGAAGTGCATCCGCAGGCCAGGTCGGCGGCCGCCGATCTGGAAAACTTCAAGCGCAAGGTCGATGCCGGCGCCGATGCGGCGATCACCCAGTTCTTCTACAACGCCGATGCCTACGACTACTTCGTCGAGGTGGCGCAAAGGATGGGGATCGACATTCCCATCGTGCCGGGCATCATGCCGATCGCCAGCTACAGCAATCTGGCGCGCTTTGCCGGCAACTGCGGTGCCGAGATTCCGCGCTGGCTGGCCAAACGGCTGGACTCCTGCGGCGACGACGTGGAGTCGATTCGCGCCTTCGGCCTGGACGTGGTCACCGCCCTGTGCGAGCGCCTGCTGAAGAACGGCGCGCCGGGTCTGCATTTCTATACCCTGAATCAGGCGGCCTTGACGACGGAAATCTGTCGGCGGCTGGGTTGATTCCGGCGTTTCGCCAAAGACTGTTTTGGGTGGGATGCAGAGATTCACTCGGCCTGTCGCACGGCGCAACCTACTATATCTAGTGTACGCAAGCGCAAAAAATACTATATATTGCGTCCGTCGGTATTTTTCTGCTGAGCACCAGCAGAAAGATTGAAAAGGGAATCCGGTGCGAATCCGGAACTGCCCCGCAGCGGTAAGTGGAAACGACACGCCTCAGATGCACTGGGTACGACCCGGGAAGCGAGGCGCAGTAGGTGGGCTGGCGTGAACGACGCCACCCGCGTCCACAGAGTCCGAAGACCTGCCGACACATGGTGCTTCTTCATGAGGCGCCGTGCGGGTGGCACGCTTCCGCGGGGAGGCGCGTTGCGAGGGTGAATGTTGCGCCGCTTCAGAGCGGCAATTCATGCACATCCCGTACGCACCGACTGCGAACAGTCCCCAAGAGCCCTGCGCGAGGGAGCAGGTATTGGTTCTGAAACCGTGCTCTCCACACGGTTTCCCTGCGGGGATGCGCACATGCTGGAACTCATCATCAAACGCGACGGCCACGTCGAGCCGTTCACACCCTATAAACTCAACCAATGGGGCCAATGGGCCGCGCAGACGCTGGGCGACGCGGTGGACTGGCCGACGGCGGTGCTGGAAACCGTCTCGGCCATGTCTTCCACGGCCAGTTCGCGCGAGTTGCAGCAGCAGCTCATCCGCACCTGCCTGAACTTCGATACCTGGTCGTACAACCGCATGGCCGGGCGCCTGTACGCCACGCTGATCCGCAAGGATCTCTACCGCAACCAGCGTCCCACGGTACTGGCCCTGCAGCGCAAGCTGCAGGCGCTGGGGCTGATGGAAACGCTGGACTACTCCGAATCCGAATACGCGGTGATCCAGGAGTGGATCGACCACGAGCGCGACTTCGAGTACGCGCACTACCAGTTGCATACGCATCTCACAAAATATGCCATTGCCGACCGGGTGCAGGGTATGTACTACGAGTCGCCGCAGTTCATCTACATGCGCATGGCGATGGCGCTAGCCGTCGATCAGCCGCGCGAGCGACGCATGCGCGACGTGCAGCGCTTTTACGAACATCTGTCGAAGAATCGCATCAATGCGCCCACGCCCAACCACGTCAACCTGGGCACGCCGCTGCGCGGCTACGCCAGTTGCTGCCTGTACACCGTGGCCGACAACGCGCGCTCCATCGCCGTCGGCAACCACATCGCCAACACCATGACTTACATGAGCGCAGGCATCGGCGCGCACCTGGCGACACGCTCGCTCAACGACCCGGTGCGCGGCGGCGTGATTCGCCACCAGGGCAAGCTGCCCTACTACCGCGCGCTGGTGGCGGAGGTGAAATCCAATCTGCAGAACGGCCGCGGCGGCGCCTGCACCACCTACTTCCCGATCTTCGATCCCGAGGTGGATACGCTGCTGCGCCTGAAGAACCCGATGTCCACCGAGGACAGGAAGATACGCGGCATGGATTACTCCTGGGGCGGCAACCGTTTCTTCGCGCGCAAGGTGGCAAAAAACGAGGAGATATTCCTGTTCAACTGCTACACCGCGCCCGATCTGTACGCGGCGCTGTATAGCGGCGATGAGACGCGGTTCGAGGAAATCTACGCACGCTATGCCGCCGATGAAAACTTCCCGAAAACCTGGGTGAGCGCGCGCGAGCTGCTCATCACCGCCAGCAACGAGTGGAACGAGACCGGCCGTGTCTACGAGCACAACATCTCGGAGATGAATCGCCATACGCCGTTCAAGGACACGATTCATTCATCCAACCTCTGCGCCGAAATTGCCCTGCCGACCGGGCCCTACAACCACATCAGCGAGCTGTACGCGGAGGACGACATTTCCTGCGTCGAAGTGCAGTTCATCGACGGCACGCGCTGCGAGCTGCCGGGCAAGGCGCAGGTGGCAACCCAGCGCGGGCTGGTCTGGCCGGATGAGCTGGTGACGGGCGACGCTATCGATGATCTACCCATCGAGGCCGTCCTGCGCAAGAGCGCGCCCGAAGTGGCGACCTGCAACCTCGCCGGCATCGTCGTCTCCAACATCGAATCCGAGGAGCAGTACGCCGAAGTCGCCTATTACGCGCTGCTGATGATCGACAAGTGCATCCATCTGGCGCATTACGAACTGCCGCAGGTGGGCGTGACTTCGCGCCAGCGTCTCAACGCCGGTGTCGGCATCCTGGGCCTGGCGCATCTGATGGCAAAAAACGGCCAGCGTTACACCGATGAGGCCGGCAAGCAGTTCATCCACGAGGTGGCCGAGCGCCACTACTATCACTTGCTGCGCGCCAGCCTGAGGCTCGGCAAGGAACTGGGCAACGCGCCCTGGATGCACAAGACGTGCTGGCCGGAAGGCTGGCTGCCCATCGACACCTGCAATCCGCACGTCGACAGGATCGCGCCCTTCACGACGCGCTACGACTGGGAAGCGCTGCGTGGTGACATCAAGGCCAACGGCGGCATCCGCAACTCGGTGCTGGTGGCGCACATGCCGACCGAAACCTCGGCGAATGCGTCGGGCACCACCAACGGCCTCTACCCGGTGCGCGAGCTGACCCTCATCAAGACCGACAACCAGCGCGTGAACTACTGGGCCGCGCCCGAGGGCGACACCCTGGCCGACCACTACCAATCGGCCTGGGACATTCCGACCAAGGACATGACCGAGATGTACGCCATCGTGCAGAAATGGACCGATCAGGGCATTTCGGCGGACTTCTATCGCCGCGTCATCGGTGATGCCTCCATCGCTTCCTCCGAGCTGATCGAGGACTACCTCTACCGCGTCAAGCTGGGGCTGAAATCCAAGTACTACATGAACCAGAAGACTTCCAACGGCATGAAGGCCGTAGCGGATGTGGCCCAGGCGGAAGCCTCTGCGCCCGCGTCGCTGGCTCAGACCGCAACCCAGGACAGCGACTGCGAAGCCTGCACGCTCTGACATTCAAGCGATCAAGACCATGACATCCATGACCGACAGCGTATTCAACTACGACAAGACCGACTATCAAAAGCCCTTGCTGCTGCTGGGCCAGCGCCCCGGCCTGTTCGACACCGTCAATCGCCACTACCCGGAAATCTGGAAGCTCTACAAGGCGCAGAAATCGCTGGACTGGGACGAGAACGAATTCGACTATTCGAGCTGCAATTCTGAATTCAAGACCTGCCCGCGCGCCACCTACGACATGATGATCAAGACCCTGGCCTGGCAGTGGGAGGCCGACTCGGTCGCCTCGCGCGCCATCGCCCCGGTGCTCGCCCCATTCATCACCTCCAGCGAATTGTGGGCCGCCTGGCAGCGCATCTCGGACAACGAAGTGGTGCACGCCGCCACCTATTCCGAGATCGTGCGCAACTCCTTCGACGACCCCGGCGTCATCCTCGACGAAATCCTGCGCGTGCAGGAAGCGCACGAGCGCCTCTCTGAGGTCGCGCGCGCCTTCGCCGCCGGTTACGAGGCGTCGCACCAATACGCCATCGGCCTGCTGCCCAACGATCAGAACACCTACAACGCCGTGTTCATGACCATCGTGGCGCTGCTGTGCATGGAGCGCATCCAGTTCATGGCGAGCTTTGCCGTCACCTTCGCCATCTGCGACACCGGCCTGTTTCAGCCCATCGGCAAGGCCATCCAGAAAATCGCCCAGGACGAATTGGAAATCCACGTCGAACTCGACCGCGCCGTGCTGCTGAATGAATTGAGCACCGAGCGCGGCCAGACGGCCTTTGCCCAGTGCCGCAGCCAGATCGAGAAGATGATCGAGGAAGTGGTGGATAGCGAGCTGCGCTGGATCGATTATCTCTTCTCCGAAGGCCGCGAGCTGGTCGGCATGAACGCCGAGCGCCTGTCGGCCTGGACGCTGTACTGCGCCAAGGACGTCTACCAGCTCTTTGGTCTCACCACCGACAAATACCAATTGCCGACGCACAACCCGCTCAAGTTCATGGAGAAGTGGCTCAACATCTCCAAGACCCAGGCCTCGCCGCAGGAGCAGGACATCGCCGCCTACAAGGTCGGCGTGATGCGCCGCACCGACGAGAATCAGGTGTTCGACGTCGATTTTTGATCCTTCTTTTTTCCGCCATCCATTATCGGGAGACCCCATGGAAATCATCATCTACGGCAAGGACGGCTGCGTGAACTGCGACAGGACGCGCATGCTCTGCCAGATCCAGTCCATCCCCTTTCAATACCACACCGTCGGCGCCGACATCAGCATCGACGCCCTGCAAGCCAAGGTCGGCCAACCGGTGCGCAGCCTGCCGCAAATCTTCATCCAGCAGGCGGCCGGCCTGACCCATGTCGGCGGTTACGACGAACTGCGCAATCAATTGGCGGGGTAGGGCTGGCGCTGCCAGTGCCTCAAACCCGGAAGCAGCCTACCGCAGCGTGCAGGTGATTGGCACGCTCGTCCAGACTGCGTGCGGTTTCTGCGGCCAGGCGTGCGGCCGAGTCGTTGGCTTCACTCATCTGGGCGATGTATTCGATACGCTGCGCAACCTGCTGCACGGCAGTATCCTGTTCCTGCATGGCCAGGGCGATGCTGCGTACCGCATCGATCATTTTTTCCGTATCGCTGCCCACTTCATTGAGCGCCGTCGCGGTAGCTGCAACCATTTCCTGGCTGTTACCCGCCTGATCGTTGGCTTGCGTCATCTGTTCGACGGCAGCATCGATCCGGCTCTGGATAGTATGGATCAGGCTGGAAATTTCCTGGGTCGCCTGTGCCGTGTTTTCGGCGAGCTTCCTGACTTCATCTGCGACGACGGCAAAGCCACGCCCCTGTTCACCGGCGCGCGCAGCTTCGATGGCTGCGTTCAAGGCCAACAGGTTGGTCTGCTCGGCAATGGCCTTGATGGTCTGAACGATGCCATCGATCTGTTTCGAGTTGTCCGCCAGCAGGGAAATGTCTGCGCTCGTCCTGGAAATCATGGTGGCAAGGTTGCCAATATTGGAAGTCGTGCCCTGCACGGCTTCCAGGGTTCGCTGGATATGGCTGCAGGTGCGCACGGCCATTTCATCCACGCAGCGCGCATTGCCCGCGGTTTCGGAAATGCTGACGGAGGTTTCTTCGATGGCGGCGGCGACATCGACCGCTGCCGTGGACTGCGCTGCGGAGTGTTTGACGACGTCGGTGCCGGTAGTCAGCATGGCGTGTGCGGCTTCGGTAATGGCCTGCGCAGAGCGGCTCGTTTCGGCAATGAGTTCAGCGATGCGCGTCATCATGCGGTCGAAGGCCGCCGCCGTGCGTCCGACTTCATCGCTGGCGTGGGCGCCCACACGCAATGTGCAGTCTCCTGACGCCTCCACCTTTTCCAGTATCTCCTGCAGATGTGCCAGAGGTCGGGTGATGGAACGGGTGATGGCAATGCCCAGCACGAGTCCCAGCAGGATGGCGATGCAGGAAAGTGTCAGCGTTTGCCGGCGTGTGGCATCGGCGCGGGCCGTGAGCCCCTCAATCAGGACGGGAACGGCGTCATCAAGCCGCTTGATTTCATCCAGCATCAACTGGCGCATTTCGCGCCATTTAGGCGTTTCTTCGCTGTTCAGCAACGCCTTGGCGGAATCCATCTGCCCGGATGCGACGAGCGCGATCACCTGTTCCTGAGCGTTCCGGTGAGCCGTGCGCAGGTGCACAATTTTCTGCGGCAATCCGGTATGCGCGCGTTCTTCATCATGCTGTTGCATGTCTTCTGCCGCCTTGTCGAATTGGGCCGTGGCTCTTTGGTGATTTTCGTAGGCCTTGGGATTGTCCGGGTCAAGCACGATGTTGCGCAGTGCCTGCCCTGTCTGCAGGCCCTGGCCGTACATTTCATAAAACCCGATGCGGCGGGCATTGTCACCCGCCAGATAGTCGATGTATTCAGACTGGATCCTGATGGCGGAAAAATGTCCTATGAGCGTGATGGCGACCAGGAAGCTCAGCAACGCCCCCATGGCCAGTGCCATTCTTCTGCCGATGCGCAAATTAGATAGAAACCCTGTTGTTGCAGCGCTCAATGGAGGCCTCCTGATGGCGTGGGAGTGATTTGGGGGCTGATTCTACGGGGGATTGCCGGAATAGCCATGCTTTCTCGCGTGTCACGTATTTAGTGACAACAACTTTAGCATGTGTCACGAAACTTGTGACATGGCACATGAGAGCAGTCAGAAGTTTTCCATTCTTGGTCGCCGCCTGCGCGAACGCCGCGAGGCTTTGGACCTGGCCCAGGAAAAGCTGGGCGTGGCCATCGGTCTGGATGAGTCCAGCGCCCGCGCCCGGATCAGCCGCTATGAGCTTGGCGTAAGCGAACCGCCGCTCGCCACGGCCAGACTGCTGGCGACGGCGTTACAGGTACCGTTGCCCTATCTCTATTGCGAAGACGAGGACGTCGCTCAGTTACTGCTGGCGCTGCATGCGCTTGGCAATAAACAACGCAAGGATCGTGTTGGCAGGTTGCTGGCCGAACTGCGTCATCAACTGGCGGGGTAGGGCGTGAAGCGGCTCTGGTTTTCATCGACGATGAGCGTGCTGCCCACGGCCGGGAAGGCGCGCTGGGGGCAATGGGCGCGCGGGCAGACCTTGCAGCCGGCGCCGATCGGCGTGAAGCCGCTCTTGTCCTTGAGATCCAGCCCCTTGCTGTAGACCAGGCGTTCGGCATGCTGCAAATCGCATCCCAGGCCCACGGAAAAAGTCTTGCCGGGGGCGCCGAATCCGCCATGGCCACGGGATACCGTGCGCGCGATCCACAGGTAGGCGCGCTCGTCCGGCATGACCGCCAACTGCGTCAGGATGCGTCCCGGCTGGGCGAAGGCTTCATACACGTTCCACAGCGGGCAGGTGCCGCCGATGCGTGAGAAGTGAAAAGCGGTGGCCGATTGACGTTTCGAGATGTTGCCGGCTCGGTCCACGCGGATGAAGAAAAACGGCACCCCGCGCGCTTCCGGGCGCTGCAGGGTGGACAGGCGGTGGCAGGTGGTTTCGAATTCGACGCCAAAAGCCTGCCCAAGCAACTCGATGTCGTAGCGCAGTTGCTCGGCCTGATCCAGAAAGTGTCCGTAGGGCAGAATCAGGGCGCTGGCGAAATAATTGGCCAGGCCGATGCGCGCCAGACGCCGCGCTTCGTCGCTGGACAGAGCGGCCTGTGCGGTGATGGCGTCGATTTGCGCGCCTGCTTCGAGAAAGGCCAGCTGTGTTGCCATCTGGAATGCTGCCTGCCCATTGGTCAGATGGGGTGACAAGGTCAGGATTTTCTGGCCGGGGTCGAAGTGACGTTGCACTTCAGCGCCAGCATCCCGGGCGGTGTTGCGAACCACCCGGATGCCATGCGTCTGCTCCAGACGCATGGCCAGGGTTTCAGCCGCTTCCCTGGGACGAATCAGCCAGGCCTGGGAGAGGGACTCGGCCAACGCATCGAGTTCGGCAATGTGGTTGTGCCGCGCGTAGAAAAAATCACGTACCTCTTCGAATGACATCAGCCGGTTGGCCTGCAGCTCGCTGCGATCCAGGCCCAGGCGGGTGACGAGCGCTTCCTCGCGTTCCTGGTTGGCGCGCTGGCTTCTGGCGAGTTTGAGCAAACTGCGGGCGACGGCCGGCATGTTGGCGGCAAGCTCGCGAATTTCGGCCAGAGAGACGCGCTCGTGCCCGGATTGCGTTTCGAACAATTCACGCAGATCCGTAATCAGCCTGGCCTCGTCGTCTTCCGAAAACAGTTGCACATTGACGCCGAAGACCGCGTTCAGCTTGAGCAATACCGGGACAGTGAGCGGTCGCTGATTCTTCTCCAACTGATTGAGATAACTCGGCGAGAGTTCCAGTGCGCGCGCCAGGGCAATCTGCGTCAGTCCGCGCTCCTCCCGCAGACGCTTCAGGCGCACTCCCATGAAAGCTTTCTTCATTCTTGTTCCCTTTATTGCCAATGGCATTCAAAAATATTCGCAAGATTTGCATCTTTGCAAGAAACTATTCACAACACTACGCTATTTCAGGTCTTTACGCATTTTTTACGCTGCGTATATTGCGAAAAAATTCGGCGACATGCAAGCAGAACGGCGGTCGTCTTCACTTTCCCATTCGCAGAGAGAGCCATGAGCGCGACCCAGGAAGCCACTTTCAAGACCAAGAAATCCGTTGCCCTGTCCGGCATCCTTGCCGGCAACACCGCCTTGTGCACCGTTGGCAAGACCGGCAACGACCTGCACTACCGCGGCTACGACATCCTCGACATCGCCGAGCGCTGCGAATTCGAGGAAGTCGCGCATCTGCTGGTGCATGGCAAGCTGCCCACCGGCGCCGAGCTGAAGGCCTACAAGGCGAAGCTGAAGTCCATGCGCGGCCTGCCGACCAGCGTTCGGGAGGCGCTCGAATCGCTGCCGGCCTCGGCGCACCCGATGGACGTGATGCGCACCGGCGTTTCCGCCTTGGGCTGCGCGCTGCCGGAGAAGGACGACCACAACATTCCCGGCGCCCGCGACATCGCCGACCGGCTGATGGCCTCGCTCGGCTCGATGCTGCTCTACTGGTATCACTGGGCGACCAACGGCAAGCGCATCGAGCTCACCACCGACGACGACTCGATCGGCGCCCATTTCCTGCATCTCTTGCACGGCCACAAGCCGTCGGCGCTGTGGGAGCGCGCCATGCACACCTCGCTGATCCTTTACGCTGAACACGAGTTCAACGCCTCGACCTTCACCGGCCGCGTCATCGCCGGCACGGGCTCGGACATGTATTCGGCGATCACCGGCGCCATCGGCGCGCTGCGCGGGCCGAAGCACGGCGGCGCCAACGAGATTGCTTTCGAGATACAGAAGCGCTACGACCATCCCGACGAGGCGGAAGCCGACATCCGCCGCCGTGTGGACAACAAGGAAGTGGTGATCG
This sequence comes from Sterolibacterium denitrificans, assembly GCF_900174485.1. NCBI lineage: Bacteria > Pseudomonadati > Pseudomonadota > Betaproteobacteria > Nitrosomonadales > Sterolibacteriaceae > Sterolibacterium > Sterolibacterium denitrificans. Next base: position 2,846,613 of record NZ_LT837803.1, on the reverse strand, counting down.
GCTTCGGCCACCCGGTCTATACCGTCTCCGATCCGCGCAACGAAGTCATCAAGAGCGTCGCCCGCCAGTTGTCCGACGAGGCCGGTTCGACCAAGATGTTCGACATCGCCGAGCGCCTGGAAAGCGTGATGTGGGAAGTGAAGAAGATGTTCCCCAACCTCGACTGGTTCAGCGCCGTCAGCTACCACATGATGGGCGTGCCGACCGCGATGTTCACGCCGATCTTCGTCATCGCCCGTACCTCGGGCTGGGCTGCGCACATCATCGAGCAGCGCCTCGACAACAAGATCATCCGCCCGAGCGCCAATTACGTCGGGCCGGAAGACCGCCGCTTCGTGCCGATCGAGCATCGCCAGTAAGATCGGACACGCCATGAACAACGCTTATCGTAGGCCGCTGCCTGGCACGTCGCTCGACTACTTCGACGCGCGCGCGGCGGTCGACGCCATCCGGCCCGGCGCCTGGAACGGGCTGCCCTATGTGTCGCGCGTGCTCGCCGAGCAACTGGTGCGCCGCTGCGATCCGGCGCTGCTGACCGACGCGCTGAAGCAATTGGTCGAGCGTCGGCGCGACCTCGACTTTCCGTGGTATCCGGCGCGCGTCGTCTGCCACGACATCCTCGGCCAGACCGCGCTGGTCGACCTCGCCGGCTTGCGCGACGCGATCGCCGACCAGGGCGGCGACCCGGCCAAGGTGAACCCGGTGGTGCCAACGCAGTTGATCGTCGACCATTCGCTCGCCGTCGAATACAGCGGCTGCGATCCGGACGCCTTCGAGAAGAACCGCGCGGTGGAAGACCGCCGCAACGAAGACCGCTTCCATTTCATCGAATGGACCAGGCGCGCCTTCGAGAACGTGGACGTGATCCCGGCCGGCAACGGCATCATGCACCAGATCAATCTGGAGAAGATGTCGCCGGTCATTCAGGTTCGGGATGGCGTCGCCTTCCCCGACACCTGCGTCGGCACCGACAGCCACACGCCGCACGTGGACGCGCTGGGCGTGATCGCCATCGGCGTCGGCGGCCTGGAGGCCGAGACCGTGATGCTCGGCCGCGCTTCGATGATGCGCCTGCCGGACATCGTCGGCGTGCGCCTCGCCGGCCGGCGCCAGCCCGGCATCACCGCCACCGACATCGTGCTCGCGCTGACCGAGTTCTTGAGGAAGGAAAAGGTCGTCGGTGCTTGGCTGGAATTTTTCGGTGAGGGTGCGGACAGCCTGACCATCGGCGATCGTGCGACGATCTCCAACATGTGTCCGGAATACGGCGCCACCGCCGCGATGTTCCATATCGACGGGCAGACCATAGCCTACCTGAGGCTGACCGGCCGTGAAGCGGAACAGGTGGCGCTGGTCGAGAATTACGCGAAGACCGCCGGCCTGTGGGGCGATCAGCTTGCGACGGCCGAGTACGAACGCACGCTCGAATTCGATCTGTCTTCCGTGGTGCGCAATATGGCAGGGCCGTCGAATCCCCACCGGCGCCTGCCCACTGCCGCGCTCAAGGATCGCGGTATCGCAGGCCCCATCAAGCTGGCCATGGCCATCGATGAAGAAAGGGACGGTCTGCTGCCCGACGGCGCGGTGATCATCGCCGCCATCACCAGTTGCACCAATACCTCGAACCCGCGCAACGTCGTCGCCGCCGGCCTGTTGGCGAAGAAGGCGAACGCTTTGGGTCTCGTGCGCAAGCCCTGGGTCAAGACTTCCTTCGCGCCCGGCTCCAGGGTTGCCAGGCTGTATCTGGAGGAAGCCGACCTGCTGCTGGAACTGGAAAAGCTCGGCTTCGGCATCGTCGCCTACGCCTGCACCACCTGCAACGGCATGTCCGGCGCGCTCGACCCGCAGATCCAGCAGGAGATCATAGCCCGCGACGTTTACGCGACCGCCGTGCTTTCCGGCAATCGCAACTTCGATGGGCGCATCCATCCGTACGCCAAGCAGGCCTTCCTCGCTTCGCCGCCGCTCGTCGTCGCCTATGCCATCGCCGGCACGATGCGCTTCGACATCGAGCAGGATGTGCTCGGCACCGTCGACGGCAGGGAAATTCGCCTGAAGGATCTGTGGCCGTCCGACGAGGAAATCGACGCCATCGTCGCCACCTGCGTCAAGCCGGAGCAGTTTCGGCAGGTGTACGACCCGATGTTCGCCATCCACCGCGACAGCGGCGAGAAGATCAGCCCGCTCTACGACTGGCGCCCGCAGTCGACCTACATCCGCCGTCCGCCGTACTGGGATACGGAAGGCGTCGGCGCGCTGGCGGCCAACCCGCGCACGCTGAAGGGCATGCGCCCGCTGGCGGTTTTGCCGGACAACATCACCACCGACCACCTGTCGCCGTCCAACGCCATCCTGCCCGATAGCGCGGCCGGCGAATATCTGGCGAAGATGGGCCTGCCGGAAGAAGACTTCAACTCCTACGCGACGCACCGCGGCGATCACCTGACCGCCATGCGCGCCACTTTCGCCAACCCGCAACTGGTCAATGAAATGGCCGTCGTCGACGGCGCCGTGAAGAAGGGCTCGCTGACCCGCATCGAGCCGGACGGCAAGGTGCTGCGCATGTGGGAAGCGATCGAGACCTATCTGGACCGCAAGCAGCCGCTGATCATCGTCGCCGGCGCCGACTACGGCCAGGGGTCGAGCCGCGACTGGGCGGCCAAGGGCGTGCGGCTGGCCGGGGTGGAAGCCATCGCCGCCGAGGGCTTCGAGCGCATCCACCGCACCAACCTGATCGGCATGGGCGTGCTGCCGCTGGAGTTCAAACCGGGCACCACGCGGCTGACGCTGGGGCTGGATGGGAGCGAGACCTACGACGTGATCGGCGAGCGTAGGCCGCGTGCGGATTTGACGCTGGTGATCCATCGTCGGAGTAGTGAGACGGTCGAGGTACTGGTGACCTGCCGGTTGGATACTGCCGAGGAAGTGTCGATCTATGAGGCCGGCGGGGTGCTGCAGCGGTTTGCGCAGGACTTTCTGGCTTAGGGGAAGGTGGGGGGATGATGTTTGCCCGGGGCTTTTTCCCCTCTCCCCCGGCCCCTCTCCCGCAAGGGGAGAGGGGAGTGTGGGGGTTTGATATGCTGAGCGATTATTTTTCGGCCGATCAAGCCCCTCTCCCCTTGCGGGAGAGGGGTTGGGGAGAGGGGGTGATGGAACCCAAACAATTCGCCAGAAAACTGCGCCAGGAAATGACCGACGCCGAACGCCTGCTCTGGCGCCACCTGCGCGCCCACCGCCTGGCCGGCGAGAAATTCCGCCGCCAACAGCCGCTCGGCCCGTATATCGCGGACTTCGTGCATTTCGGTGCGCGGCTGGTCATCGAGGTCGACGGCGGGCAGCACAACGGCAGCGGGCATGACCGGCGGCGCGATGCCTGGCTGGACGCGCAGGGGTTCAAGGTGCTGCGCTTCTGGAACGACGATGTGCTGTTGCGTACTGAGGCCGTGCTGGCGGTGATCTGGGGTGAGCTTTCACCCTCTCCCCCAGCCCCTCTCCCGTCAAGGGAGAGGGGAGCATCCGCCACTCCCCCCTCTCCCCTCGCGGGAGCGGGGCCGGGGGAGAGGGGGCATCCGAACACGAGGAAAAAACCACAATGACCCACAAACCGCAAATCCGCATCCCCGCCACCTACATGCGCGGCGGCACCAGCAAGGGCGTCTTCTTCCGCCTCGACGACCTGCCGGAAAGCTGCCGCGTGCCCGGCGAGGCGCGCAACAAGCTGTTCCAGCGCGTGATCGGTAGCCCCGATCCCTACGCCAAGCACATCGACGGCATGGGCGGGGCGACGTCCTCCACCAGCAAGTGCGTGATCCTGTCAAAGAGTGCACGGCCCGGTCATGACGTCGATTACCTCTACGGCCAGGTCGCCATCGACAGCGATTTCGTCGACTGGTCCGGTAACTGCGGCAACCTGTCCACGGCGGCCGGCGCCTTCGCCATCCACGCCGGCTACGTCGATGCGGCGCGCGTGCCACGGAACGGCGTCTGCGTCGTGCGCATCTGGCAGGCCAACATCGGCAAGACCATCGTCGCCCACGTGCCGGTCGCCGACGGCCGGGTGCAGGAGACCGGCGATTTCGAGCTCGACGGCGTGACCTTCCCGGCCGCCGAGATCGTGCTCGAATTCATCGACCCCGCTGACGAGGGCGAAGGCGAGGGCGGCTCGATGTTCCCGACCGGCAATCTCGTCGACGAACTCGACGTGCCCGAATCGCTCGTCGCCGGCGGCAGGTTGAAGGCGACGCTGATCAACGCCGGCATTCCGACCATCTTCGTGAACGCCGAGGACATCGGCTACACCGGCAGCGAACTGCAGGACGCGATCAACAACGATGCCGTGGCGCTGGCCGGTTTCGAGACGTTGCGCGCCATCGGCGCGCTGAAGATGGGGCTGATCGCCAAGCTCGAAGACGCCGCCAGGCGCCAGCACACGCCAAAGATCGCCTTCGTCGCGCCGCCGCTCGACTACGTTGCTTCCAGCGGCAAGACGGTCAAGGCCGGCGACGTCGACCTGCTGGTCCGCGCCCTGTCCATGGGCAAGCTGCATCACGCGATGATGGGCACGGCGGCGGTCGCCATCGGCACGGCCGCGGCGATTCCCGGCACGCTGGTCAATCTGGCGGCCGGCGGCGGCGAGCGCAGCGCGGTACGCTTCGGACATCCGTCCGGCACGCTGCGCGTCGGCGCCGAGGCGAAATTCGACAACGGCCAATGGACCGTCACCAAGGCCATCATGGGCCGCAGCGCCCGCATCCTGATGGAAGGCTGGGTGCGCGTGCCCGGCGATGCGTTTTGATTGCCGGCCAGCCGATCATGACCACGCTTCCAGCCACCCAGGCAGTCGAGATTCGCGAACTGGTTCTGCCGATGCTGGCGAATCACCACGGCACCCTGTTTGCCGGCCAGGGCCTGCAACTGATGGCCAAGGTGGCCTTCATGGCGGCGCGTAGCCTGTCCAGGCTGGAAGTCGTCATGGCCGCTGCCAGCGGCATCAATTTCCTCTCGCCCATTCCCATTGGCCACGTGCTCACCCTGCGCGGCCAGGTCGTGCGCGTCGGGCGCAGTTCTATGACGGTGCAAGTGAGCGGCGTGGCCGAAAAGGCCGGCTCAGCGGCCGAGGACGTGCTGGGCGGCACTTTTGAAATGGTGGCCATCGATGCCGATGGCCGTCCGGCCGCCATCAACCTGTCCTGACCCGGCCAGAACTTCAAGCAATAAAGGAACCATCATGTCTACCCGCAAGAAACTGAAAGAACTCGTCGCCGCCCGTCGCGGCGTCATCGTGCCTGGCGCCTTCAACGCGCTGTCGGCCAGAATCATCGCCGACCTCGGCTTCGAGGCCATCTACGTCACCGGCGCCGGCGTTACCAACATGTGGTTCGGCATGCCCGACCAGGGCTTCATGGGCCTGGCCGAAATCGCCGACCACACGGCGCGCATCCGCGACGCCGTCGACGTGCCGCTGATCGTCGATGCCGACACCGGCTTCGGTAACGCGCTCAACGTCCATCACACCGTGCGCACGCTGGAACGCGCCGGCGCCGACTGCATCCAGTTGGAAGACCAGGTGGCGCCCAAGCGCTGCGGCCACTTCAACGGCAAGGACGTGATCGGCACCGAGGAAGCCGTCAGCAAGATCAAGGCCGCCGTCGACGCCCGCCGCGACCCGGATTTCCTCATCATGGCCCGCACCGACGCCGCCGCCGTGCATGGCTTCGAGGCCGCCGTCGAGCGCGCGCAGAAGTTTGCCGAGGCCGGCGCGGACATTCTCTTCGTCGAGGCCGTGACCAGCGCCGACGAGATCCGCGCCCTGCCGCAGCGCCTGGCCACGCCGCAACTGATGAACATGGTCATCGGCGGCAAGACGCCGATCTTCAACGCCGAGGAACTCGGCCAGCTCGGCTTCGGCATCGTCCTCTACGCCAACGCCGCCTTGCAGGGCGCGGTGATGGGCATGCAGAAGGCGCTGACCGTGTTGCGCGACGAGAGGCAGGTGCTCGAATCGAGCGGGCTGGTGACGCCCTTCGCTGAACGCCAGCGCTTGGTCGGCAAGCCCGAGTGGGACGCCCTCGACAAGCGCTACACCTGAGCCCCTGATTTCCCCTCTCCCCTCGCGGGAGAGGGGCCGGGGGAGAGGGGGCGAATTTCCTCCGCACTCCCCCCGTACCCTCCCCTCGCGGGAGAGGGGCCGGGGGAGAGGGGCCGAATTTCCTCCGCACTCCCCCCCGTACCCCCTCTCCCCAACCCTCTCCCACAAGGGGAGAGGGAGCAGTCCATCGTCCATCGAGAACATGTCCATGAAAAAAATCCGCAGCATCCTGGTCGCCAACCGTAGCGAGATCGCCATCCGCATCATGCGTGCCGCCGCCGAGCTGGGGCTGCGCACGGTGGCGATCTACGCCAACGAGGATCGCTTCGCGCTGCACCGCTTCAAGGCCGACGAGAGCTACCTGGTCGGCGACGGCAGAAAGCCGATCGCCGCCTATCTCGACATCGCCGACATCATCCGCGTCGCCAAACAGGCCAAGGTGGACGCCATCCACCCCGGCTACGGCTTCCTGTCGGAAAACCCGGATTTTGCCGAAGCCTGTGCCCAGGCCGGCATCGTCTTCATCGGGCCGCAACCGGCCGTCATGCGCGAACTCGGCAACAAGGTCGCGGCGCGCGCCCTGGCCGAAAAGGTCGGCGTGCCGGTGGTGCCGGCGACCGGCGCGCTGCCGGACGATGCTGACGAATGCCGCAAGCTGGCCGCCGACATCGGCTACCCGCTCATGCTGAAAGCCAGTTGGGGCGGCGGCGGTCGCGGCATGCGGGCGATCAACTTTGATCACGAACTGCTGCCGGCGATCGAGGTCGCCCGCCGCGAGGCGGCCGCCGCCTTCGGCAACGACGAGGTTTATCTGGAAAAGATGGTGGTGCGCGCCCGCCACGTCGAGGTGCAGGTGCTGGGCGACACGCACGGCAACCGCGTGCACCTGTTCGAGCGCGACTGCTCGGTGCAGCGGCGCAACCAGAAGGTCGTCGAGCGCGCTCCCGCGCCCTACCTGAATGCCGAACAACGCGAGGCGCTGTGCGCCGCCGCCTTGAAGCTCGCCGCCGGCGTCGATTACACCCACGCCGGCACCGTCGAATTTCTGATGGACGCCGACACCGGCGCCTTCTACTTCATCGAGGTCAACCCGCGCATCCAGGTCGAGCACACGGTGACCGAGGAGGTCACCGGCATGGATCTGGTCAAGGCGCAGATCGTCGTCAGCGAGGGCGGCCGGATCGGCGACAGCGACTTCCTGCCGGCGCAAAAAGACATCCGCCTGGCCGGCCACGCGCTGCAATGCCGGGTCACCACCGAAGACCCGGAAAAGGGCTTCACCCCCGACTACGGCAAGCTCGCCGCCTACCGCAGCGCCGCCGGGGCCGGCATCCGCCTCGACGCCGGCACCGCCTACACCGGCGCCATCATCACGCCCTACTACGACTCGCTGCTGGTCAAGGTCACCGCCCGCGGCCACGACGCCGACGAGGCGATCCGTCGCATGGACCGGGCGCTGCGCGAATTCCGCATCCGCGGCGTGGCGACCAATCTGGCCTTCCTGGAAAACGTCATCGGCCATCCGTCGTTCAGGAACGGCGAGTGCACGACGCGCTTCATCGACACCACGCCGGAACTGTTCGACTTCAAGCCGCGCCGCGACCGGGCGACGCGCCTGCTGCGCTTCGTCGGCGACGTGACGGTCAACGGCAACCCGGAGATGGCCGGCCGGGCGAAGCCGACCCTGCCTCTGCCCAAGCCGCCGCTGCCCAAGGCCGAACTCGGCGTGCCGCCGCTGCCGGGCAGCCGGGACCGGCTGCGCGAACTCGGCGCGCGGGGTTTTTCGTGCTGGATGTTCGACCAGAAGCGCGTGCTGCTCACCGACACGACCATGCGCGACGCGCACCAGTCGCTATTCGCCACCCGCATGCGCAGCGCCGACATGCTCGCCGTGGCGCCGCATTACGCCCGCCTGCTGCCCGACCTCTTCTCGCTCGAATGCTGGGGCGGCGCGACTTTCGACGTGGTCCTGCGCTTCCTCAAGGAAGACCCGTGGCAACGCCTCGACAAGCTGCGCGAGGCCATTCCCAACGTGCTGTTCCAGATGCTGCTGCGCGCCTCCAACGCCGTCGGCTACACCAATTACGCCGACAACGTCGTCCGCTGGTTCGTGCGGCAGGCGGCGGCGCACGGTATGGACGTCTTTCGCGTCTTCGACTCGCTGAACTGGGTCGACAACATGCGCGTCGCGATGGATGCGGTGATCGAGGCCGGCGCGCTGTGCGAAGGCACGATCTGCTACACCGGCGACCTCTTCGATCCGGCGCGCAGCAAGTACCACCTGAAATACTACGTGGACATGGCCAGACAACTGGAAAAGGCCGGCGCCCACATCCTCGGCATCAAGGACATGGCCGGCGTCTGCCGGCCGGCGGCGGCGCGGGCGCTGGTCAAGGCGCTCAAGGAAGAGACCGGCCTGCCCATCCACTTCCACACCCACGACACCAGCGGCGGCTCGGTCGCCTCGGTGCTGGCGGCGGTCGAAGCCGGCGTCGACGCGGTGGACGGCGCGATGGACGCGATGAGCGGCCTGACCTCGCAACCCAGCCTCGGCGCCATCGTCGCCGCGCTCGAACATACCGAGCGCGACAGCGGCCTGATCCCGGGCCGCATCGCCCCCTTCTCGCGCTACTGGGAAGGCGTGCGCCGCTACTACGCGCCGTTCGAGGCCGACATCCGTTCCGGCACCTCGGACGTCTACCGCCACGAAATGCCCGGCGGCCAATACACCAACCTGCGCGAACAGGCGCGGGCGATGGGCCTCGACCACCGCTGGAACGAGGTGGCGCAAGCCTACGCCGACGCCAATCGGCTGTTCGGCGACATCGTCAAGGTCACGCCCTCGTCCAAGGTGGTCGGCGATCTGGCGCTGTTCATGGTCGCCAACGAACTGACGCCGGAAGACGTGACCAACCCGGACAAGGAAATCAGCTTCCCGGATTCCGTGGTCTCGATGATGCGCGGCGAACTCGGCTACCCGGCCGACGGTTTCCCCAAGGCAATCCAGCAACGCATCCTCAAGGGCCAGACGCCGGTCGAAGGCCGGGTCGGCGCGCATCTTCCCCCGGTCGACCTGGAAAACGAGCGGAAAAAGGCCGAGAAGGCCGTCGGCCACCACATCGACGACGCGGCGCTGGCGAGCTGGCTGATGTATCCCAAGGTATTCACCGAATACGCCGCGCACCAGCGCCAGTACGGCGACGTGTCGGTGCTGCCGACGCCGGTGTTCTTCTACGGTCTGGGCCAGGGCGTCGAAGGGGACGAAATGTCGGTCGAGATCGACCAAGGCAAAACGCTGGTCGTGCGCCTGCTCGGCGAGACGCCCGCGCCGGAGAACGGCGAAGTCAAGCTGTTCTTCGAGTTGAACGGCCAGCCGCGCCCGATGCGGATTACCCGCGCCGGCCAGCAGGCGAAGAAATCCCGTCCGAAGGCCGAGGAGGGCAACGCCGCCCACGTCGCCGCGCCGATGCCGGGCATGGTCGCCACCGTCGCCGTCAAGGCCGGGCAGAAGGTGGCGAAGGGCAGCCCGCTGCTCTCGGTCGAGGCGATGAAGATGGAAACGGCGATCACCGCCGAGCGCGACGCCGCCGTCGTCCGCGTGCATGTCGCCCCGGGCGACCGGGTCGATGCCAAGGATCTATTGCTGGAGTTGTCATGAACCAAGAGTCCAATACCGAAATCCTGCGCCCGCGCATGCTCTACGAGGCGCTGGCCGATTCGTTGCGCAAGCGGATCTTCAGCCATGAATTGGCGCCCGGCGCGCCGCTCGACGAATTCAAGCTGGCTTCCGGCTATGGCGTCAGCCGCGCCCCGCTGCGTGAAGCGCTAAAGGTGCTGGCTGGCGAAGGATTGGTTGAATCGCGCGCCCGCCAGGGCTGCTTCGTCACGCGCCTGAGCTGGTCCAACGTCCTTCAATTGCTGGACTTGCTCGATCTGCTGGAAGACTTTGCCGCCGACGAGGCGGCCAGGGCGAAGTCATGCTTGAGCATCGACACACGGGAGAAGCTGCATGCCAGCCTGGTCAAGGTTGCCGGCAATGCCTGTCTGCCGGATCTGGCAGACCGCCTGATCGCCAGGTTGCGCCTGGCCTTCGGGCCGGTTTTCGACAGCCCGGAAATGCAGGCTTCGCACGATTTCCATGAGGCGCTGAAAAGCGCCATCGCGGCGGGCGACTGCGCTGAAACGCGGCATCTGCTGGCTGGCTGGAGCGAACGGCGCCGCCAGGCTGGGCAGGCCGCATGGGGGCGGATTGGCTCGGTTGCGCCGGCAAAAACCATCCATCAGCCCGGTACGGGTACGACGGGTACGGATAACGCCGAAGACGCCTTTTACGCCGGCGCGGTTTGAGCGCCGGAGCGCCGCGCCTGCTCGACGAAAGCGTCGAGGTAGTCGATGCCGGACTCGTTTTCGCGGATGCCGAGAAAAATCTGCTTGGCCACGCCCCGCTTGCCGAGCCGTACCGGCACGATGTCGAGCGCATCCGCGTATTCCTCGACCAGCCAGCGCGGCAGCGCGCTGACGCCGCGCCCGCTGGCGACCATCTGCAGCAGGATGTCGGTGGTTTCGATGGTCTTGTGGCGCTTCGGCGAGACGCCGGCCGGCAGCAGGAACTGGTTGTAGATATCCAGCCGTTCGATGGTCACCGGATAAGTGATCAGCACTTCGCCGCTCAGTTGTGCCGGTTCGACGAACGCCGCGCCGGCCAGCGCATGGCTGCGGCTGACCACCAGCACCTGCTCGTAATCGAACACCGGCTCGAAGGCGAGGCCGGATTTGTAAAGCGGATCGGGGGTCACCAGCAGGTCGATCTCAAAGGCGAACAGCGCGCCGATGCCGCCGAACTGGAATTTCTGCTTGACGTCGACATCGACATCCGGCCAGGCGGCGAGATAAGGCGCAACCACCTTGAGCAGCCATTGGTAGCAGGGATGGCATTCCATGCCGATGCGCAGCGTGCCGCGTTCGCCCTGGGCGAATTGCTGCAAGCGCTCCTCGGCCAGCAACAGTTGCGGCAGGACGCGGTTGGCCATGCCGAGCAGGTACTGGCCGGCCTGGGTCAGCCGCAGGCTGCGCCCTTCGCGCAGCCAGAGCGGCGTGCCCAGTTGCTGTTCCAGTTTCTTGATGCTGTGGCTCAACGCCGACTGGGTCAGACAGAGCACGTCGGCGGCGGCGGTCAGCGAGCCTTGTTTATCGACTTCGCGGAGGATTTCCAGATGTATGCGTTCGAGCATATATGAGCGGATTTAATCGTTATTTGAATTAATACCATTTTACTTCATGAATAGTGGTCTCTAGAGTGACGCCTGCATTTTTCAGAAAAGGAAACGGACAATGACCATCATCCACACCCTCGGCTTCCCGCGCATGGGCGCCCAACGCGAACTGAAGTTCGCCCTCGAAGGCCACTGGCGCGGCGAGATCGATGCCGCCGAACTGGAAGCCGTTGGCCGCCAATTGCGCGCCCGCCATTGGCAGGCGCAGCGCGATGCCGGCCTCGATTTCGTCAGCGTCGGCGATTTCGCCTATTACGATCACGTCGCCAATCACATCCAGTTGCTCGGCTGCGAGCCGGCGCGCTTCGGTTTTTCCGGCGACGAGCCGGCGTTGGCCCGCTATTTCACGCTGGCGCGCGGCGTCGCCCGCGAGGCCGGCGCATCGGGCGACGGCCATCCGGCACTGGAAATGACCAAGTGGTTCGATACCAATTACCACTACCTGGTCCCCGAATTCACGCCGGAGACGGCGTTCTCGCTGGCCGATGAGCGCCTGTTTGCCGAGGTGGCGGAAGCGCAGGCACTGGGCCATCCGGTCAAGGCCGTGCTGCTCGGGCCCTTGAGCTTTCTCTGGCTGGGCAAGGAAAAGGCGGCCGGCTTCGATCGCCTCGGCCTGCTGGACAAGCTGCTGCCGGTATACGGCCAGATTCTCGCCCGCCTCAAGGCGCAGGGCGTGCAATGGGTGCAGATCGACGAGCCTGTCCTCGGCCTCGATCTGGCGGCAGCCTGGCAACAGGCCTTCGAGCCGGCTTATGCCAGGCTGGCGACGAATGGCGTGCCGTTGCTGCTCGCCACTTATTTCTCGCCCTTGCAGGAGAATCTCGTTCTGGCCTGCCGCTTGCCCGTGGCCGGCCTGCATGTCGACGGCATTCGCGCCGCCGGGGAAATTACCTCGGTGGCCGACTGGCTGCCGGCGCACAAGGTGCTGTCGCTGGGCATCGTCGATGGACGCAATGTCTGGCGCACCGATCTGGATGCGGCGCTCACCCGCATTCGTCCGTTGTTCGACAAGCGTGGCCAGAGCCTGTGGCTGGCGCCGTCGTGCTCGCTGCTGCACGTGCCGTTCAGCGTCGCCGGCGAAATGAAGTTGGACGGCGAACTGCGCGGCTGGCTGGCCTTCGCGGTCGAAAAACTCGACGAGCTGCAAGTCTTGAAACAGGCGCTGGCCGGTGATGCCGCCGCCGATGGCGAACTGGCGAAATCCCGACAAGCCATACGGGCGCGGCATGCCAGCCGTCGGGTCAATAATCCGGCCGTCGCCGAGCGTCTGGCTGCGTTGCCCGCCGCCGCCGACCGCCGCCATGCTGCCTTTCCCGTCCGCCAGGCCGCGCAGCGCAAGCGTTTGCAGCTGCCGCTGCTGCCCACCACGACCATCGGCTCCTTCCCGCAGACCGCCGAAATCCGCGCCGCCCGGGCTGCCTTCAAACGCGGCGAACTGTCCGCGGCCGACTACGAAACCGCGATGAAGAAGGAAATCGCCCACGCCGTCGCGGTACAGGAAGAACTGGGCCTCGACGTGCTGGTGCATGGCGAAGCCGAGCGCAACGACATGGTCGAATATTTCGGCGAGCAACTGGCCGGCTTCTGCTTCACCGGCAACGGCTGGGTGCAGTCCTACGGCTCGCGCTGCGTCAAGCCGCCGATCATCTACGGCGACGTCTCGCGTCCGCAGCCGATGACCGTGGACTGGAGCGCCTACGCGCAAAGCCTGACGCCAAAACCGATGAAGGGCATGCTGACCGGGCCGATCACCATCCTGCAATGGTCCTTCGTGCGCGACGACCAGCCGCGCTCGACTACCGCCGCGCAGATCGCCCTGGCCATCCGCGACGAAGTCTGCGACCTGGAAAGGGCCGGTATCGGCATCATCCAGATCGACGAGCCGGCAATCCGCGAAGGCCTGCCGCTGCGCCGCGCCGCCTGGCGCGAGTACCTGGCCTGGGCGACCCGCGCCTTCCGCCTGTCGGCCTCGGGCGTGGCCGACGAAACGCAGATCCACACCCACATGTGCTACTCGGAATTCAACGACATCCTGCCCGAGATCGCGGCCATGGACGCCGACGTGATCACCATCGAGACCAGCCGTTCGGACATGGAGCTGCTGGATGCCTTCGGCAAGTTCAAATATCCGAACGAAATCGGCCCCGGCGTGTATGACATCCATTCGCCGCGCGTGCCGAATGCCGACGATATGGCGCGCCTGCTGCAAAAGGCGCGGGAGACAATCCCGGCCGGCAACCTGTGGGTCAATCCCGACTGCGGCCTGAAGACGCGCGGCTGGCCGGAAACCGTCGCCGCGCTGCGCCACATGGTGGCGGCGGCCAAGGCGTTGCGCGCCGTTTGAGTTTTCATCGCCGCGTCGTGGATATTGCCAAGGCATGCCGCAGCAACCTGTACGTAAAAGTTGCTGCGGCGCGGTGGGCTACTATATCTAGTAGCACTGCACCAGTTTTCTACTACCGGTAGTGTTTTTTTCTTGACAGCTGAAATCTTGTGGCACTAGACTGGCTGCCGTCGATGGTTCCCAAGTCGGGATTGAAAGGGAATCCGGTGCCAGGCCGTCGGCCTGAAACCCGGAACTGCCCCCGCAACTGTAATCGGCAAGCGCTTCGGCACGACATGCCACTGGATTTTTCCGGGAAGGCGAGCGAAGCGCGTTGAGCCGAGAGTCAGGAGACCTGCCTCGATGAGTCCTTTTTTCAATTGGGGCGGGGTGTCCCTGACGTGAGGTCGCGCATGAGTCTGCCAGTTGCTGCCGCTCGTGCATCGGTACATCGACCGATGCGGAAAGTCCCCGCCCATTCTTGCGGAGACGCCCGATGCCGGTACGAACAGAACGCCAACCCGCTTCTTTGCTGAATGCCGCCGGATCGCCGGTTCGGCCCGCCTCGCCCGCCCTGCCGACGCGCATCGTCAAGCGCGATGGCCGCGACGAGCCCTTCGAGTCCGCACGCATCGCCTCGGCGCTCGCCCGCGCCGGCGCGGCCAGCGGCGAGTATGACGAGGAGGAGGCGCAACTGCTGGTCGCGCGCGTGCTCAAGGTGCTGCGCCACCGCCACGACCGCTATCAAAGCGCCGCGCCGACCGTGGAGCAGGTGCAGGACATCGTCGAGCAGACGCTGGTCGACGCCAACCACATCGCCACCTTCCGCGCCTACGTCGCCTACCGCGACCAGCACCGCCGGCTGCGCGAGGACCGGCGCACGCTGGTCGACGTGGCTGCGGCCATCGACGAGTACGTGGATCGCGCCGACTGGCGCGTGCGCGCCAACGCCAACCAGGGCTACTCGCTCGGCGGGCTGATTCTCAACGTCTCCGGCAAGGTGGTCGCCAACTACTGGCTGTCGCACGTCTATCCGCCGGAGATCGGCCAGGCGCACCGCGACGCCGACATCCACATCCACGACCTCGACATGCTCTGCGGCTACTGCGCCGGCTGGTCGCTGCGCCAGCTGCTGTTCGAAGGCTTCAACGGCGTGCCCGGCAAGCCCGAGGCCGATCCGCCGAAGCATTTTTCGAGCGCGCTCGGCCAGATGGTGAACTTCCTCGGCACGCTGCAGAACGAATGGGCCGGCGCGCAGGCGTTCAGTTCCTTCGACACCTATCTCGCGCCCTTCGTCAGGAAGGACAGGCTCGACTATGACGCCGTGCGCCAGGGCATGCAGGAGTTCATCTACAACCTCAACGTGCCGTCGCGCTGGGGCACGCAGACGCCGTTCACCAACCTCACCTTCGACTGGGTCTGCCCGGAGGATCTGCGCGAGCAGGTGCCGGTGATCGGCGGCGTCGAAATGCCCTTTGCCTACGGTGAGCTGCAGGCCGAGATGGATCTCATCAACCGCGCCTACATCGAGGTGATGAGCGCCGGTGACCGGCGAGGCCGCGCCTTCACCTTCCCGATCCCGACCTACAACATGACCGAGGACTTCCCGTGGGAGTCCGAGAACGCCGAACGTCTGTTCGCGATGACGGCGAAGTACGGCCTGCCGTACTTCCAGAACTTCATCAACTCGGACATGAAGCCGAACCAGATCCGCTCGATGTGCTGCCGCCTGCAGCTCGACCTGCGCGAGCTCTTGAAGCGCGGCAACGGCCTGTTCGGCTCGGCCGAGCAGACCGGCTCGATCGGCGTCGTGACGATCAACTGCGCGCGCCTCGGCTTTCTCCACGCCGGCGACGAGGATGCGCTGATGGCGCGCGTCGACCGCCTCGCCGACATGGCGAAGGAGAGCCTGGAGATCAAGCGCAAGGTGGTGCAGCGATTGATGGACGACGGCCTGTTCCCGTACACCAAGCGCTACCTCGGCACGCTGCGCAACCACTTCTCGACCATCGGCGTGAACGGCATCAACGAGATGGTGAGGAACTTCACCGGCGCCGCCGACCTCACGGACGACGAAGGGCACGCGCTGGCGATCCGCCTGCTCGACCGCCTGCGCGACAAGATGCGCAGCTATCAGGAAGAGACCGGCAACCTCTACAACCTGGAGGCGACGCCGGCCGAGGGCACCACCTACCGCTTCGCCAAGGAGGACAGGAAGCGCTGGCCCGGCATCCTGCAGGCGGGCACGGCGGAGAAGCCGTACTACACCAACTCCTCGCAGCTGCCGGTCGGCTTCACCGACGATCCGTTCGAGGCGCTGCTGCGCCAGGACGAGCTGCAGACGCGCTACACCGGCGGCACCGTGCTGCACCTCTACATGCGCGAGCGCATCTCCTCGCCGGCCGCCTGCCGTCAACTGGTGCGCACGGCGCTGACGCGCTTTCGCCTGCCCTACATCACCATCACGCCGACTTTCTCGATCTGCCCGAAGCACGGCTATCTGGCCGGCGAGCACGAGTTCTGCCCGACGTGCGACGAGGAAATCCTCGCCCGGCGCGCGGCCGCAAACTGATTTTTCACCGACCAAGAAAGGAAACGCCATGTCCGAAAAGCACCGTTCCCACGACATCCCCGACCACGAGCGCCAGCGCTGCGAAGTGTGGACGCGCGTCATGGGCTACCACCGCCCGGTGTCCGAGTTCAACCCGGGTAAGCAGGGCGAGCACGGCGAGCGCCGGCACTTCGTCGAGCCCTGCCAGGCAGCGCATGCCTGAACCCGTGCTGGCGGTGGGCGGCCTGGTGCCGTTCACCACCATCGACTTCCCCGGCCGGCTGGCCGCCGTCGTCTTCTGCCAGGGCTGCCCGTGGCGCTGCACCTACTGCCACAACCCGCACTTGCTGCCGCGCGGCGCAGGCGCGCTGTCGTGGCCGGAGGTGCTGGCCTGGCTGGAAACGCGGCGCGGACTGCTCGACGGCGTGGTCTTCAGCGGCGGCGAGCCGCTGCTGCAACGCGACCTGCCGTTCGCGCTCGCCGACGTGCGCGCCCTGGGCTTCGCCACGGCGCTGCATACCGCCGGTATCTACCCGGAACGCCTGGCCGCCGTGCTGCCGCTCGTGGATTGGGTCGGCTTCGACGTCAAGGCGCCGTTCGCCGATTACGCGCCCATCGTCGGCTGCGACGGCGGCACGGCGGCGCGTGCTTCGCTCGAACTGCTGCTCGCCGCCGGCGTGGCCCACGAGATTCGCTGCACCGTGCCGCCGCAACTCGCCGCCGCCGCGCTCGGCCGCATGGATGCCGAACTGGCCGGCCTCGGCGTCGCGCATCTCACGCGACAGACCTGCCGTCCGCGCGCTTCTCGGTAAAACGACGGACCCACGGACGCCCTCGGAATTCGTGGCGAATCTGCGCCAGACCGGCATGCGCGGCATAACCGCTCTTGATCTTCGCGTCATCCTGTATTTGGTGAGAATTCGTAACATTCGTAAGTAACGTAACTAATGGACGTTTTATTGGACTCCCCAGTCTACAATTCGGGCTTGTTTTATTTATGGCCCGACCATGTCCGTGATTTCCACATTCTGTCGACTTGGCCTGCTGCTGGCCCTGGCTGGCTGCGTGCCTTTGCAGGCCTTGCGACCGGCGACACCGCATGCGTCGCAATTACAGTTGCCCGCGCAATGGTCCGCGGCCGTACCCGCGCTCGCACCCGCGCTCGCACCCGCGGGCGCGGCGGTGCAAATGCAGTGGTGGCAGCAGTTTGGCGATGCCACGCTGGATACGTTGATGGCGCAGGCGCTGCAGTCCGCGCATGATCTGCGCACGGCACAGTCCCGTTTGCAGCAGGCGCGGGCGGCGCTGGATCTGGCGGAAGCCGGGCTGGCGCCCAGCATAGGCGCCAGCGCGGGGGCGAATCGTGCGCGCAGCGGCCATGCCAGTCCGCAGACTCAGTACACGGCCGGCTTCGATGCCAGTTGGGAGCCGTCCATCTTTGGCGGCCAGCGCGATGCCGTGAGCGCCGCCGAGTTTGATTTGGAGGCCAGCGCGGCCAGTCTGGATGCGGCCAGGGTCAGCCTGGCGGCCGAGGTGGCGCTGAACTATGTCAACCTGCGCAGCTTGCAGCAGCGCCTGCAGATTGCCCGCAGCAATCTGGTGGCGCAGGAGGAAACCTGGCAACTGGTGAGCTGGCGCAACCAGGCGGGCCTGGCCAGCGAGTTGGAGCTGGAACAGGCCAGCGCCAATCTGGCCAGCACGCGCGCCAGTCTGCCGGGGCTGGAGTCCGGCATCGCCGCGGCCATGCATCGGCTGGCGGTGTTGAGCGGACAGCCGCCGGCCAGCTTGCGCGATCGACTGGCGCCAGCGCAGCCCCTGCCCGGTGCGCAGGCGCTGACCCGCTTGCCGATTCCTGCCGATACCTTGCGCCAGCGTCCCGATGTGCGGGCGGCGGAGCTTGGTCTGGCGGCGGAGCTGGCGCGGCTGGATCAACGCCGCGCCGACGCCTGGCCCAGCCTGAAACTGTCCGGTTCGCTCGGTTGGCGGGCGGCGTCGACCGGCGCCCTGGGCAGCGGGGCGAATGTCGCCGCCTCGCTGGCGGCCAGCCTGGCGGCGACCTTGTTCGATGGCGGCCGCATCCGCGCGCGCATTGACGCTCAGGATGCCGCCGCCGAGCAGGCGCTCATCGCTTACGAAAAAAGCATCCTGACCGCGCTCGAAGACGTCGAGAACGCGCTGGCCGAACAGGCGGCGGCGCAGACGCGCAGCCAGGCGCGCAGCCAGGCGGCTGCGGCCGCGGCACGGGCGGCGGCGCTGGCGCAGCAGATGTATCGCAGCGGCATGGTGGATTTTCAGCGCACGCTGGATGCCGAACGCACGCGGCTGTCCAGCGAGGACAGCGAGGCGACGGCGCGGGCCGATGAACTCACGGCGCTGATCCGTCTTTACAAGGCGCTGGGTGGCGGCTGGCAGGGCGCCAGCGCGGAACACGCAGAACACATGACGTAAGCAGAACACACCGATGCCAACGAGGAAGCGCAATGAACGCAAAAACGCTCGATCCCTTGCTGCAACCAGGCCGCGGCCGCCTTACTGGCTGGCGCAGCGGCTTGCTGGTCGTCCTGCTCTTGATCTTGGCCGGCGGCCTGTATCTGGCTTTCTTCTCCGGCAAGAAACAGCAGGGGCGTTATCTCACCGAGGAAGCCGCCCTGGGCCATCTGGTGGTGAGCATTTCCGCCAGCGGCACCCTGGCGCCGACGCGCTCGGTGGACGTCGGCAGCGAGCTGTCCGGCACGCTGGAGGCGGTGCTGGCCGATGACAACGACCGCGTCAGCCAGGGCCAGATCATGGCGCGGTTGGATACCGCCAAGCTGCGCGATGCGGTGACCCGCTCGCAAGCCGCCGTGACGGTGGCCGAAGCGAACGTCGCCCAGGCCGAGGCCACGCTCAAGGAGCAGCAGGCCAATCTCAAACGCCTGCGCGAAGTGCATGAACTTTCCGGCGGCAAGGTGCCGGCCGCCAGCGAACTGGAAACCGCCCAGGCCGCCGTGGCGCGCGCCGAGGCCAACCGCCAGAGCGCGCAGGCGGCGGTGATCCAGGCCAAGGCCGTGCTCACCACCGACCAGACCAACATCGACAAGGCGGTCATCCGCTCGCCGATCAACGGCGTGGTGCTGGCGCGCAAGGTCGAGCCGGGACAGACCGTGGCCGCTGCCATGACCACGCCGGTGCTGTTTTCCATCGCCGAGGACTTGACGCAGATGGAACTGGAAGTGCGCGTCGATGAAGCCGACGTCAGCACCGTGCAGCTCGGCCAGCCGGCCAGCTTCAGCGTGGCGGCCTGGTCGGGGCGGCGCTTTCCGGCGACCATCAAGCGCGTGGGCCTCGGCTCGACCATCATCGACAACGTGGTGACTTACAAGACCGTGCTGAGCGTGGCGAATGACGATCTGGCCCTGCGCCCGGGCATGACGGCCACGGCCCAGATCATCACCGTCGATCGCGAGAATGTCCTGCTGGTGCCGACCGCCGCCCTGCGTTATGTGCCGCAGCAGGCGGGGAATGGCAGCGATGAGAAAGCCGGCGATGGCGGCAGCTATGTGGACAAGCTGTTGCCGCGCATGCCGCGCCGCGCCAAGAAGGCCGGCCAGACGGCGCCGCGTGCCGGCGGTTCGGGGCAGCTCTGGGTGCTGGAGCAGGGCCAGCCGCGCAGGATAGACGTGCAACTGGGCGCCAGCAACGGCCGCCAGACTGAAATCACCGGCGGCGAGCTGAAGCCCGGCATGCAGGTGATCACCGATTATCTGCTGGAGGCGACGTGAGTCTGCCAACGCCGCCAGCGCAGCAGGCGCTGATCGCCCTGCGCGGCGTGGACAAGATCTACGGCAGCGGCGCGACCGCCTTCCAGGCGCTGCGGCAGGTCGATCTGGACATCCACGCCGGCGAGTTCGTCGCCATCATGGGGCCCAGCGGCTCGGGCAAGTCCACGGCGCTGAACATCATCGGCTGTCTGGATGTGGTGAGCGCGGGCAGCTACCGCTTCCGCGACATCCCGGTGGAGCAACTGGATCGCAACCAGCGCGCGCTGCTGCGGCGGCATTACCTGGGTTTCGTCTTCCAGGGCTTCAACCTGCTGGCGCGCACTTCGGCGCGGGAGAATGTCGAACTGCCGCTGCTCTATCGCGGCCAGGATGCCGCCAGCCGCCATCGCCAGGCGACCGACGCCCTGGCCCAGGTCGGCCTGGCCGGCTGGGAGCATCACACCCCGGCCGAACTCTCCGGCGGCCAGCAGCAGCGCGTGGCCATCGCCCGTGCCATCGCCACCCGGCCGCTAGTGCTGCTCGCCGACGAGCCGACCGGCAACCTCGACACCACGCGCAGCCGCGAGATCATGGAATTGCTGGGCAGCCTCAACCGCGAACAGGGCATCACCGTGATCATGGTCACCCATGAACTCGACATGGCCGCCTATGCCCAGCGCATCGTCCGCTTCGTCGATGGCCGCATCGACAGCGATCAGCGCAATGCTCACGATGCGCACGACGCTCAAGACGCACATTCCCATCGCCTGCCGCCGGAGCCCCACTGATGCAGATGCTGATCAACGCCCTGCTGCTGGCCGAGCGCGCCATCCGCCGCAATCTGATGCGCTCTTTTCTGACCGTTCTGGGCATCGTCATCGGCGTGGCGGCGGTGATCACCATGGTCACCCTGGGCGATGGCGCCACGCGCATGGTGGCCAGCCAGATTGCCAGCCTCGGCAGCAACCTGCTGCTGCTGCGCCCCGGCCAGATGCTCGGCCCCGGCGGTGGCGGCGGCGCCGGCGTGCCGCGCTTTCGTCTGAGCGATGCCGACGCCCTGCAGAACCAGATCGCCTCGCTGCGCGTGGTCGCTCCGGTGGTGAATAGCCGCGCCACGCTGGTGGCCGGTGGGCAGAATTGGTCGTCGACGATCAATGGCAGCACGAACGACTATTTTTCCGCCGGCAACTGGACCTTGGCCGAGGGCCGCCTGTTCGAGCCGGACGAGGAAATGGCCGGCCGCTCGGTGTGCGTCATCGGCCATACCATCCGCCAGCAGTTGTTCGCCAATCAGCAGGTACTCGGCGCCGAGCTGCGGGTGAAGAACATCGCCTGCGAAATCATCGGCGTGCTGGCTTCCAAGGGCCAGGGGGCGATGGGTCAGGACCAGGACGACATGGTCGTCATGCCGATCCGCACCGTGCAGCGGCGGCTGACCGGCAATCAGGACGTCGGCAGCCTGATGCTCTCGGTGCGCGACGGCATCGCCGCCGAGCCGGTGATGGAGCAGATCAAGCGCCTGATGCGCGAGCGGCGCAAGCTCGCCGATGGCGAGGAAGACAACTTTTCCATCATGGACACCAAGCAGATCGCCGAGACGCTGACCGGCACCATCCGCACCATGACCGGTCTGCTCGGCGCGGTGGCGGCCGTGAGCCTGCTGGTGGGCGGCATCGGCATCATGAACATCATGCTGGTCTCGGTCACCGAGCGCACCCGCGAGATCGGCATCCGTCTGGCCATCGGCGCGCTGGAGCACGAAGTGCTGCTGCAATTCCTCATCGAATCCGTGGTGCTCTCGGCGCTGGGCGGCCTGATCGGCATCCTGCTGGCCTTCATCGCCTGCCTCGGTCTGAGCGCGCTGATGCACCTGCCGTTCACCTACAATCCCGGCATCAATCTGCTGGCCTTCATCTTCTCCGGCGCCATCGGCATCGTCTTCGGCTACTTCCCGGCGCGCCGCGCCGCCCGGCTCGATCCGATCCAGGCGTTGCGCTATGAGTGAGGGCCGAGGGGCAGGGGCGCGGCGCGCGTTCAGCGCAAGGCCGTCTGCAACGCCTTGACCAGGGCGCTGGCTGCCAGCGGGTCGCCGATGTAGGCGGTCGGGCTGATGCGGTCGACCTTGCCGGCATAGCGCTCGATGATGGTGTCGGCAGCGGCTGACGTGGTGCCGACGATGGCGACGCTGTGCAGCAGCTCATCGTCGATCAGCGCGCCCATGTCGCCCCAGGCACCTTGCTTGGCCAAGGTGCTGAGTGTTTCCTGCAAGTCGCCGCGTCCGAGGTGTTCGAGTACCGGCCGGTAGGCGGGCGTGGAAGCATAGAAGGCAATCTGCACGCGCAGTGCCCGCACGGCCTGTTCAACTTCTGCCGGCGTGTGCCCGGTGGCGACCAGCAACTGGCAGGAAATCTGGAAATCCTTGCGTGACCGTCCACTTTTGGCGAGGCCGCGCTGCAATGCCGGCATCGTGCAGTCGTCGAGGTAGGACAGGCTGTGGAACGGATGGATGAGAAAGCCGTCCGCCACTTCGCTTGCCACGCTCGTCATGGCGGGGCCGACGCCAGCCAGCAGGATGGGCGGTGGGCCATAGGGATTGGGCGCCGGGGTGAGCAGCGGGGGCATGAGTGTATGGGTGTAATACTCTCCCCGGAAATCCAGCGGCGCCGTACCCTGCCAGGCCGCCCAGATGGCACGCACGGCCAGGACGAATTCACGCATGCGCGGTGCGGGTGCCGACCAGGGCATGGAAAAGCGCTTTTCGATGTGCGGACGAATCTGCGAACCCAGCCCGAGCAGAAACCGTCCCTGGGACATGCGCTGCAGATCGTTGCCCAACTGGGCAACGAGCATGGGGTTGCGCGCAAAGGCCACGGCAATGGCGGTGATCAGTTGTAGCTGGCTGGTATGTTCGGCCGCGATGGCCAGGGGCAGAAAGGGTTCGCCCGGTCCGTCAAAGGTGTAGGCGCCCGCGTAGCCGTCTGCTTCCAGTTGCCGGGCAATGGCGCGGGCATCCAGGGGATTGGGAGAGAGCAGGGGAGCATCGATCTTCATATGGTGAGGATAGGTGTGAAACAGGAAAGAGGGCAGATCCGTGGTGAAGCGTCGGGAGCGGAGCGCGACTCAAGGTTTTTTCGTTGTCGCTGTGTTGACGAACCCCGTCAGCGCCTGACGCAGTGGGCCATCGGGCAAGCTGCCGAGCAGACGTTCGATGCTGGCGCGGCCGCCGCTGCCCAGCGTGGCGGCGCGCGGTGGCGGCTTGGGTTGCGGGTGTTCGTCGAGCGGCTGGACCTTGATGCGGACTTCCGTCAGCGGCTCGCCGTGGGCGCGGTAGCGCTCCGTCAAGGTCGTGGTGAGCTGGCGCAGCTTGGTGGCGGCGGCACCGTTTTCGGCGTGGATGATCAATACGCCCTGCTTGAGATTGGCCACCCGGCAACTGCGGGCGAGCGCGGGAGGCAGGGATGCCGCCAGGATCTGCTGCAACTGCAGCAGATGATCGGCATGCGCCTGCAAGTTGGCGATGGCCGCATCGGTGCGCAGATAATCGTCGAGAGGGCGGCTACGCATGGGGAGCAAAGGAAGGCATTTGCCTGTTGGTTGGCAGGGGTTGCATTGGTGGCCGGGCCCGTCATTCTCGCCGTCCCGATGCGGGCTGGCAATCCTTGCAGGTTTTGATTGGCATTTTTTTCGCTGTATTCCTTCTTGCCGAAAGGCCACTCATCAGGCTAAAGTGCGCGCTTCTCGCCGTCGTAAGGAGTCTTGCGTGTTTGCCATCATACAAGCCGCCGGTTGGCCGATCTATCCGTTGTTGCTGGCTTCCATCATTGCCGTCGCGCTGATCATCGAGCGTTTTTCGACCTTGCGCCGCGCGCGCATCGTGCCACCCGGACTGCTCGAAAGCGTGATCGGCGACTTTCGCCAGAGCGGGGTAAATGAGCAGATGCTGCGCCGGCTCGAGCTGCATTCGCCGCTGGGCCGCGTGTTTTCCGCTGGTCTGCGCAACGTCAACAGCTCGCGCGAGATCATGAAGGAATCCATCGAGGAAGCCGGTCGCGCGGTGATGCACGAGCTGGAGCGCTTCCTCACCACCCTGGGAACCATCGCTTCGATCAGTCCGCTGATGGGGTTGTTCGGCACGGTGGTCGGCATGATCGAGATTTTCGGCTCGACCACGGCGGCGGGGACCAATCCGCAGCAGTTGGCTCACGGGATTTCAGTGGCGCTCTACAACACGGGTTTCGGTTTGCTGATTGCCATTCCGGCGATGATTTTCTACCGGCATTTCCGAGCCCTGGTCGACAGCTTCCTTGCCGAGATGGAACAGCAGGCGGTGAAACTCGTCGAGCTGGTGCACGGTGAGCGGCAGTAAGCCGAAACGGAGGCGACGATGAATTTCCAGCGCGGCCGGATGCGTGAGGAACCGGAAATCAACCTGATTCCGATGATCGACATCCTGCTGGTGATCCTGATCTTCCTGATGGTCACCACCACCTACTCGAAATACACGGGACTGGAGATCAATCTGCCGACGGCCGATGCCGAACAGAAGACCGAGCAGGCCAATGAGATCAACGTCGTGGTGAATCATCAGGGTGAAGTGATGGTCAATCGCAACGTGGTGGCCGGCCGGGATGTGGAGGCGATCAGCCTGGCGCTGCGCCGCGTGGCCGAGGCAAACGGCGCCCAGGAGCCGGTGGTGATCATCAGCGCCGATGCCGAGGCGACGCATCAGAGCGTCATCGACGTGATGCAGGCCGCGCAGCAGGCCGGTCTTGCGCATATTTCGTTTGCCACGCAGAACGCCGGCAACTGAGCAGCGCCGGGCCTGCATCCGCCCTTCGGCGCGGGCCATGGATCCTGCACATTTCTTTCCCAAGCTCTGGCAGCGGCGCAGCCCGGCTGCCACGTTGCTGCTGCCGGTCAGTCTGCTGTTCGCCCTGCTCGGCGGTTTGCGGCGCCTCGCCTACCGGCGTGACTGGCTGAAACGCGAGCGCCTGCCGGTGCCGGTGGTGGTGATCGGCAACATCATCGTCGGTGGCAGCGGCAAGACGCCATTGACGCTCTGGCTGGCGGATGAATTGCGTCGCGCGGGCCGGCGACCGGGCATCATCAGTCGCGGCTACGCGGCGGAGGGCGCTGCTCGTGCGGCCGGCGAAGCCCGCGAGGTGCATGCCGACAGCCATGCCGGCGAGGTGGGTGACGAGCCATTGCTGCTGAAGCGGCGCAGCGGTCTGCCGGTGTTCGTCGGCCGCGACCGGGTGGCGGCCGGCCGCGCCTTGCTGGCGGCGTATCCCGACTGCGATCTGCTGCTCAGTGATGACGGCTTGCAGCATTACCGCCTGATGCGCGACGTGGAAATCGCCTTGGTCGATGGCCGCGGCCTGATGAATGGCTGGCTGCTGCCGGCCGGGCCGCTGCGCGAACCGGGCCGGCGCCTGGCGCAGGTCGCCGCGCTGGTGCTCAACGGCGCCAGTGCCCGTGTGCCGGCGGGGGCGACGCAGGTGCCGGCGTTTGCCATGCAATTGAGCGGCGCGACTTTCGAGCGCCTCGATGCGCCGGAAACGCGCTGTACGGCAGCCGACCTGCAAGGGTTGAAACTGGCCGCCATCGCTGGCATCGCCGTGCCGGAACGTTTCTTCGATCATCTGGCCGGACTCGGACTGCAATTCAGCCGCCATGTCTTCCCGGATCATCATCGTTACACGGCGGCCGAGCTGACGGCGATCCAGTCGGCAACCCGGGCCGATGCGCTGCTGATGACCGAGAAGGATGCGGTAAAATGCGGCGCTTACAGCCATTGCCCGAGCCCATGTCCGATCTGGGTGCTGCCGGTCACGGCCCAGGTGGTGCGCATCGGTCCGACCGGGCCGCCCGCTGCCGGCGGCAACGGCAATCTTGCGGCTCATGTTGAGCATTGTCTTCTGGAGAAGTCCCGTGGATCCCCGACTGCTTGAAATTCTCGTCTGTCCGCTCTGCAAGGGACCGCTCGAACACCGCAAGGCGCAGGCCGAGCTGGTCTGCAGGCCCTGCCGCCTGGCCTATCCGGTCAAGGACGACATCCCGGTGATGCTGGAGGCCGAGGCGCGCAGCCTGGCCGAGGACGCGCCGGAACTGGGCTGATCGCGCCGTCGCAGCGTGAAGCCGCAGATCGTGCATAGCGCAGATAGCGTACACGGCGGACATGGCGCACACGGCGTGCGCATCGTCATTCCGGCGCGCTATGCTTCGCTGCGTCTGCCCGGCAAGCCGCTGGCGGACATCGCCGGCAAGCCGATGATCGTGCGCGTGGTGGAGGCCGTGCAGTCCTGCCGGCATGCCGGCATCTGGATTGCCACCGATCATGAGGACATCCGCGCCGCCGTTGCCGGCCACGGCCATGCGGTGGTGATGACGCGCGCCGATCATCCCAGCGGTACCGACCGCATCGCCGAAGTGGCCGAACAACTGGGCTGGCAGGATGATGAGATCGTCGTCAATGTCCAGGGCGACGAACCGCTGATCGATCCGCAACTGGTGGATGCCGTCGCCGCCGCCTTGCGTGAGGACGAAGGGGCGGCGATTGCCACCGCCGCGCATGCCATTCATGAGGCTGCCGATTTCTTCAACCCCAATGTCGTCAAGGTGGTGTGCGATGCGGCGGGCCGCGCCCTGTATTTTTCCCGGGCGCCGATTCCCTGGGCGCGCGATGCCTTTGCCAATGGACAGGATCGGACGCGACTGCCGGCGGGTTTTGCCGCGCAGCGCCATATCGGCCTGTATGCCTACCGCGTCGGTTTTCTGCGCCGCTACGGCCGGCTGGCGCCGGCGCCGCTGGAGCAGCATGAAGCGCTCGAACAGTTGCGCGCGCTCTGGCATGGCCATGCGATTCGCGTCGTCAGTTGCAGCGAGGCGCCGCCGGCCGGCGTCGATACGCCGGAAGACCTGGCGCGCGTGCGTGCAGTGTTTGACCGGGGCGCCATTTGAGACTATCTTGGCGCCTTGATTTTTCCTGCCGGCACGCATGCAGGGTATGCCGGCAGTGGCGGGAATGCACTGAACGGACCGATCGACCGACCGCATCTGACCCGCGCACAACGATTTCTACTCAGGAGCCAGCATGCGCTTGATTCTTCTTGGACCGCCAGGGGCCGGCAAAGGCACCCAGGCGGGCTTCATTACCGAACGTTTCGGCATCCCACAGATTTCCACCGGCGACATGCTGCGCGCCGCGATTCGCGCCGGCACGCCGCTGGGCCTCGAGGCCAAGAAGGTAATGGATGCCGGCAAGCTGGTTTCCGACGACATCATCATCGGCCTGGTGCAGGACAGGCTGCAACAGCCGGATTGCGCCAAGGGCTATCTGCTCGACGGCTTCCCGCGCACCATCGCCCAGGCCGACGCGCTGAAGGCGGCCGGCGTGCGCATCGACTACGTGCTGGAAATCGACGTCGACGACGAGGAGATCGTTACCCGCATGAGCGGACGCCGCGTGCATTCGGCATCGGGCCGCACCTATCACGTCAAGTTCAACCCGCCCAAGGTCGACGGCATCGATGACGTGACCGGCGAGCCGCTGATCCAGCGCGACGACGACAAGGCCGAGACGGTGCAGAAGCGCCTCGAGGTGTATCGCCAGCAGACGCTGCCGCTGGTCGAGTACTACGGCAAGTGGGCCGCGAGTGCCGATGCGCAGGCGCCGAAGTATCGCAAGCTGGCGGGCGTGGGCAGCGTCGAGGCCATCCGCGACAAAGTTTTCGGCGTGCTAGTCTGAGATGGTGCCGCGCAACGCCTTCTATGCGCAGTCGGGCGGGGTGACGGCAGTCATCAACGCCACCGCCGGCGCATTGATCGAGGCGGCGCGCGCGCATCCCGACAGGATCGGCAAGGTCTATGCCGGGCGCAACGGCATCATCGGCGCATTGACCGAAGATCTCATCGACACTTCGCTCGAACCGGCGGAGAACATCGCCGCGCTGCGCCACACGCCGGCCGGCGCGTTCGGCTCCTGCCGCTACAAGCTGAAGGGCCTGGAGACGCATCGCGCGCAGTATGAGCGGCTGATCGAGGTGTTCCGCGCGCATGACATCGGCTACTTCTTCTACAACGGCGGCGGCGATTCGGCCGATACCTGCCTGAAGATTTCGCAACTGTCGGCAACCATGGGTTATCCGATCCAGGCCATCCACGTGCCGAAGACCGTCGACAACGATTTGCCGCTCACCGACTGCTGTCCGGGCTTCGGTTCGGTGGCCAAGTATGTGGCGGTGTCGATGCGCGAGGCGGGCCTCGATGTCGCCTCGATGGCCGAGACGTCGACCAAGGTTTTCGTTCTCGAAGTCATGGGCCGCCATGCCGGCTGGATTGCCGCGGCCTGCGGCCTGGCTGCCGAAGGCGAGGGCGATGCGCCGCACATTCTGCTGCTTCCCGAAGTGCCTTTCGACGAGGCGGCTTTTCTCGCCCGCGTCAGGGATTGCGTCGAGCGGCATGGCTATTGCGCCATCGCCGTTTCGGAAGGCCTGCGCAATCCGCAGGGTGAGCTGATGGCGGAGACCGGCGCGCGCGATGCGTTCGGCCATGCCCAACTGGGCGGCATCGGCCCGATGATTGCCGGCCTCGTCAAGAACAAGCTGGATTACAAGTATCACTGGGCGGTGGCCGATTATCTGCAGCGCGCGGCGCGGCACATCGCTTCGCGCACCGATCTCGAGCAGGCCGTGGCCGTGGGGCGAGCCGCCGTCGAACTGGCGCTGGCCGGGAAAAACGCCGTCATGGCCAGCATCGTGCGCTTGTCCGACCAGCCGTATCGCTGGGAGATCGGCGAAGCCGATCTGCATCAGGTCGCCAATGTCGAGAAAAAAATGCCGCCGGAGTTCATCACGGCGGATGGCTTCGGCATCACCGCGGCGGCGCGCGCCTATCTGGCGCCGCTGATCGAGGGCGAGGATTATCCGCCGTATCGCAACGGCCTGCCGCAGTACGTGCGGCTGCGGAATGTGGCAGTGGCGAAGAAACTGCCGCCATTCGATCTGTAACGGAACGGGAAACAATGAGGGGAATGAAACGGGTTGCCGCATTGCCATGTGCATCGTGGCAACCTGTTTTTACGTGTTTGTCTGTCGATCGATAGCAGGCAATAACGGTTGTGCATGCCGGTTCCGGCGTCTGGAATCGTGGAATTCCGGAATCGGCAACAGGTGTTGATGTAGCAGATTTTCAATTCAAGGAGGAAGTGAATGTCCGGACTTATGTTTGCGCTGGTCTGTGCCGTGGTCGCCATCATTTACGGTGCGGTTTCCAGCAAGTGGATCTTGGCCCAGCCTGCCGGCAACACGCGCATGCAGGAAATCGCCAGCGCCATTCAGCAAGGCGCGCAGGCTTATCTCAACCGTCAATACAAGACGATCGGCATCGTCGGCATTGTCCTGTTCGTCGTCATCGGCTTCGGCCTTGGCTGGCTGACGGCGGTCGGCTTCCTGGTCGGCGCGGTGCTCTCCGGTGCGGCCGGCTACATCGGCATGAACGTCTCGGTGCGCGCCAACGTGCGCACGGCCGAGGCGGCACGCGGCGGCATTGCCCCGGCGCTCAACGTTGCGTTCAAGGGCGGCGCGATCACCGGCATGCTGGTGGTCGGCCTCGGCCTGCTCGGCGTTGCCGGCTACTATGCCGTGCT
Organism: Sterolibacterium denitrificans; assembly: GCF_900174485.1. Lineage (NCBI taxonomy): Bacteria > Pseudomonadati > Pseudomonadota > Betaproteobacteria > Nitrosomonadales > Sterolibacteriaceae > Sterolibacterium > Sterolibacterium denitrificans. The sequence goes on along the minus strand of NZ_LT837803.1, from coordinate 2,816,992 downwards.
GAGAAACATGGGCGTTGCGGACACGGATCTGCACCATGTCATCGAGCCGCTGATCGGCCTGGCCTTCGGCTCCTCGCTGATTTCCATCTTCGCCCGTCTCGGCGGCGGCATCTTCACCAAGGGTGCCGACGTCGGCGCCGATCTGGTGGGCAAGGTCGAAGCCGGTATTCCCGAGGACGATCCGCGCAACCCGGCGGTGATTGCCGACAACGTCGGCGACAACGTCGGCGACTGCGCAGGCATGGCCGCCGACTTGTTCGAGACCTATGCCGTGACCATCGTCGCCACCATGGTGCTGGCCGCATTGACGCTGAAGAGCGTGCCGGCGCTGGGCGAGAATCTGCTGCTCTATCCGCTGGTGCTGGGCGGCGTCTCGATCATCGCTTCGATCATCGGCTGCTATTTCGTCAAGGCGACGGATGGCGGCAAGATCATGAATGCGCTGTATCGCGGCCTGATCGTTGCCGGCGTGCTGGCCCTGGCGGCCTACTATCCGGTGACCCAATGGCTGATCGGCGAGGGCGCCGTGCTGCCGGATGGCACGGTGATCAACACCATGAGCATGTTCGGTTCTTCCGTCATCGGCCTGCTGCTGACGGCGGCGCTGGTGTGGATCACCGAGTACTACACCGGTACCGATTTCGCGCCGGTCAAGCACGTCGCATCGAGCTGCCAGACCGGCCACGCCACCAACATCATCGCCGGCATCGGCGTGTCGATGAAGGCTTGCGCCTGGCCGGTGCTTGCCGTGTGCGCCTCGATCTGGGGCGCCTACACGCTGGGCGGCCTGTTCGGCATCGCCATCGCCGCGACCTCCATGCTGTCGATGGCCGGTATCGTCGTCGCGCTCGACGCCTACGGTCCGATCACCGACAACGCCGGGGGCATCGCCGAAATGGCGGAACTGCCGAAGGACGTGCGCAACGTCACCGATCCGCTCGACGCCGTCGGCAATACCACCAAGGCGGTGACCAAGGGCTACGCCATCGGTTCGGCCGGCCTGGCTGCGCTGGTGCTGTTCGCCGACTACACCCATGGTCTCGAAGCCGCCGGCCTCAATGTCACCTTCGATCTGTCCAACCACCTGGTCATCATCGGCCTGTTCATCGGCGGCCTGATTCCCTACCTCTTCGCCGCCATGGCGATGGAGGCCGTCGGTCGCTCGGCCGGCTCGGTGGTGGTTGAAGTGCGCCGCCAGTTCAAGGAAATCCCCGGCATCATGGAAGGTACGGCCAAGCCCGACTACTCGCGCGCGGTCGACATGCTGACCGTGTCGGCGATCAAGGAAATGATGATTCCGTCGATCCTGCCGATCGCCGTGCCGATCGCCGTCGGTCTGATTCTCGGCCCGCAGGCGCTTGGCGGTCTGCTCGTCGGCACCATCGTTACCGGCCTGTTCGTCGCCATCTCGATGACCACCGGCGGCGGCGCCTGGGATAACGCCAAGAAATACATCGAGGACGGCAATTTCGGCGGCAAGGGGTCGGAGGCTCACAAGGCCGCCGTGACGGGTGATACCGTTGGCGATCCCTACAAGGATACGGCCGGCCCGGCGGTGAATCCGCTGATCAAGATCATCAACCTCGTGGCCCTGCTGATCGTGCCGCTGATTGTTTGATCGGTATTTGCTTTGACCAGCGAGGCAGCCTGCGGGCTGCCTCGTTGCTTTGGCGGGTTTGCGTTGCTGCGTTGCCGCGTTCGCTGGCCGGCACAATTTGGCGTCAGTGCCTGCAATCGAGGCTACAATCGCGCTTCCCCCTCCATTCGTTGGCCTGTCCGCAGGCTGTAGCCGAGTCATGACTACACGATCCTTTGGCAAAAAAGTTTCCCTGGGCTTTTCCATTTTCAGCCTGATCTGCATGTTCCTCAGCGCGGGTATCTGCATCTGGTTTGTCCAGACCAAGGGCGTGACGGACGTGCTTACCGGCAGCGCCATTGCCGCCACGCTGTTCTTTGCCAGCGTGGCGGTTTCACTGTATTACATCAGCAAGCCGCCTTTGCACGAACTGCTGCCGTGGGATGCGCCCGAACCTTGAGCGCCGCCGGCTGAACCTGCCGTTCAGTTCGTACTGCGCTTCCTGAAGTCGCCCAGACGGAAGCCGAGCAGGGCGAGGGTGCCGAAATAGCTGGCTGCACCGCCGAGGCACAGGCCGGCGAGCCAGGGGATCTTGCTTTGCATGTTCATCTGCAGCCAGGCCTTTTCGTCGCCGACGCCGAACCACAGCACGGCCCCCATGACGACCAGCGCCAGCAGCAGCTTGCCGAAAAACGCGGCCCAGCCGGCCTGCGGCCGATAGCTGCCGGCACTGCGCAGACCCCGATAGAGCAAGCCTGCGTTGAGGGCGGAGGCCAGGCTGATCGACAAGGCCAGTCCGGCATGATTCAGGCCGAGGCCGAAGATGAAGACCAGGTTCAGCAGTTGCGTGACGGCCAGCGAGAGCACGGCGATCTTCACCGGGGTGCGGATGTTCTGGCGGGCGTAGAAGCCCGGCGCCAGCACCTTCACCAGAATCAGGCTGGCCAGGCCCAGGCAGTAGGCGAGCAGGGCGCTGCGTGTCTGCAATACGTCGCCGGCGGCGAAGGCGCCGTGCTGGAACAGCGTGGCAATGAGCGGCACGCCGAGCAGCGCCATGGCCAGCGCGGCGGGCAGGGTCAGCAGCAGGGTCAGGCGCAGGCCCCAGTCGAGCAGTACCGAAAACTCTTCCGGGCGGTCGTCGGCGTGGCATTTCGCCAGGCTGGGCAGCAGGATCGTGCCCAGTGCCGCCCCCAGCAGCCCGGCGGGAAACTCCATCAGGCGATCGGCGTAGTAGAGCCAGGAAACGCTGCCGACGGGCAGGAAGGAGGCGAAGACGGTATTGATCAGCAGGCTGATCTGGGCCACCGAGACGCCGAGGATGGCCGGCGCCATCAGCTTGAGGATGCGATTGACGCCGGGATCATTCAGGCTGAACGAGAAGCGCGGCAGCATGCCGATCCTCGCCAGCGCCGGCAACTGGATCGCCAGTTGCAGGATGCCGCCGAGCACCACGGCCCAGGCCAGCGCCATGATCGGCGGATCGAAGTACGGCGCGGCCAGCAGCGCCATGAAGATGAAAGAGAGATTCAGCAGCACTGGCGTGAAAGCCGGCAGGGCGAAGCGGCTCCAGGTATTGAGCACGCCGGCGGCCAGCGCGACCAGCGACATGAACAGAATGTAAGGGAAGGTGATGCGCGTCAGTTCGACGGTCAGCGCGAATTTTTCGGCGTCGGCGGCGAAGCCCGGCGCGGTCAGATGGATCAGCCAGGGCGTCAACAGCATGCCCAGCAGGGTGATGCCCAGCAGGATGAGAAACAGCAGCGTGGCGACATGGTCGACCAGGCGCCGCGCTTCCTGGGGCCCCAGTCGGTTTTTGTATTCGGCCAGAATGGGGACGAAAGCCTGCGAAAAAGCCCCTTCGGCGAACAGGCGGCGCAGCAGGTTGGGCAGGCGAAAGGCGACGACGAAGGCATCGTTGGCCATGCCGGCGCCGAAAATGTGGGCGATGACGGCATCGCGGACAAAGCCGAGGATGCGCGACAGCAGGGTCATGCCACTGACGGTGACAAGGGCTCTGAGCAGGTTCATGGTGTTGCCGGAAGGGGCGTGCGTCCCGCGCTGAACTTTCGTGACCAGCGACTATACGGCAAGACGGATTTCGATGCGCTTGAATATGTGGCTGAATCTCCTTATAATCCGCCGCTTTCCCTGTTACCGCTGGAACGAATTCATGGCAAATAGCGCACAAGCGCGCAAGCGCGCCCGTCAGGCAGACAAGCAGCGTGTCCACAACATGAGCCTGCGCTCGGAGTTGCGTACCGCAATCAAGAAGGTGCAGAAGGCGATTCTTGCCGGCGACAAAACCGCCGCCCAGTCCGTTTTCAATACCTCGATGAGCACCATCGACAGCATCGCTGACAAGAAAATCATCCACAAGAACAAGGCCGCTCGCCACAAGAGCCGCCTGTCGGCCGCCATCAAGGCGCTCTGATTCCGGCGCAAGCGTCCGGCTCCCGGTCGCTTCCTTGCTTGTATGGCTGGCTAGCTGGATGGTCGAAGCACGCGGCAGCCGTTCGTGGCGCTGCATGCCGCAGCGAGTCGAATTGCGAGTGAATTGAGCGCGCCAGTCTGTTAGCAGGCTGGTTTCTGTTTTGCGGGTGATCGGGCCAGCGGTTCTGAGTTCCGAACCGGTACTGACCGTTTCCTGTCATGCACGGCGGCGCAAGCCGCCGTCGCTGTTTGACGACGTAGTTTCCGTATCTTCGTTGCATCTTCGACTTTCGCACGGGGCAGCCGCCATGACGCATCTGATGAATGTTTACGCCCGCCAATCGGTGACTTTCACTCATGGCGAAGGCGCACGCGTCTATGATGAGCAAGGCCGCAGCTACCTCGATGCGCTGGCCGGCATCGCCGTCAATACCCTGGGACATGGCCATCCGCGTCTGAGCAAGGCGCTCGCCGAGCAGGCGGGCAGGCTGATCCACACTTCCAACCTGTATCGCGTGCGCGAACAGGAGTTGCTGGCCGATCGTCTCGCCGTGCATTCGGGCATGGCCGAGACGTTCTTCTGCAACTCGGGTTGCGAAGCCAACGAGGCGGCGATCAAGCTGGCCCGGCTCTACGGCCACAACAAGGGCATCGAGCAGCCGGCGATCATCGTCATGGAAAAGGCTTTCCACGGCCGCACGCTGGCAACGCTGTCGGCCACCGGCAACCGCAAGGTGCAGGCCGGTTTCGAGCCGCTGGTGGGCGGCTTCATCCGCGTGCCGTACGACGATCTGGCGGCCCTCGAAGCGGTGGCCCGCAACAACGCCAATGTGGTGGCCGTGCTGCTGGAGCCCATCCAGGGCGAGGGCGGCATTCGTCAGGCCCATCAGGAATACCTGCAGGCGCTGCGCCGGATCTGCACGGCCAACGACTGGCTGCTGATGCTCGATGAAGTGCAGTGCGGCCTGGGACGCACCGGCCGCTGGTTTGCCCATCAGCACGCCGGCATCCTGCCGGATGTGATGACGCTGGCCAAGGGGCTCGGCTCGGGGGTGCCCATCGGCGCCTGCCTGGCGGCCGGCAAGGCCGCTGGTGTATTCGGTCCCGGCAATCACGGTTCGACTTTCGGCGGCAATCCCCTGGCCTGCATCGCCGCCCTGACGACGCTCGAAGTGATCGAGCAGGACGGACTGCTGGCGCGAGCCCAGGTGCTCGGCGCAACCATCCGCGATGGCCTTGCCAGCGCCCTGGCGGGACTTGCCGGCGTCGTCGACATCCGGGGCAGCGGCCTGATGATCGGCATCGAGCTGGATCGCAATTGCGGCGAGCTGGTGCAGCAGGCGCTGGTCGCCGGTCTTTTGATCAACGTCACCGCCGACAAGGTGGTGCGCCTGCTGCCGCCGCTGATCTTCAGCGATGCCGAGGCGGCGGAACTGGTGGGCACGCTGTCCCGGCTGATCCGCGAATTCCTGGCGGCCGGTGACTGACCCGCAGGCAGGCCGGCATGCGGCACATCAAGCAACCGAACAGGTGATGAACATGATTCCCGTCAGACATTTCCTGCAGTTCAAGGACTTAACCCGCGCCGAGCACGAACATCTGTTCCAGCGCACCAAAATCATCAAGCAGCAGTTCAAGGCCTACCAGCAATACTGGCCGCTCATCGACCGCACGCTGGTGATGATTTTCGAGAAGGCCAGCACGCGCACACGACTGTCCTTCGAGGCCGGCATGCAGCAGCTCGGCGGCAGCGCGATTTACCTGAACACGCGCGATTCGCAGCTCGGCCGCGGCGAGCCGGTCGAGGACGCGGCGCAGGTGATCTCGCGCATGAGCGACCTCGTCATGATCCGCACCTTCGAGCAGGACATCATCGAGCGTTTCGCCTCGAATTCGCGCGTGCCGGTGATCAATGGCCTGACCAACGAATACCATCCCTGCCAGATCCTCGCCGACATCTACACCTTCATCGAGCAGCGCGGCTCGATCGCCGGCAAGACCGTGGCCTGGATCGGTGATTCCAACAACGTCTGCAACACCTGGCTGCAGGCGGCCGAGATTTTCGGCTTCAACGTGCATGTGTCCACGCCACCCGGCTACGAAGTCGAGCCCGAGCGTGCCGGCCTTTACGGTACCGACCACTACGAGGAATTCGCCGATCCGCTGGAAGCAGCGCACGACGCCGACCTGGTGACCACCGACGTGTGGACCAGCATGGGCTTCGAGGCCGAAAACGAAGAGCGCCTGCGCGACTTCGAGGACTGGCAGGTCGATGCGGAAATGATGCGCCAGGCCAAGCCCGATGCCTTGTTCATGCACTGCCTGCCGGCGCATCGCGGCGAGGAAGTGGCGGCTGAGGTCATCGACGGCCCGCAGAGCGTGGTCTGGGACGAGGCGGAGAACCGGCTCCACATACAGAAGGCGCTGATGGAATTCCTGCTGCTCGGCAAGGTGGGTTCCTGAACAAAATTTGTATTTAGCATTCCTGGTTATTAGAGTGAATCAATCATGAGCGACGTCAAGAAAGCAGTGCTCGCCTATTCGGGCGGGCTGGATACCTCGGTCATTCTCAAGTGGCTGCAGGACACCTATCAGTGCGAGGTGGTGACCTTCACCGCCGACCTCGGCCAGGGCGAGGAGCTGGAGCCGGCGCGCGCCAAGGCGCTCAAGTTCGGCATCAAGCCGGAGAACATCTTCATCGACGACCTGCGCGAGGAATTCGTGCGCGACTTCGTCTTCCCGATGTTCCGCGCCAACACCATCTATGAAGGCGAGTACCTGCTCGGCACTTCGATCGCGCGGCCGTTGATCGCCAAGCGCCTGATCGAGATCGTCAACCAGACCGGCGCCGACGCGATCTCCCACGGCGCGACCGGCAAGGGTAACGACCAGGTGCGCTTCGAGCTCGGCGCCTATGCGCTGAAGCCCGGCATCAAGATCATCGCGCCGTGGCGCGAATGGGATCTGCTCTCGCGCGAGAAACTGCTGGCCTATGCCGAGAAGCACGGCATCCCGGTCGAGATGAAGCACAAGCAGGGCGGCTCGCCCTACTCGATGGACGCCAACCTGCTGCACATCAGCTACGAAGGCCGCCATCTGGAGGATCCTGCCGCCGAGGCCGAAGAGGACATGTGGCGCTGGACGGTGTCGCCCGAGCAGGCGCCGGACGCCGCCGAATACCTCGATCTGGAATTCGCGCAGGGCGACCTGGTTGCCATCAACGGCAAGGCGATGCCGGCGCACGAACTGCTGGCCGAGTTGAACCGGATCGGCGGCAAGCACGGCATCGGCCGCCTCGACCTGGTCGAGAACCGCTACGTCGGCATGAAGTCGCGCGGCTGCTACGAAACGCCGGGCGGCACGATCCTGCTGCGCGCGCATCGCGCCATCGAGTCGATCACCCTCGACCGCGAAGTCGCCCATCTCAAGGACGACCTGATGCCGCGCTATGCCAGTCTGATTTACAACGGCTACTGGTGGGCGCCCGAGCGCCGCGCGCTGCAGGCGCTGATCGACCACACCCAGCAGACGGTGAACGGCAGCGTGCGCGTCAAGCTCTACAAGGGCAACGTCATCGTCGTCGGCCGCGATTCGAAGACCGATTCGCTGTTCGATCCGACCATCGCCACCTTCGAGGACGATGCCGGCGCCTACGACCAGAAGGATGCCGGCGGCTTCATCAAGCTGAACGCCTTGCGTCTGCGCATTGCCGCCAATCTTGCCGCGCGGCGCGGCAAATAGGATTCAGGATCCGGACCGGGCTGCGTCATGATGAACATCAGTGAAGAAAAGTTCGCCGAGTTCTTCTCCACCTGGGGCGTCGGCGCCTTCATGTTGTTCATGCTGTTCATCATCGGCGAGCTGGCCTACAAGTCGAAGGCGGGCAAGCGCGGCACGTTCGTGCTGTTCTTCGTGCTGGCTTTCGGCATGCTCGGCTTCATCACCAAACTGGTCATCGAAAAACTCTGGGGAATCTGAATATGTCGCAGTTCGATAACGTCAGTGTCGTCAAGCAGGCCAATGTCTATTTCGACGGCCAATGCGTGAGCCATACCGTGCAGTTTGCCGATGGCACGAAGAAGAGCGTCGGCGTGATCCTGCCGGGGCCTGCGCTGACTTTCAACACCGGCGCGCCGGAAATCATGGAAAGCGTGGCGGGCGCTTGCCGCGTTCGATTGCAGGGCCAAAGTGAGTGGATATCTTACGGTGCGGGCCAGTCGTTCAGCGTACCGGGCAATTCGAGTTTCGACATCGAGGTGATCGAGCCTTATCACTACGTCTGTCATTTTGGTTGAACGGAGGTTGGCATGCCATCATTTGATTTTTCCTCTGAAGCCGACATGGTCGCGCTGAAGAATGCGATCGACGTCACGAGTCGCCAGATCGATGCACGCTATGACTTCAAGGGCACTTCGGCCAAGGTCGAGCTCAACGAGAAGGACAAGGTGATCACGCTCTTTGGCGATTCCGACTTTCAGCTCGACCAGATCAAGGACATCCTCTTCCCGGCGATGGAGAAGAAGGAAAAGGAAAGCGTCAAGCGCCTCGATCATCAGACGGTGCAGAAAATTTCCGGCAACAAGGTCAAGCAGGAGCTGAAGATCAAGATCGGCATCGAGTCCGAACTGGCGAAGAAGATCGTCAAGATGATCAAGGATGCCAAACTCAAGGTGCAGGCCAGTATCCAGGGCGATGCGGTGCGCGTCTCCGGCGCCAAGCGCGACGACCTGCAGGCGGCGATCGCGCTGGTAACCAAGGGCATTACCGATTTCCCGATCAAGTACGGCAACTTCCGCGATTGACGTGGCGAGGCGGTGACGATGCTTGCCGTCCGGCTACCCTCGATGCGGTTATCGGTTTACGTTGATCTCCGATGAACGAAAATCCTGCGGCAATGCCGCCCATCAGCGTCGCTTGGCTGCGCGAGCGCCTGGCGTGTTCGCTGCGTCCTGCATGCGGCGCTGAAAGCACGTCCAAGAGCGTGCAGGGCTTCGATCGCAGCATGTTCGATCTGCCGCCCCAAGCGCCGACGCCGGCGGCCGTCCTGATTCCACTGGTGCTGCGCGACACGGGCGTGACCCTGCTGCTGACCCAGCGTACCCAGCATCTGCGCGATCATGCCGGACAGATCAGTTTTCCGGGCGGGCGCTGCGAGGAGTCCGATGCCACGGTGCAGGCCACGGCCTTGCGCGAGGCGCAGGAAGAAGTGGGGATCGATCCGGCCCAGGTCGAGATTCTCGGCGAACTGCCGGAATACGGCACGGCAACGGGTTTCAGCATCACGCCGGTGGTCGGTTTAGTCATGCCGCCGCTCAACCTCAAGCTCGATGACTTCGAGGTGGCCGAGGTGTTCGAAGTGCCGTTCGAATTCCTGATGGATCCAGCCAATTACCAGCGGCACAGGATCGAATTTCAGGGCGTGTTGCGCGAATACTATGCCATGCCCTGGAAGGGCTATTTCATCTGGGGAGCCACGGCCGGAATGATCGTGACCTTGCAGCGCCATCTCTTTGCTCAGGATGGTGATACTGCTGTGCAAGAGTGATGCCGCCCGTTGCGGGCTGTGGTATCTTGGGGAACCGTACGAATCATCCCGATCATCCCGATCATCCCGTTTGCCGGCATGTCGCTTTTTTCGATTGTCATTGCCCTGATACTCGAGCAGGTCCGCCCGCTTGCGCAGCAGCGTTTCGTGCGTGCGCCACTGACGCGTTATGCGCAATTTCTGGAAACTTACTGCAACGACGGCCGGCGTATTCACGGCACGATCGCCTGGCTTGCGGCGATGTTGCCGCCATTGCTCTTGCTGTTGCTGCTGCAGTTCGCCATTGCCCGCTGGCAGCCCCTGCTGCTGTTGCCCTTCAATGTGGCGGTGCTGTACGTCACGATGGGCTTTCGCCAGTTCAGCCATTACTTCACCGATACCCACCTGGCACTGCGCATGGGCGAACTGGAGCGCGCGCGCGCGTTGATCGGCGAATGGCGCGGCCGCAGCGCCGAGCGTCTGAGTTCGCGCGAAGTGGCGCGTCTGGCCATCGAGGAAGCCCTGTTGGCTTCGCACCAGCATGTCTTCGCGCCGCTGTTCTACTTCGTCGCGCTCGGTCCGGCGGGTGCCATGCTGTATCGGCTGGCGCTGTTTTTCCGCGGCCAGTGGGGCGGGAGCGAAGTCGGCGTGTTTGGCGAAACGGCACGCAAGGCTTTCCATTACATCGACTGGCTGCCGTTGCGCTGCACGGCGGCGGTCTTCGCCATGGTGGGAAATTTCGAGGACGCCGTGTATTGCTGGCGCACCCAGGCCGCGAACTGGCCGGACCCGGCCTCCGGTATACTGCTGGCCAGCGGCGCTGGCGCCATCGGTGTGCGTCTCGGCCAGCCTCTGCAGGAGGCGGGCGAGGTTGCGTTCAGTGAGCGGCCGGAGCTGGGCAGCGGCGAGGAGGCCGATGCCGATTCCATGCAAAGTGCGATAGGTCTGGTGTGGCGCAGTCTCGTCCTGTGCGTGCTGCTGCTGGCGCTATTTTGGGTCGCCAGCTGGATGGGTTGAACAGTTTTTCAGGAGAACGATGATGTCGAATCGACGTGAAGTGATGGTGGTCAGCGGTGCGCGCACCCCGATCGGTAGTTTTGGCGGCAGTCTGAAGGATCTGTCGCCCTCGCTGCTCGGCGTTCTGGTGGTGAAGGAGGCCATTGCCCGCGCCGGCATCGAGGCCGCCCAGGTCGAGCAACTGGTCTGCGGCAACGTGATCCATGGCGAAGCCCGCGACATGTATGTCTCGCGCGCCATCGCCATCGACGCCGGCCTGAGCCAGGAATCCGCCGCATTGACGCTGAACCGTCTGTGCGGCTCGGGTCTGCAGTCCATCGTCACGGCCGCCAATGCGATCCAGTTGGGCGATGCCGATGTCGCCATCGGCTGCGGCGTCGAGAGCATGAGCCGCGCTGGCTACACCATGCCGGCCGCCCGTTTCGGCGCGCGCATGGGCGATACCAAGATGATCGACATGATGGTCGGTGCCCTCACCGATCCGTTCAGTCCGAACCACATGGGTATCACCGCGGAGAACATCGCCGAGCGTTTCGGCATCGGCCGCGAGGACCAGGACGCCTGCGCCGTGGAAAGCCAGCAGCGCGCGGTCAAGGCCATTGCCGCCGGCCACTTCAAGTCGCAGATCGTGCCGGTGGAACTGAAGACGCGCAAGGGCGCGGTGATGTTCGATACCGATGAATATCCCAAGGCCGACGCTTCGCTGGATTCGCTCGCCAAGCTGAAGCCGGCGTTCAAGAAGGACGGCACGGTCACGGCCGGCAATGCTTCGGGCATCAACGATGGCGCGGCGGCCGTGGTGCTGATGGAAGCCGGCGCGGCCGCCAGAGCCGGCGCGAAGCCGCTGGCGCGGCTGGTTTCCTACGCGGTGGCCGGCGTCGATCCGAGCATCATGGGCACCGGGCCGATTCCGGCCGTGCGCCTGGCGCTCAAGCGTGCCGGCCTGTCGCTCAACGACATCGACGTGATCGAATCGAACGAAGCCTTTGCCGTCCAGGCGCTGTGCGTCAGCCGTGAACTGGGCTTCGATCCGGCCAAGGTGAATCCGAATGGCGGCGCCGTGGCGCTGGGCCATCCGCTGGCCGCCACGGGCAGCATCCTCACCGTCAAGTGCCTGTACGAGCTGCAGCGCACCGGCAAGCGCTATGGTCTGGTGACCATGTGCATCGGCGGCGGTCAGGGTATCGCCGGCATTTTCGAACGCGCCTGAAAGCCCATTCCTGACCCCGCCTGCGGGCGGGGTTTTTTCCTCTGGAGGGAAGACTTCGTTGAAGCCTACCGATATCAACAACCCCGATTATTTCCACAAAGTCGTGGATTGCCAGTGGGCCTGTCCGGCCCATACGCCCGTACCGCAGTACATCCGCGCCATTGCCGCCGGTCAGTATGCCGATGCCTACATGATCAACTGGCGGGCGAATGTCTTTCCCGGCATTCTTGGCCGCGTTTGCGACCGCCCTTGCGAGCCGGCCTGCCGGCGCGGCCGCGTCGACAAGGAGCCGGTGGCGATCTGCCGGCTGAAGCGCGTCGCCGCCGATTTCAAGGACGACGTCCATGACCGCCTGCCGCAGGCGCCGGCGCAGAAGAACGGCAAGCGCATCGCCTGCGTCGGCGCGGGCCCGGCCTCGCTGACCGTGGCGCGCGATCTGGCCGTGCTGGGTTACGAGGTGACGGTGTTCGACAACGGCAAGTCGGCCGGCGGCATGATGCGCAGCCAGATTCCCAAGTTCCGCCTGCCCGACAGCGTGATCGACGAGGAATGCGATTACGTTTTCGGCCTGGGCGTGACTTCCCGCCAGGAACGCTGGGTGGACAGCCTGCGCGGTCTGCTGGCCGAAGACTGGGATGCCGTTTTCGTCGGCACCGGCGCGCCGCGCGGTCGCGATGCCGATGTGCCGGGACGCCAGGAGGCGGCCGCGCATATCCATATCGGCATCGAATGGCTGGCCAATGTCGCCTTCGGTCATGTGGACGGGATTTCACCGCGCGTCATCGTGCTGGGGGGCGGCAATACCGCGATGGACTGCTGTCGTTCGGCACGTCGTCTGGGCGGCACGGACGTCAAGGTGGTGGTGCGCAGCGGCTTCGATGAAATGAAGGCTTCGCCGTGGGAAAAGGAAGATGCCATGCACGAAGGCATCCCCATTCACAACTTCCTTGTGCCCAAGGCGTTCGTCCATGACGACGGCAAGCTGCGCGGCGTGTCTTTTGAAAAGGTGCGTGCCGAGTACGATGCCAAGGGACGGCGCAATCTGGTGCCGACCGGCGAGCCGGATGTGCTGATGGAGTGCGACGAAGTGCTGGTGGCGATTGGCCAGGAAAACAGTTTTTCCTGGATCGAGCGGGATATCGGCGTCGAGTTCGATAAATGGGGCATGCCGGTACTCGATGCCAAGACCTTCCAGTCGACCCTACCCAGGGTGTTCTTCGGCGGCGATGCTTCCTTCGGTCCGAAGAACATCATCACCGCCGTGGCCCAGGGTCATGAAGCGGCGATTTCCATCGACAACTTCTGTCGCGGCAAAGAGGTCGCCCAGCGGGTGATTCCGCCGGTGAATCTGGTCAGCCAGAAAATGGGCATCCACGAGTGGAGCTACGACAACCAGGTTTCTGAGGATGCGCGCAAGAAGGTGCCGATGAAACCGCTGGAGTTCGCGCTGGCCGATATCAAGCTGGAGCTGGAGCTGGGCTTCGACCCGCGCCTGGCTTATGCCGAGGCGGAACGCTGCCTCAACTGCGACGTGCAGACGGTGTTTGCGCCCAAGCTGTGCATCGAATGCGACGCCTGTGTCGATATCTGTCCGACGGAGTGCATCACCTTCACCGCCAACGGTGAGGAAGGCGATCTGCGCGGCCGTCTCAAGGCGCCGGCCAGGAACGCCAATCAGGCGCTGTATGTGTCGCCCGAGCTGAAGACGGACCGGGTCATGGTCAAGGACGAGAATGTCTGCCTGCATTGCGGCATGTGCGCCGAACGCTGCCCGACGGGGGCGTGGGACATGCAGGCGTTTTATTACGAAATCGCCCACGCCGGTGCGGAGGTTCCAAAACGATGAGTCAGCAGAGTCAACCGTCCGCAGCCGTCCAGGGCTGCAACGATTTCGTCATCAAGTTCGCCAACGTCAATGGTTCCGGCTCGGCTTCGGCCAACGAGCTGTTCGCCCGTTCCATCATCCGCATGGGTGTGCCGGTGGCGCCGCGCAACATCTTCCCGTCGAACATCCAGGGCATGCCGACCTGGTATGAGCTGCGCGTCTCGGCCGAAGGCTGGCTCGGCCGTCGCGGCGGCTGCGACATGATGGTGGCGATGAATCCGCAGACCTGGGATCGCGACATCGCCGAGATTTCTCCCGGCGGCTACCTGCTTTACGATTCGACCAAGACGCTGCCGCGCTCGAAGTTCCGCGACGACCTGCACATCATCGGCATTCCGCTGACCGAACTATGCAACCGCGAATACAAGGATGCCCGCCAGCGCCAGTTGTTCAAGAACATCATGTACGTCGGCGCGCTGGCCGCGCTGATCGACATCGATCCGAAGGAAGTCGAGAAACTGATCGGCGAGCAGTACCGCGGCAAGGAACAGTTGATCGACGCCAACATGAAGGCGCTGAAGATCGGCTACGCGTACGCCCAGGCGCATTTCACCTGCCCGCTCGGCTTGCGCGTCGAGCGGGCCGACATGATCGGCGATCGCATCATCATCGACGGCAACAGCGCCTGCGGCCTGGGCGCGGTGTATGGCGGCGCGACGGTGGCGGCATGGTATCCGATCACGCCGTCGACCTCGGTGATCGAGGCTTTCTCCGGCTACTGCCGCAAATACCGCGTCGATCCGGACAATGGCGCCAGCCGTTATGCCATCGTCCAGGCCGAGGACGAACTGGCTTCGATCGGCATGGTCATCGGCGCGGGCTGGAACGGCGCGCGGGCCTTCACCGCCACTTCGGGCCCCGGCATTTCGCTGATGCAGGAGTTCTTCGGCCTGGCCTATTTCGCCGAAATCCCGGCGGTGATCTTCGATGTCCAGCGTGGCGGCCCGTCGACCGGCATGCCCACGCGCACCCAGCAGTCCGACCTGATTTCCTGCGCCTATGCCTCGCATGGCGACACCCGGCATGTGCTGATCTTCCCGGAAGATCCCTACGAGTGCTTCGAGCTGGGCGCCCAATCCTTTGATCTGGCCGAGCGCCTGCAGACGCCGGTGTTCGTCCTGCTCGACCTGGACATCGGCATGAACGAGCGGCTGTGCAAGCCCTTCGCCTGGGACGACAGCCACGTCTATGACCGCGGCAAGCTGATGAGCGAGGCCGATCTCGAGGCGGGCAAGGATTTTGGCCGCTATCTCGATGTCGATGGCGACGGCATTCCGTACCGCACGATTCCCGGAACCCACCCGACACGCGGCGCTTTTTTCACCCGCGGCACGACGCGCAACGCCTATGCCAAGTACAGCGAAACCGGGGCCGACTACATCTACAACATGGAGCGGCTGCGGCGCAAGCTGGATACGGCAAAGAAGCTGGTTCCCGCGCCCATCCTGCATCAGGCGAAGTTGCCGACGACCATTGGCGTGATCCACTACGGCTCGACCAGCGCGGCGATGGCGGAAGCCAGCGTCCTGCTGGAGCAACGTGACATCCACGCCGATACGCTGCGTGTGCGCGCCTTTCCGTTCAGCGACGCGGTGGTGGACTTCATCGAGCGCCACGAGCGGGTCTTCGTCGTCGAGCAGAACGAAAGCGCCCAGTTGCGCAGCCTGCTCATCAACGAGTGCGATATCGATCCGAAAAAACTGGTGCGCGTGCTGCATTACGACGGCACGCCGATCACCGCGCGCTTCATCAGCGAGCGGATCGAAAGTGCACTGTCCGATGGCAATGCCCAACAGACCCGCAAGGTGGCCTCATGACCTACATCGCCAAACCCAAGCTGCTGCGTCCCGATACGCCGAAGAATGCACTCGGCTACACGCGGCGCGACTACGAAGGCGCCATCTCGACGCTGTGCGCCGGTTGCGGCCACGACTCGATCAGCGCGGCCATCGTGCAGGCCTGCTTCGATCTGGACATCGAACCGCATCGCGTCGCCAAGCTCTCCGGTATCGGCTGCTCGTCGAAGACGCCGGACTACTTTCTCGGCAATTCCCACGGCTTCAACAGCGTGCATGGCCGCATGCCCTCGGTGCTCACCGGCGCGGCGCTGGCCAATCGCGAGCTGCTGTACCTGGGCATTTCCGGCGATGGCGATTCCGCCTCCATCGGCATCGGCCAGTTCGCCCATGCCATGCGGCGCGGTGTGAACATGACCTACATCTGCGAGAACAATGGCGTGTATGGCCTGACCAAGGGCCAGTTCTCGGCCACCAGCGACAAGGGCTCGAAGAACAAGCGCGGCGTGGTGAACAGCGATAGCCCGATCGACCTCGTCGCCCTGGCGCTGCAGCTCGGCGCCACCTATGTGGGGCGCAGTTTCTCGGGCGACAAGGAGCAACTGGTGCCGCTCATCAAGGGTGCGTTGCGCCATCGCGGCCCGGCCTTCATCGACATCCTCAGTCCCTGCGTGACTTTCAACAACCACGCCGGCTCCACCAAGAGCTACGACTATGTGCGCGAACACAACGAGGCGGTGAATCGCATCGAGGTGATCCTGCCGCGCGATCCGATCGAGGCGTCTTATCCGCCGGGCTCGTTGCGCCGTGTCGTGCAGCACGATGGCTCGGTGCTGCACCTGCGGAAAGTGGCCGATGGCTACGATCCGACCGATCGCATCGGGGCCATGAACTATTTGCAGGAACGCCACGCCCTGGGCGAGATCGTCACCGGCCTGTTGTATGTCGACAGCAGCGCGGAAGATCTGCACCGCCATCTCAACACCGTGGCCAAACCGCTCAACAGGCTCGGGGATGCTTATCTCTGCCCTGGCAGCAAGGCGCTGGAGGCGCTGAACGCATCCCTGCGCTGAGTTGCTGCTTTCGTCAGCAGACGGACCGGGGCCCCGCGTGCGCCAGCACTGCGGGGCTCGTTTTTTTCACTGTTTTCGTTTTTTGATTCAAAGACATGGCCATTTTCCCGCGCTGATCGAGGCATGGAACGAGAGGAAAACTCCAAAAATAACAGCGACAAGGTACAATCCGCCAACGATTTGAATTGCATAGCAACTCGCGGATCAACTTATTGACTGATGCAATAGGGAAAGGCGTGTGATACAGGAACAGGAAGTGAGGAGAAGTCCGCTGTCTCTGGTCGTGGATTATTTCATCCACCCGAGCTATCGCCTCGACTCGGACACTTTCTTTCGCGGCCGCATCCTGATTGCCGCGATGCTGGTCTTTGTGATCGTGTCCGCCAGCGCCTACCTGGCGGTGTTGGCAACTCCCTTTCTTTCAACCTCGGTTTTCTGGGCCAGCCTGATCCTGCCGCCGGCGACGCTGAGCTTCGTCACCCTGCTGGTCCTGATCCGTCGCCGGGGCGGCTACATGTTCTGCAGCATCGCCAGCGTGCTGGTGATCTATCTCATCATCGTGATCGGCATTTGTGTTTCCGGGGGGCCGGCGGTATCACCCGTGGTGCAATTGCTCGTCGTTCCACCGCTGGTCGCCTATTTCTTTGGCGGCTTGCGCTGGGGCGGTCGCGCCGTGGCGATCACCTTTCCGACCCTTATCATTCTGATCGTACTGCATTTGCTGGGCGTGCCGTTTTTGCAGACGGTGACGACCGAGGCGCAGATGGATCTGGCGCGCGGCATCATCACCTTCCTCAACCTTGCCGTGATTTCCGGCATGGCTTTCATTTACGAGTTCACCGCCGCCGCGCTCAAGCGGGAGCGCGATCTCGAGCATGAGAAATACATCCAGCTTGCCAAGACCGATCCGTTGACCGGGCTGGCGAATCGCCGCAATTTCGACGACATGCTCAAGGAGCGGGCCGAGCTCTACGGCGCGCAGATTCCGCCGCGCCGTTTTGCGCTGGGGTATCTCGATCTCGACGGCTTCAAACCGATCAACGATCAATACGGCCATGCCGTGGGTGACGAAGTGCTGCGGGTGATTTCGGAGCGTTTGCGCGCCGCCCTGCGCGGCTCCGATTTCGTCGGCCGTCATGGTGGCGACGAATTCATGCTGCTGCTCGACACGGTGGGCAGCCAGGAAGCGCTGGAAGCCATGGCCGATCGCATGTTGTCCTCGATCGCCCAGCCCATCAAGACCAGCGCCGGCATCGTTGGCGTTACCGGCAGCCTGGGTTTTGCGATGTTTCCGCTGGATGCGGTTGAAATCAAGGATCTGATGAAGGCCGCCGACGATGCGATGTATACCGCCAAGCAAAAGCGCGGTAGCTGGCACTTCTATCGCAAGCACCATACCCAGGCCGCGCCCTGATTCTGGCCCTGGGGCGTGAGCGCTACCGTCGCGGTCTGGCTTTGTTCTTCGCTCTCTTCTCTCAATACGACCGACCGGGCTGCGCCGTGCGTGCAGGTGCATTGGCTTGGGTCGCGTGGGGAGCGTCTGCCGCTTCGAAGGCGGCTTTGTAAAACTGCGCCATGCCGGCCTTGTTCATCGGCCGCTTGGTCAAATCCCATGCCGGCAGGCCTCGGCGGGCCGTTTTCCACGGGTCATCCTGCTTGATCATCTTTCCCAGTTCCGCCTGGCTGAATTCGCCATAGGCCTGCCAGACATCATCGAGCAGCCCGCGCGTGTCGTCATCGAACTGGATGGCGCAGTCTGCCAATTCATCGGCGCCGAGGTTGTTCCAGCCCTTGCTGCTCAGCCTGGCCCAGAGCGAGGGAAAAACCGGCCCGTGATCCCAGGCCTGCAGTTCCTCGTCGATCAGTTCGCGGTCGAATACCGCCAGCGACCAGGCTTCGGCATAGTAGAGCAGGGCGCCGAGCTTCATCAGATTGATGGTTTCGCCGGCGGCATGGTTGACTTTGTTCAGCAGGTAAGCGGCCAGTTGGGGCGCGGTGTATCGGGTCTGTGTCATGGGAGCGCTCGTCAAACGGAATGAGGGATGCAAGGGCAGGGACGACCCGGAAGCAATGAAACAATGGGCGTTCTTAATCCGAGTCAACTGGTCGGGTATTTTAGCCTCGATTGCCTGGCAAAGGTCAAGCAAGGCTGAATTATTCAGGTATGAAGTATTCCGGTCATGTCGTCCCGGGCCGGACTGGCGCAGTCGCAGCCGCAGGCTCAGGGCTGGAGGCGCTTTTCGAGAAACCCGAGGAAATCTTCGAAGCGCCCGCCGCCGGCAAACACATGGGACATGCCGACCAATATTTCATACTTGCCCTGAAAGCCGACTGCGGCGAGAAAGGTGTTCTCCGTTTGTGGCAGGCCGAATATCGTCTCTGCGCGGAAACCGCCGCCGCTGAGCAGGCTGCGCTTGAAGGGGCCGCCAACCGAGAGCACGGCGGTTTCCATGGTTTTCGGCCGGGTGTAGTTCTTTTCGTTCAGGGAAACGATCTTGTCCAGCCATGGAAAAGGCAGGAAGCGGATGAGTTCGAGGATTTCCGGATAGTTGGTTTCAACATTGCGCTCCAGCCGGCCCTGCAGATTGGTTTTGACGTCTTCCAGGGTTTCTCCCGGCGCGATGTCCAGATAGAGCATGCTGGTGAAATTGGTGGTGGCCAGCAGTTCCGGCACATGGCGTTTGAGGTTGATGGGGATGGCGATGCGCACCACCTCATTGCTTGTCCGGTGCACGTATTCGGCCGCCGCATGGGCGAAGCGAGCCACCAGATGCGGCAGCGGTCCCGGTACGGTGAAGCGCCGCCACAGACCGCCCTGCAGCGTGCCTTGCGGCTGGCCGGTGACGGTGGGCGGCGTGAAGTGCCTGAGCGGCGAGCGCACGGATTTCACCTGGCGCATCAGCTCGACGTCGGTATAGGCGGCATTGGTGCCCAGCAGCGGCTCGCCACGTATGGCGCGGAACAGTTCGCTCATGAAATGCGCCACGCCCGTGCCATCCATCACGGCATGAGCGGCACGGAAAATGATCTGCAGCCTGTCGCGGCCGGCGATGATGAGCTCACAGCCACGTCCCTCTTCCAGCGATAGCGGAATGGCGTAAATGAAATCTGCGCCGAGGCTGGAATGGCTGTCCCACTGCTGATCCGGCAGCAGACGCAGGCCGGGCGCATGGCCGTCACTGCGCCAGCGCGCCTGGCGCCGCTTGCCGTGCAGCCGCAGACGGCAGCCGGGATTTGCCGCCGCCACCTGGTCGATCGCCGCTTGCCAGTCGATCTGCGCGCCCTCGGCCAGTTCGCCTTCGATCACCGAGACCACCTCGCGTGGCCGCTGCAGCGTCGCCGGATGGTGGCCGATGCAGGCGTGGTAGTACTCGGAGGCGGTGAGCAAGCGGTCTATTTCCTGCACGGGCGCCAGGGGTGGAAGCGGAGCAGGTTGCTTGGCCATGGATGTCAATGAGTGGAATGACGATCAGGGCGCAGGATACATGACGTTGCTGGAGCTAGTGTAGCGCTGCATTCCTGACGGAATAGATAAATATCGGCTTCGTCATTCCCGCGCAGGCGGGAATCCAGTACGTACCTGGGTCCCCGCTTTCGCGGGGACGACAAATGTGTGGTTTTTACGTATCAATCAGCGTGCAACACTACGCTAGCCGGCCGCCTTGGCCCAGGAATCGCGCAAGGTCACGCTGCGGTTGAAGACCGGCCGGCCGGGCTGCGAGTCCACGCGGTCGGCAACGAAGTAGCCATGGCGTTCGAACTGGAAACTTTCTTCGGGTTTGACGTTTTGCAGCGCCGGCTCCAGATAGGCATGGATGACTTCCTTGCTGGCCGGATTGAGGTCGTCCAGATAATTGCGTTCCATGCCTTCCGCATCGCCTTCGCGGCGCGCGCCCGGATGGGGCGCGGCGAACAGGCGGTCGAACAGACGCACTTCGGCCTGATAGGCATGGCGTGCGCTGATCCAGTGCAGGTTGCCTTTCACCTTGTAGTTGTCGGCGCCCGGCGTGCCGGACTTGGAGTCCGGCTGAAGCTCGGCATGCACCGCGACGACCTGGCCGCTCGCGTCCTTCTCGCAGCCGGTGCATTGAATGACGAAGCCATAGCGCAGTCGCGCCAGGTTGCCCGGATAGAGGCGGTGATAGCCTTTCACCGGGGTTTCCATGAAGTCCTCGCGCTCGATCCACAGCTCGCGCGAGAAGGGCATTTCACGCTTGCCCAGTTCCGGCTTGAGCGGATGATTCGGCGCCAGGCAGGACTCCTCGGCCTCCGCCGGGTAATTGGTGATGATCAGCTTCAGCGGATCGAGCACGGCGATGCGCCGCTCGGCGCGCGCGTTGAGATCCTCGCGCATGCAGTCTTCGAGCACGCTCATGTCGATCCATGAATCCGCCTTGGAAACCCCGATGCGCTCGGCGAACAACTGAAAACCTTGCGCGGTGAAGCCGCGCCGGCGCGCGCCGACCAGCGTCGGCAGGCGCGGATCGTCCCAGCCGGCGACGTGGTTTTCATCGACCAGCTGGATCAGCTTGCGCTTGGAAAGCACCACATAAGTCAGGTTGAGGCGCGAGAACTCGATCTGCTGCGGCAGCGGCCACGCCAGCAGGCCCAGCTCGGCCAGTCGCTCCAGCAGCCAGTCGTAGAACGGCCGCTGATCCTCGAACTCCAGGGTGCAGATCGAATGGGTGATGTGCTCCAGCGCATCCTCGATCGGGTGGGCGAAGGTGTACATCGGATAGACGCACCAGGCATCGCCCGTGTTGTGGTGGCTGGCATGGCGGATGCGGTAGATCGCCGGATCGCGCAGATTGATGTTGGCCGCCGCCATGTCGATCTTCGCCCGCAGCACGTGCGCGCCATCGGCGAATTCGCCGGCTTTCATGCGGCTGAACAGATCGAGGTTTTCTTCCACCGAGCGGCTGCGGTAAGGGCTGTCCTGGCCCGCTGCGGTGAGCGTGCCGCGCCGCTCGCGCATTTCTTCGGCCGTCTGGCTGTCGACATAGGCATGGCCGGCCTCGATCAGGGCGACGGCGAATTCGTACATCCAGGCGAAATAGTTCGAGGCGTAATATTGATCGCGCCCCCAGTCGCAGCTCAGCCAGCGCACCGCATCGATGATGGACTCGACATACTCCCGCTCTTCCTTTTCCGGATTGGTGTCGTCGAAGCGCAGGTGACAGACGCCGCCATAGTCGCGCGCCAGACCGAAGTTCAGCAGGATGCTTTTGGCGTGACCGAAATGCAGATAACCGTTCGGCTCGGGCGGAAAGCGCGTGCGGATCTTCGCCGCATCGAGCGGCGCCCCGGCATGCGCCGCCGCCGGCCCCGGCTGTCCGGCCCAGCGCATCTGCGCGTGCTTGCCGGCAGCCAGATCGGCTTCGATGAGATTGCGGATGAAATTCGTGGCCTTGCCCGGTTCCGGAGTGCTCATGACGACTCGACAAAATGCGTGAAATAGCCCGGATTCTACTGGGCAAACGCGAGTTGCTGGGTAGCTCCTTCTTGCTGCCGGCGGAGTAAAATCCCGCCGATGAATTTTTCATCCTTTCTTGCCGTGGGTCTGGGCTCGGCCATCGGCGCCTGGTTGCGCTGGGGGCTGGGGCTGGCCTTGAATGCCGTCTTCCCGCTGCTGCCGCTGGGGACGCTGGCGGCCAACCTGATCGGCGGCTATCTGGTCGGCGTGGCGGTGACGGTGTTTCATCTGCAGGCCGATCTGCCGCCGGAACTCAAGCTCTTCTTCATCACCGGGCTGCTCGGTGGCCTGACCACGTTTTCGACGTTTTCGGCCGAGGTCGTCGCCCTCATCCAGCGTGCCGAGTACGCCTGGGCCTGCGGCGCGGCGGTGCTGCATCTGGGCGGCTCGCTGCTGCTTACCGGGCTCGGCATTTACACCGTCCTCCAGCTCGCCAAGTGAAGTTCGACGCTGCCGCCCGTCTGGCCGCTCGGCCAGCGATCGTTTATGACGAATTGCTGCCGGTCAATCAGCGACGCGAGGAGATCGCGCGGGCAATCGCGGAACATCAGGTGGTGGTCGTCTGCGGCGAGACCGGTTCGGGCAAAACCACGCAACTGCCGAAGATCTGCCTGGAACTGGGGCGCGGCAGCCATGGCCTGATCGGCCATACCCAGCCGCGCCGCATCGCCGCGCGGGCCACCGCCGCCCGCATCGCCCAGGAGCTGCAGTCCGAGCTGGGGCGCTTCGTCGGCTACAAGATCCGCTTTACCGATCGCGTCACGCCGGCCACCTACATCAAGCTGATGACCGATGGCATCCTGCTGGCCGAAACCCAGGGCGATCCGCTGCTGCGCCAGTACGACACGCTGATCATCGACGAGGCGCACGAACGCAGTCTCAACATCGACTTTCTGCTCGGCTATCTCAAGCAGTTGCTGCCGCGCCGGCCCGAGTTGAAAGTGATCATCACTTCGGCCACGCTCGATGCCCAGCGTTTCGCCGAGCATTTCGCGCAGCCCGGCCACGGCCGGCCGGCGCCGGTGATCGAGGTCTCCGGCCGCCTGCATCCCATCGAAGTGCGCTGGCGGCCGGTGTTGGGCGCGGATGGCGCGCAGAAGGAGCGCGATCTGAATGAGGCCATCGTCGATGCGGTGGATGAAGTGCAGCGCGCCGGTCCGGGCGATGTGCTGGTGTTCCTGCCCGGCGAGCGCGAGATCCGCGAGGCGGCGGAAGCGCTGCGCAAGCACGGCCTGCGCCGGCCCGCCGGCATGAGCAGCGAAATCCTGCCGCTGTTCGCCCGCCAGTCGGCGCAGGAGCAGGCGCGCATCTTTGCCGCGCACCAGGGGCAAGGGTCCCGCGTGGTGCTGGCGACCAACGTGGCCGAGACTTCGCTGACCGTGCCGGGCATCCGCTACGTCGTCGATACGGGACTGGCGCGCGTCAAGCGCTACAGCCATCGCAACAAGGTCGAGCAGTTGCTGGTCGAGCCGATTTCCCAGGCTGCCGCCCGTCAGCGCGCCGGACGCTGCGGCCGGGTGGCCAGCGGCATCTGCATCCGCCTGTATGACGAGGCGGATTTCCAGCGTCGTCCGGCGCATATCGATCCGGAAATCCTGCGCTCTTCGCTGGCCGGGGTGATCCTGCGCATGAAGGCGCTGCACCTGGGCGATGTCGATGCGTTTCCTTTTCTCCAGGCGCCGCTGCCGAAAATGATCAGCGATGGCTACCAGCTGCTGGCCGAGCTGGGCGCGGTCGATGAGGCGCGGGAACTGACCGGGGTCGGCCGCGAGCTGGCCAAACTGCCGCTGGACCCGAAGATCGCCCGCATGATCCTCGCCGGCCGCGAGCTGGGTGCGCTCCAGGAAGTGCTGGTGATCGCCGCCGCGCTGTCGATCGCCGATCCGCGCGAGCGGCCGCCGGATCGCGCGGGGGCAGCGGATCAGGCGCATGCGCGCTGGAAGGACGAGCGTTCGGAATTCCTGGCCTGGCTGAAGCTCTGGCAGGCGGCGGATGAAATTTGGAAACATGAGTCCTCGTCGAAACAGAAAGCCTGGTGCAAGCAGAATTTCATTTCCTGGCTGCGCCTGCGCGAGTGGCGCGACATCCACGGCCAGTTGCACAGCCTGTGCGCGGAACACGGCTGGCGCGAGAACCAGTTGCCGGCCAGCTACGAAGCGCTGCACTGCGCGTTGCTGACGGGATTGCTCGGCAACCTCGGCCTGAAAAGCGAAGAGGCCGGGCATTACCTGGGCGCGCACGGCATCAAATTCTTCATCCATCCCGGCTCGACGCTGGTTAAAAAGGCCGGCCGCTGGATCGTCGCCGCCGAGCTGGTCGAGACCTCGCGCCTGTTCGCCCGTTGCGTGGCGAAGATCGAGCCGGAGTGGCTGGAGCAGGTGGGCGGCCATCTGCTGCGCAAGCACGTCGATGCGCCGCATTGGGAGAAGAACTCCGGCCAGGTGGTGGCCTTCGAGCGGGCCACCCTGCACGGACTGCTGCTGTATGCCAAGCGCCGAGTGAGCTTTGGCCGCCCGGGGCAGGCGGGCGCGGCGGAGGTGAAGCTGGCGCGTGAGCTGTTCATCCGCGATGCGCTGGTCGGCGGCGAAGTGCATGAGGATTTCGTGCGGCGGGCGAAGTTTCTCCAGCACAACCGCAAGCTGGTGTCCGAGATAGAAAAGCTGGAACACAAGTCGCGGCGCCCCGACGTGCTGGTCGATGAAGCGCTGATCGAGGCGTTCTACGACAGTCTGCTGCCCGCCGACATCACCACCCTGGCGGCTTTCGATGCCTGGCGCAAGCAGGCCGAAGCCGCGCAGCCGCGCCTGTTGCATCTGGAGCGCGAGCAGTTGATGCGTCACGAGGCGGCCGGCATCACCACCGAGGCATTTCCGCCGCATCTGCCCTGTCATGGCCGCCAGTTGCGGCTGACGTATCACCACGATCCGGGCGCGGCGGATGATGGCGTGACCCTGGTCGTTCCGCTGGCCCAGCTCAACCAGGTGCCGGCCACGCGCTGCGAATGGCTGGTGCCCGGCCTGCGGGAGGAAAAAATCCGCGCCCTGCTGAAAACGCTGCCGCAGAAATATCGCCATCGCCTGCAGCCGCTGGATGGTTTTGCCGCCGGGTTTTGCGCCGCCGAGCATGATCTGGACGAGCCGCTGCTGCGCGCGCTGACGCGGGCGGTGGAAGAAAAACTGGCGATGAAACTGCCGCTCGACGCCTTCCGCGTCGGTGAACTGCGCGCCCATCTGCTGATGAATTTCCGTCTGCAGGACGAGCATGGCGCCACCCTGGCGTTGTCGCGCTCGCTGGCGGAGTTGCGCGCGCAGCATGGCGCCCGCGTCGAGCGGAGCTTTGCGGCGGCGAGCCGGCCGGCAGCCAGGGCGGGCGAGAGCGAAAGCGTACGCGCCGGTGAAGCCGGTGAAATCAGTGAAGTCAATGAAGCCAGTGAGGCCAGTGAACACGTCGGCCTGACCACCTGGAGTTTCGGCGAGTTGCCCGAACTGCTGGAAGTCGTCGTCGGCGGACGCAAGGTGGTGGGTTTCCCGGCGCTGGTGGATGAGGAAAGCAGCGTCGCCCTGCGCGTCTTCGATACGCCGGAGAAAGCGCGCCGGCAGCATCGTGGCGGACTCGCCCGCCTGTTCATGCTGAACGCCCGCGAGCAACTGAAGCAACTGGAGAAAACCCTGTTCGGCAGTCCGGCCTTTCGCGATCTGGCCTTGCAGTGCATGGCACTGCTCGATGCCGAGGCGCTGCGGGCGCAGATTCTCGGTGTGGCGCTGGAGCGCAGCTTTCTCGCCGAACCCTGGCCCGCGCAGGCGAGCGAATTCGAGGCGCGGCTCAAGGCAGGCAAGCCACGCCTGGGGCTGATTGCCCAGGAAGTGCTGCGCCTGGTGGGCGGCATCATCCAGGAGTACGCCGGCTTGCAGAAGAAACTGGCGGGGCTGGCCAAGGCCTATCCGGCCGTGGTGGCGGACATCCAGGCCCAGTGCGCGGCGCTGATGGGGCGCAACTTCATCAGCGACACGGCGTTCGAGCGCTTGCAGCAGTATCCGCGCTATCTCAAGGGCGCGGCGCTGCGCTTGGACAAACTGCGCAACGACCCGGCCCGCGATGCGCGCCTGATGAACGACTGGCAGGCCCTGGCCAAGCCCTGGGAGCGCGAGCGCCAGATGCATCTCAAGGCCGCTGCCGGTCTGCCCGATCCCTTCTTCGAGGAATTCCGCTGGTTGCTCGAGGAGTTGCGCATCGCGCTCTTCGCCCAGGAATTGCGCACGCCATCCCCGGTATCGGTAAAGCGTTTGCAAAAATCCTGGGAAGTCCGGCCGCGCTGAATCCGGCATACCGCTTGCGCGGGATGCGCAAGCAGGCGTTTCAGAAGCTGTGACGCACGCCGATCTGCAAGCCGCGTGGATCGACGCCGGGCTGGCCCGTGACGTTGCGCACGCCGTTACTGCCGAAGTTGAAGGTAGCGTTGCCGTCGTTGTCGATGCGGGCGTAGATCAGCTTCAGCATGGTGCGCTTGGAGAGGCTGTGTTCGTAGCCGAGTTCGAACAGGCGGGCGCCTTCATCGCTCGTTGCGTTGCCCGAGCGATCGTTTGCCCTGTAGTACTGGGCGATGAGTTTGCCGTTCGGCGTGGCATTGAACGTCCCGCCCAGGCCCCAGACGGTCTGCCGGGTGCTCGCGCCGAGCGACTCATCCCGATCCTGGTTCCATAGCACGCGAATACTGCCGGTGCCGAAGTCATAGGCGGTCGCAATCCGGCTGTTCCTGAACCTGGTGTCTGCAGCGTCGCCTTCCTTTTTCTGGACGTGGGTCAGGCCGGCCATCCATGGCCCTGCCTTGTAGTTCATCCCCAGGTCCCAGGCCGAGCGGTTGGCCGGGGTAGCGGCGCCATCCGTCGTCTTGTTTTCTCCCGCGATGTAGGCGAAGGCCGCGCTGAAGCCGGCCAGGACAGGCGTGTCGTAGCGGATCGTGTTGGCTTGCCGGGAGTCGAAGCCCAGGTTGTTGATCAGGCCGCTGTTGGCGCCGATGCTGGTAGCGCCGGCATTCACGTCGATGGCCGTGCCCAGGGAGCGGGTTGGCGTGCTCAGTGTGCCAAGCTTCAGCGTCCCGAGGCTGGCGGTTTCGAGGCCGACGTAGGAATCGCGCGCAGCGCCAAGCAGGCTGGAGCCAGCCGTATTCGTATCGACATTGACGGAGGACTCGAACTGAAACAAGGCGCGCAAGCCGTTGCCCAGGTCTTCGCTGCCCTTGAAGCCGAGGTAGGAACTGTTGCTGGAGACGCGCGTGTAGTTGCCGGTTCGGCTGCCAGGGAGCGTTCCGCCGGACGTCGAGACGCTGTCGAACGACAGGTCGGCAACACCGTACACGGTGACATTGGATTGGGCTTGGGCGCCGGTGGCTATCAATCCGCTGATGGCCAGGGTAATCAGTTGCTTCTGCATGTGTATCTCCTGTTGAGGTTGTGAAATGCAGTTGCATTTTGGCCATGCAATGTTGCATCGATGTGACAGCGCTGCCGTGTACCGGATCAGGAGGCGAGGGAAAGGTGCCAGGGCCATTGATCGGCATTCATCATTGACTCTGCCGATGGCCTCGGGTAGCTTGTCCGGCTTTTCCGGATTGGCAAATTGGCCGGCAACAGAAGGCAACAGAGGGAGCATGAGATGAACATCGACAAAGTGGGCGTGATCGGCGCCGGCACCATGGGCAACGGCATTGCGCAGGCGTGCGCGGTGGCAGGCATCGACGTGGTCATGCTGGATGTGCGGGACGAGGCGGTGCAGCGCGGCCTGGCGGCGATTGCCGGCAGCCTGGAGCGCGTCGTCAAGAAGGAAAAGATGAGCGCGGCCGACAAGGATGCCGCGCTGGCGCGCATCCAGGGCAGCACGCAGCAAGGCGATCTGGCGACTTGCGATCTGGTCATCGAGGCGGCGACGGAGAATCTCGATCTCAAGCTGCGCCTGCTCAAGGAAGTGGAAACGCAACTGAAGGCGGATGCCATACTGGCCAGCAATACCTCGTCGATTTCGATCACCCGCCTGGCCGCCGCCGTGCAGCGCAGCGAGCGCTTCGTCGGCATGCACTTCTTCAATCCCGTGCCGGTGATGGCGCTGGTCGAAGTGATCCGCGGCCTGCAGACCAGCGATGCGACGCACGCCGCGGTGATGGCGCTGGCGCAGCGTCTGGG
Organism: Sterolibacterium denitrificans; assembly: GCF_900174485.1. Taxonomy (NCBI): domain Bacteria; kingdom Pseudomonadati; phylum Pseudomonadota; class Betaproteobacteria; order Nitrosomonadales; family Sterolibacteriaceae; genus Sterolibacterium; species Sterolibacterium denitrificans. The sequence continues at coordinate 2,788,832 of NZ_LT837803.1, read as the reverse complement.
CAAGACGCCGATCAGCGTGAAGAACAGCCCGGGCTTCGCGGTCAACCGCATCCTCTGTCCGATGATCAACGAGGCGATCTTCGCCCTGGCCGAGGGACTGGCGACGGCAGAGGACATCGACAACGGCATGAAGCTGGGCTGCAATCATCCGATCGGCCCGCTGGCCCTGGCCGACATGGTCGGGCTGGACGTGCTGCTGGCGGTGATGGAAGTGTTCTACGGCCAGTTCAACGATTCGAAATACCGCCCGGCGCCGCTGCTGCGCGAGATGGTGGAAGCCGGCTATCTGGGGCGCAAAACCGGGCAGGGGTTCTACAGCTACGGCTAGCCGCTGACCCTAGCCATACACCACCTTGACATTCGCCGGCGTCAGCCAGTCGTGCAGGTTGGCGAGCAGCTCATCCTCCAGCCGCACCTGCCAGGCGTCGGAGAGCCTCAGTTGCACTTCGGCATCGCCGTTGCGATAGGCCAGCCGCACCGGACAGGCATTGCTGCCGGCGCGATAGGGCGCGAGCAGGCTGCGCAACCGTTCGGCATTCGAGTTGCCGTTCAGCGATAGTTGCAGCATCCTGGCGAAACGGCCGCGCGCCTCGCCCAGCGTGAGCAGCTTGTCGGCAACCACGCGCAGGCCACCGCTGAAGTCGTCGCGCATCACCTTGCCCTCGACCAGCAGCAGCTCATCCACCACGATCTTGTTGCGTTCGGCCTCGAAGCGTTCGTTGAATACGGTGACTTCCAGTTGGGCGCTGGCATCGTCGATCATGACGATGGCCATCTTGCCGCGCCGGGTCATCTGCGTGCGCGTCGAGACGACGATGCCGGCCAGCAGCAGCGGGTCGCGTTGCGGTTCGATCTGCGCGAGCGGCTTGCGCACGAAGGGCGCCAGCTCGGCGCGATAGGCATTGTAGGGATGGCCGGAGATGAAAAATCCGAGCGCCTGTTTTTCGTTGAGTAAATGTTCGCGCTCGCTCCAGTGCGGCGTTTCGACATAGTGCGGATGGTCGGCGCCGGCGTGGCTGTCGTCACCGAATAGGTTGTCCTGCAGGGCGTGGCGCTCGGCCTGCTCGGCGGCTTCCAGCGCCACGCCGACGGAGGCCAGCAGGCGCGCGCGATGGGCGCGGGATGAGGCATCTGCTGCGTGTTCGGCATCCAGCGCATCGAAGGCTCCCGCGCGAATCAATGCCTCGATGACGCGGCGATTCACCACGCGCTTGTCGATGCGCCGGCAGAAATCGAACAGATCCGTGAATGGGCCGGTTTCGCGGGCGCGCAGGATGGCACTCAGCGCGGTCTCGCCCGTGCCCTTGATGGCGCCCAGGCCATAGCGGATGGTCCGGGCATCCACCGGCTCGAAGCGGATGCCGCCGGTATTGATGTCGGGCGGCAGGAAGCGCAGATCGTTGGCCAGGCTGTCCTGGTAGAACAGTTGCACCTTGTCGGTGTCGGCCATTTCCGAGGACATCGTCGCCGCCATGAAGGCCGCGCAATGGTAATGCTTGAGCCAGGCGGTCTGGAAGGCCACCAGTGCATAGGCCGCCGAGTGCGACTTGTTGAAACCGTACTCGGCGAACTTTTCCATCAGGTCGAACAACTGGGTGGCCAGCGCCGCATCGACCTCGCGCCTGGCCGCGCCTTCGGTGAAGATGGCGCGCTGCTGGGCCATTTCCTCGGGTTTCTTCTTGCCCATCGCGCGGCGCAGCATGTCGGCGCCGCCCAGCGTGTAGCCGGCCAGCACCTGGGCCACCAGCATCACCTGTTCCTGGTAGACGATGACGCCATAGGTCGGCTTGAGCACCGGCTCCAGGTCGGGATGGAAATACTCGGCCTTGGCGCGGCCGTGCTTGCGGTTGATGAAGTCGTCCACCATGCCCGACCCCAGCGGGCCCGGCCGGTTGAGCGCCATCAGGGCGATGATGTCCTCGAAAGTGTCGCCCTTGAGGCGTTTTTCCAGATCCTTGGCCGAGCGCGATTCCGACTGGAACACCGCCGTGGTATTGCCGGCGGCGAACAGCGCATAGGTCGCCTGGTCGTCGAGCGGGATGTCTTCGAGGCGAAAATCCTTCAGCGCCGGATCGAGCTGGCGCACCCAGCGCACGGCTTCGTCGAGGATGGTCAGCGTGCGCAGGCCGAGGAAGTCGAACTTGACCAGCCCCACCTTTTCGACATCATCCTTGTCGAACTGGCTGACCACGCCCTGCGCCTGGCCATCGACCTCGCCCTGCGCCGAATACAGCGGGCAGAAATCGGTGAGCTTGCCCGGCGCGATCAGCACGCCGCCGGCATGCATGCCGATGTTGCGCGTCAGCCCCTCGAGGCGCTCGGCCAGGTCCCACAGCTCGCGGATTTCTTCTTCCTGCTCGATGCGATCGTTGATGGCCGGTTCCTTCTCGCGTGCTTCAGCCAGCGAGATGCCGAGTTCGTTGGGAATTAGTTTGGCGAACTGATCGACGAAGTTGAACGGCAGGTCGAGCACCCGGCCGACGTCGCGGATCACCGCCTTGGTCGCCATGGTGCCGAAGGTGGCGATCTGCGAGACGGCGTGGGCGCCGTATTTGCCCTTGACGTAGTCGATCACCCGGTCGCGGCCGTCCTGGCAGAAGTCGATGTCGAAGTCGGGCATCGAGACGCGCTCCGGGTTCAGGAAGCGTTCGAACAGCAGGTCGTAGGCCAGTGGATCGAGATCGGTAATGCCCATTGCGTAGGCCACCAGCGAGCCAGCTCCCGAGCCGCGCCCCGGCCCGACCGGCACGCCGTTCTGCTTGGCCCAGTTGATGAAGTCGGCAACGATCAGGAAGTAGCCGGGAAAGCCCATCTGCTGGATGGTGTTGATTTCGAAGGCCAGGCGTTCGAGGTATTCCGGACGTTTTTCGTCGCGCACGGCCGCATCGGGATACAACTGGGCCAGGCGGTGCTCCAGACCTTCGTGCGCCTGCTGATCGAGATAGGCATCGTCGCTCAAGCCATCCGGAATCGGAAATTGCGGCAAGCGGCTCTTGCCCAGTTCGACGCTGAGGTTGCAGCGGCGGGCAATTTCCACCGTGTTTTCCAGGGCGTCGGGCAGGTCGGCAAACAGCTCGGCCATTTCGGCTTGCGACTTGAAGTACTGCTGTTCGGTGAAGTTTTGCGGCCGCCGCTTGTCGGCCAGCACATAGCCTTCGGCGATGCAGACGCGGGCTTCGTGCGCCTTGAAATCGTCGGGCGCCATGAACTGGATGGGATGCGTGGCCACCAGCGGCAGGCCGAGGCGCCCGGCCAGCGCCGCGGTCTGCGTGATCAGCATTTCAGCCTGCGGTTGGCCGCAACGCTGTATTTCGAGATAGAAGCTGCCGGGAAACAGGGTTGCCCAGGCGCGCGCCTGCTGCTCGGCCTGCGCGCTCTTGCCGGCCAGCAGCAACTGGCCGACATCGCCGAAATGCGCGCCGGACAGCGCGATCAATCCGGCATTGTCGCCCTGGGCAAGGGCTGCACGCGTTATCTCCGCGCGGCCACGCCGCCGCGCGGCGAGGTAGGCATTGCTCAACAATTCGCACAGGCGCAGGTAGCCGGCCCGATCCTTCACCAGCAGCAGCAGGCGGCAGCCGGCGTCGCGACTGCCGTCGCGGCGGTCTGGCGAGTCGTCGGCGATCCAGGCGTCGCAGCCGATGATGGGTTGCAGTCCGGCACTGCGTGCCCCGCTGTAGAACTTCACCATGCCGAACAGATTGGCAAGGTCGGTCAGCGCCAGTGCCGGCATGCCGTCGGCCACCGCTCGGGCGACTGCGGCATCCAGGCGCACGATGCCATCGGTGATCGAGTACTCGCTGTGCAGGCGCAGGTGGATGAATTTTGGTGCAGGCATGGACCGGCATTCTACCCGCCGGCGCGCGCGATCGTCCCGATGCGGGTTGTCCGCGGCTATGGCATCAGGTCTTCGAGGCCGGCGCGCAATTCGCCGAGAGAGGGAATTTCCGCAAGCAGGACTTCGGGAGCCAGGCCCAGCAATCCGGCCACATCGCGCGGACAGGCGGCCTGGCGGGCGGCGGCATCGAAGCCCAGTTCATCCATGCGCGCCAGCCAGGCGGCCAGATGGAGGATGGTCCCCTGACGGTTCAGGGTCTCCTTCTCGAAGGGCCGCGAGAAGGCGCGTATCGCCTCGACCATGGCATCCGGAAACTTCCAGCGGGCGACCAGTTCGGCGCTGACGTCGGCATAGGTGAAGTCGAAGACGTCCCGCTCCATTTGCAAGCGGTTTTCGCTGTAGATGCTGGTGATCTTGTCCAGCGTACCGGCCTGCTCGGGCAGACCGAGGTGCAGCATCAACTGGCCAAGCCCATGGACGATGCCGATGGTGAAGGCCAGTTCGGCGTTCTCGCCGGTTTTGGCGGCCAGCCACTTGCCCGCAACCGCAGTGGACAGGCTGTAGCGCCAGAACTGCCGGAGCTCGATGCCCGGCGTGGCCTTGAAGCGGGCAACCAGGCCGCAGGTGATCACCAGCGTGCGCACGGTAACGAAACCGAGCATGGCAATGGCGTCCCTGATGCTGCCGACCTGGCGCGAGACGTGGTAGTAGGGCGAATTGGCCAGTCGCAGCACATTGGCGCCGAGTACCGGATTGAGCGCAATCTTGCGCGCCAGTTCGTCACTGGAAATATTTTCATCGCGGAAGCTTTCGATCAGCTCCTGGATGATCTGGGGCGAGGTGGGCAGCGCGTTTTCGTGATTGAAAAGTGCGGTCAGCTTCATGGCAGTCCTGTGGCGGCAATTTCCGCTGGCAAGTCGCGCGGCAAGCTTCGTCGCTCATCTGCCGTGCATTCCTTCATGCAGAGGCGGATTCTCTCACGTCTTGCAGCGGCGGCCGGCGTCGATGGATTGCGGCAAGTGACATAGGTCACTATAGCAATGGCTGGCTGGCGTGCTGGCCGGCAAGATGCCGCGGCCACCGAGGGACGCGGGCGGATCAGGCCGTCGTATCGATCAGTCGGCCGGTGATCTGGCCATCGATATTGACGACCGGCTGTGTGTGCGGCGTTTCTTCCGGCGACTGCTCGTGGTGGTCGCGCGGCTGCTCACGACGTTTCCTGTCATCCGGATTGGTCTGGCTGGTATCCGGTATGGCGCTCACCGTCGGTATCCGGAGCAAGGCGGGCAAGGTATCGAGTGCCATTCTGACCTCCAATAAACCAGCCACTCATGAGCGCAAAGGGATGCAAGGCTCTCCGGCAAGTGGCGTATTCACTGGGACTGGGGATTGCCCGCATCGCGCAACCGATGCCGGCAGGGTCACGTCACGATGCAAAAATGACGCTTGCAATGAATAACGGCAATAAATTCATTGGCTTGAATTGTTTTTGTAATGTTTCCAATGCGACCCGGCGCGCGGCACTGCCTTTGCGTTGCTTCGAGTGACCGGGACGGCGGGATTCGAATCAGCCCAGCCCGGCACGCACATCAGCGATGGTGGCCATCAGGGTCATGGGCTCCAGCGGCGAAGGCTCGAAACCCACATGCGCATAAAACGCCTGTGCTTCGGGTGAGAGTGCATGTACCAGCATGCCGCGAATACCAATGGCGTCCGCTGCCGCGACCACACGCAGGCAGGCATCGCGCACCAGGGCGCGGCCAATCCCCTGACCGTGCAGACTCTGGTCTATGGCCAGACGACCCAATACCACAATGGGAATCGGGTCAGGCATGTTGCGCCGCAGACGCCCGGTTGCAAGTTTGGCAGCGACGGCACTGCTGGCCAGCGCGTAGTAGGCGAGAACTCGCTGATCCTCACAAACGACAAAGGTACGTGAAGCGCCGGAAATCTGGTTCTTCAATGCCCGCTGCCTGAGCCAGTGATCCAGGCTCTCGACGCCACAGGTGAATGTATTGGTTTCGTGGTGTGCCGTCAGCGGCGCGGGAGCTGCCAGCATTACGCCTGGTCCCAGGGTGCGGGTGTTTGCAGGGTCTTTTGCAGGCGGACGTTGGCAGCCGCCGGGCGATCCAGACGTGCCAGAAACTCGGCATAGGCTTCGGGACTCACCTGTATCAGCGCCTGGTCAAGCAGCGCTTCTTCTGCTGCCTGACGCGCGGCATCGAGGATGAAGTCCGTGCGGTTCTTGCCACGTACCTTGGCTGCACGATCGATCAGATCGCGTACTTGCGGCTTGATGCGCAGGTTGAGGGTGTCGCGTTTGGCAATCACAGTGCTGGCCGTCATGGGGAAACCTCCTTGATTGTGCGCAGTGTAGCATGTGCGTAGTGTCATCGTCATTACTTCGCTCGGTGGATTGCTGCAGGCATCGTCTTCGAGAATTGACGGCGTTTCGCCTTATATGGGGCACGGCATCGCCGAAACCACGCAATCACCCTTGCCGAGTCTGTCATTGTTCTGCTCGATGGCGTACGGTACGCGGTTGCACGAATCCATTACCGCTGCCTCTACCCCAACAACACATCCCTCACCCGTCGTATTCCCTCCGTCGCCGGGCCGATGAACTGCTGCCAGTCTTCGTCCCGAATCGCCAGGTTGTCCAGCGCGGGCTCCTTGTTCACCAGGAATTTTCGCCGGGCGATCAGCGCGTCGTGGACCAGAGCGGCGGCGGGATAGACATTGAGCGAGGTGCCGACGACGATGAAGGTGCTGGCCGTGGAAACGATTTCCTGCGCCAGGGGCATCAGCGGCACATCTTCGCCGAACCAGACGATGAAGGGCCGCAACTGCCGTCCCGTGGGGCCGAGGTCGCCCAGCTTCAGCGGTTGCGCATAAGGATAGGTGCGTGACTTGTCATGCGTTTCACAGGCCTTCAGCAGTTCGCCGTGCAGGTGGATGACCTTGGTGGAACCGGCGCGCTCGTGCAGGTCGTCCACGTTCTGCGTGATGACGGTCACATTGAAATTTTCTTCCAGTTCCGCAATGGCGTGATGCGCCGCGTTGGGCTGCACGGTTTGCAGTTGCGCCCAGCGCTGGTTGTAAAAGCGCAGCACCAGTTCCGGGTCGCGCCGCCAGGCAGCGATGTGGGCCACTTCTTCCGGTCGGTGCTTTTCCCACAGGCCGTTCGCGTCGCGGAAGGTGGCGATGCCGCTTTCGGCGGAAACGCCCGCGCCAGTGAAGATGACGATGTGTTCCTGGTTGGACATGATGATTTCCCTTTCAGGCTCAGGCATGGATTGTTTCATGATTGCAATGGCGAGGCTGTCCAGCGCCAGTGAGCCATGTCGCTGGTTACAATATGCCATCATCCGTCGCCTACCCGTCCATGCTGCTGGAGATGTCGACATGCGAACGCTGGCGTTAGCCAAGGCCTTTACCCTGATCGAACCCGGCCCGGTGGTCCTGGTGACCACCTATGATGGGCGCAAGCCCAACATCATGACCATATCGTGGACGATGGTGATGGATTTCACCCCGGCGTTCGCCATCGCGACGGGTGCATGGAACCATTCGTTCGGGGCTTTGCGCAAACAACGCGAGTGCGTGATCGCCATTCCCACGGTAGACCTGCTGGATACGGTCGTGGGCATCGGTACATGCTCCGGGAGCGATACCGACAAGTTCGCCAGGTTCGGCCTGACGGCCGTGCCGGGAAAATTCGTCAAGGCGCCATTGATCAAGGAGTGCCTGGCCAACATCGAATGCAAGGTTGCCGACGTCATCGATCGTTACGGCATCGTCGTGTTGAAGGCGATAGTGGCCCACATCGATCCGGAACGCAGGGAGCGTCGGCGCATACACGCCGTGGGCGATGGGACGTTCATCGTCGATGGCCGCAAGCTCGACCGGCGAAGCATGATGGCTTCCAAACTGCCGTCCGGCGTCTGAAATCGGTCATCGGCAAGGCAGGCTCGATGCCCGAAAAACATTTGGGCCAGTCCGAAGACTGGCCCAAATGCTTGTTTCCATTGGCTGGAGCGGCGGGATTCGAATTCGCTATCTTCCTCAACTTCTCCTTCCAGATTTACGGAGCGTTATACCCTATTCCTTGGAGGACGAAATTTTGGGGGAAGCTCACGATTGGATGCGCGTCTTCTTCGATAGATCGTGGTCATGGAATTCCTTGCGTTCGAAAAATCGCTCAGGGTACGGGCGTCCGAGCTTCAAAAACCAGAATTAACCTTGGTCGTTGGGAGTGCGGATGACATTACGTGCGATTGGTGCAACTGGGATAAGGAGCCGGCTCCCCAGGGACAATAGGGCACAGCTTGATCGGTGTAAGTTTTTTGAATCTACCAGACCATTTGGCATTGTCGAACTTGATCGGAGTCTTCGATGCCTTACCCCTCTCAGCCCACTGGATGGTGTAGTAGTCGCTCTCGCCCTTGATAACGATCAGGAGCATGGATTCGCTGTAAGACTCTCCGACGGGGCTTGCGACCCCGCAACTCACGACGGCGACAAATCCGTCATGGCTACCGAACTTGATTTCACCAAGGCCAGTGGCGGTGTATGAGTCTGGGCACACACGTTTGAAACCGCCCGCCATGTTGTCGGCGAATCGCGCTGGCGTTACGTTTGGATTTGAAGCAAGCCCCTTTGCTCCTGTGATCGTAACCATCTGAGACCACTTCTTTACGTTCTCTCCTTCGAGGACCAGTTCTTGAATGTATTGGCCACCTTTTGTATCCTCGAACGCAGGTACGAACCCTTTGGGAAATGAAAATGTGACTAGCTGACCAAAGATCGGAGTAATGGTTCGTACCGAATATCCTTGCTGTCTCAATGCGTTGACTTCCTTTAGCGGAAGCGCATTGCCCCCGGCCAACACCGGCGAGCAAAGTGTGCTTACAACAGCCAGGACTGCGAACTTATGAATCATGGTTTTCTCTCCAGTGGAAATGAATGTGGCCCTTGTGCATGAGCCTCCCTCTGTTTTTCATCTTCTAACCCAACGGCATTATGCAGCGAGTTTCGATTCATGCTGAGTCGAGATCCAGTGCTCCATGAATTTCATGGGTGAGGCGTCCCACAGGGACTTCCTTCGGCCTCCGCTACGGCTCGCGTACTGTACGTGGGTGGCAATCGCGACAATTGTTCGCAAAGTGATTGGCCGACAACCCCACTAATCCATGGCGGTTGTTGGACACTTCGTTGGGCACTTTTTTGAGAACCAATCCCAAAAAAACATTTGGGCCAGTCCGAAGACTGGCCCAAGTGCTTGATTCCATTGGTCGGGACGGCGGGATTCGAACTCGCGACCCCTTGCACCCCATGCAAGTGCGCTACCAGGCTGCGCTACGCCCCGAAGCGGCGAATTGTATCAGAGATATCGGCGCTTGCGGCAGTTGCGTTGCCGGTGGAGCGCTCGATTCATGCGCCAGCGCGCCGAGCTGGGCTATCATCCGGCGATGTTTTTGCGCCGCTCCGCTCACCCCTTGCGTCAGGCTCTGCTGGCCCAGATGGCCGGTATCGTGCTGGCGGCGACGCTGGCGTATGCGCTGCCGGGCGTACTCGCTTCACTGTTGCAAGCGGTGCTGCTGCAGGCGGTGCTGGCGGCGCTGATCGGACAGTTGCTCGGCGCGCCGCGCTGGTGGATTCCCCTGCATCTGGGGTTTTTGCCGGCCGTGCTGCTGGCCAGCCGGCTGGAAATCGCGTCGGGCTGGTATCTGGCGGGCTTCGTTCTGCTGCTGTTGTTCTATTGGCGCATCGACCGCAGCCAGGTGCCGCTGTATCTGTCCAATCCGGCGACCGCCGCCGCCGTGCTGCGCTTGTTGCCGAATACGCCGTGCCGGCTGGTCGATCTTGGCTGCGGTCATGGCGGCCTGTTGCGTCATTTGGCCAAGGCGCGTCCCGATTGCGAATTCGTCGGCGTGGAGCATGCGCCGTTGCCCTGGCTGTGGGCCAGGCTGGCGGCCAGTGGCCACGGCAATCTGCAGATCCGCTATGGTGACTTCTGGCGCGTTTCGCTGGCGCCCTTCGATGTCGTGTATGCCTTCCTGTCGCCGGCTCCGATGCCGCGTCTGCATGCGTTGGCCAGGTCGCAGATGCGGCCTGACAGTCTGTTGATCAGCAACAGCTTTGCGGTTCCCGAAGTGGCGCCGGAATCGCAGCTCGTCGTTGCCGACCGGCGCGAGACCCGGCTTTACTGTTATCGCATGCCGGGCGGCGGCGAGGAATAAAGGCTCGATTGCCGCGCATTTCCCGGCTTTGTCGGCTTCGGCCTTCGCCAATAATGCCAACCTGCCGCGTACCCGTGACCTTGCTTTGTTTCATGGGTATTTGCACCGATGCGATGGTGGCGGGGCGGTGGAATCTGGAGAGGCTTACATGGCGGACATCATTTGTGTCATCGGCAACAAGGGCGGTACCGGCAAGACCACGCTTTCCCACATGCTTTGCCAGGGGCTGGGTCTGCTGGGTCAGCGTTCCGTCTGCGTGCTGACGGATACCGACCGCGAGCCGCTGGATCCCGTCAATCGCCGCTATCTGACGGCGGATGCCCGCACGCACGAGACGCTGGGCAAGGTCATGGAGAAGATTCGCGCGCTCGATGCCTGGCTGGGCGTGGTCGATGGCGGCGGCAACCGCACCGAAATGGATCATCGGCTGTATGGTCTGGCGGATCTGGTGCTGCTGCCGTTTCGTGATTCCCACGAGGACATTCGTACCGTGACGCGCGATCTGGAAAGGTTTCCGCGCGCCTACGCCGTACCCATGCAATGGCCGACCAATGCCTGGCAGCGTGACGCGGCGGACCGGGCGATGCGTGAATTCCTTTCGCAATATCAGGACCGGATTCTGGATCCGGTATCCGCGCTTTCGGCAAGCAAGCTGCTGCTGCAGAAACAGATGCCGCTTGCCTTGCCGACGGCACTGGCGAATGCCTGCCGCAGCGTCTCCTGCCAGGTGATCGATCTGCTGCAATTGGAAGTCTCTGGCGAGCCGGTCGCGCATACCCGCAAACATGCGCGAAGTGGCGGAAATATCGTCGAGACTGGCGCCCAGACGCCGCCGAATCCGCCGCCTGGCCGGTTTCCTGCGCCGGTCCGCTTCGGCTACGGCGTTTGACGCCGCTGGCGTTGCCGCTTTCCGTACTGCGCTGCCACTGTCAGTCCGCAGGACGCTCAAAGCTTGTTCGACTTGTGTTCCTTGACGAGCAGCAGCGCCTGCGAGCGGTTGTCGACATTGAGCGCCTTGAGGATGGCGGATACGTGCACCTTGATCGTGCCTTCGGTCAGGCCCAGCAGTTCGCTGATCTGCCGGTTGGTTTTGCCCTGCACCAGCGGTTCGAGCACCCGCATCTGCGCCGTGGTCAGATTGTATTGCTCGGCCAGTGAAGCGTTGCTGTTGCGTTTGCCCCGCATGAGGATTTCATCGTGAAATACCCTTGGAACATAGACGTCACCGGCCAATACGGTGCGCAGGGCATTCAGCAGGACTGCGCCGGGACTGGATTTGCTGATGAAGCCGGAAGCCCCGGCACGCATGGCGCGCTCTATCGTGTTGCGATCATCGAGTGCCGAAATGATGACCACGGGCAAGGCCGGAAAGCGTTTGCGTAATACACCCAGGCAGCCCATGCCGTTGAGGCCGGGCAGCATCAGGTCGAGCAGGCACAGACCGTAGTGTTCGCTGCCCTCTTTTTCGAGCAGCGCCAGCGCCTCCTCGGCATTCTGTACGCCATTGCAGACGACGTCGCGGCCCAGTTTTTTCAGCGTATGCAGCAAACCTTCACGCACCAGTGCGTGGTCTTCGACGATCAGCAGTTTCATGCAGTCATTTCCTGTTTCCATGACAGCCCGACGAATCGGCTGACGCGCCATGCTAACGAAGGGGAATGGTGAAAACAAAGCATTTTGTCACGCCGGGCAGTATGGCCTTGGAGTAGTATCCACCTATTATTTCCCGGAGTCATGAATATGTCAAAGGAATCATCTGCCGCTGACTCGCTGGACTTCCTGAAATCCATGTGGAACAGCATGGGATTTTCCCTCCCCGGCATGGTGACGCCGACGGTGGATGTGGATGAGATCGGCAAGCGGATTGCCGATCTCAAGGCGGTCGAAGGCTGGCTGAAGACCAATCTGAACATGCTGCAAATGACGATTCAAGGATTGGAGATGCAGCGGGTCGCGCTGATGACGGTGCAGGCGATGGGCCAGTCGGTGCGGGCGGCCATGGATGCCGGCGAGCAGGGAACAGCAACGGCAGCGGCAGATTCGGCCGGCGCGGCCAATCCCTTTGCTCAGGTGGCGCTGGATACGATGATGAATCCGGCGCTCTGGCCGTGGAATTTCATGCAGCAACCGGCGGCCGGAAACGAGGCGGGAGCGGCTGGCAGTACCGATGGACCCGCGGCAAAACCGAAGCCGGCCGCGCGCAGGAAGGCGGGAAAGAAGTAGTCATGCAGCGAGCCATGCAGCGGCATGGCGGGTGCCGCGCCGAGCTGGCCCGGCTTCAGCTTGCGGGCAGGCAGATTTCGCGTTTGCTGCCGTCGCTGCCGGTTGCCACATAGGTCAGCGTGGCTTCGGTGACCTTGACGACCAGCGGTTTCTCCGTGCAGGGCCGGTAGCGTTCCGCATACACCTGGACATCGACGGTGATCGAGGTGCGGCCGATGCGTGCCACCTTGCCGTAGAAGCTGACCACGTCGCCGACTGAAATGGGTTGCCTGAACTGGAAGGCATTGACCGCGACGGTGGCGATGCGTCCGCGCGCGACCTGGACGGCGACGACGCCACCGGCGATATCGACTTGCGACATCACCCAGCCGCCGAAGATGTCGCCGGCCGCATTCACGTCGGCCGGCATCGGCACGACGCGCAGGATCGGTTGTTCGTCGGGCAGCAGGACTGCTTCCACTTCCTTGTGGCTCATGATGGCTGACTCCAGGCTTCGGGCTCGGGATGGGCAGGGGATGGGCTGTCAAGTATAGCCAAGCGCCAGATGTTCCGGGGCGCTGCGTATAATTCGCCGCTTATGTCCGTTTCGTCTCCCCATCTTCTTTCCGGGCTCAATGCCGAGCAGCTCGCTGCGGTCACCCTGGAACCGCGCCATGCCTTGATCCTTGCCGGCGCCGGCAGCGGCAAGACGCGCGTGCTGACCACGCGCATCGCCTGGCTGCTGGCGCAAGGGCTGGCCGGTCCGCACAATATTCTCGCCGTGACCTTCACCAACAAGGCGGCGAAGGAGATGCTGGCGCGCCTGTCGGCCATGTTGCCGGTCAACACCCGCAGCATGTGGATCGGCACCTTTCATGGCCTGTGCAACCGCCTGTTGCGCGCGCATCATCGCGAGGCGGGACTGCCGCAGATGTTCCAGATCCTCGATCAGTCCGATCAGCTTTCGGCGATCAAGCGCCTGCTGAAGTCGCTGAATGTCGATGACGAAAAGTTTCCGCCGCGCGATCTGCAGCATTTCATCAATGCCCACAAGGAGCAGGGCGAGCGGCCGGCGGCGGTCGAGGCCTGGGATGACTACAGCAGAAAACGCGTCGAGTTGTACGCGGCCTACGAGCAGCAGTGCCAGCGCGAAGGCGTGGTCGACTTCGCCGAGCTGCTGCTGCGCAGCTTCGAGTTGCTGGAGCGCAACGAGCCTGTGCGCAACCATTATCAGCAGCGGTTCCGCCACATCCTGGTCGATGAATTCCAGGACACCAACAAGCTGCAATACCGCTGGCTGAAGCTGTTGTCGGACGGCGGCGCCGGCGCGGCGGTGTTTGCCGTGGGGGATGACGACCAGTCGATCTACGCCTTTCGCGGCGCGGATGTCGGCAACATGCACGCCTTCGAACGCGAGTTCGCCGTGCCGGAGGTGATCCGCCTCGAACAGAACTACCGTTCGCAGGGCAACATCCTCGATGCGGCCAACGCCATCATCAAGCACAACGAAACGCGCCTGGGCAAGAATCTGTGGACCGAGGCCGGCAGCGGCGAGCCGCTGTGCGTCTTTGAAGCCGCCAGCGATCTCGAAGAGGCGCGCTGGATCGTCGAGGAAATCAGGGCGCTGATGCGCGACGGCCGCGCGCGCAGCGAGATCGCGCTGCTCTATCGTTCGAACGCCCAGTCGCGGGTGCTGGAGCACGCGCTGTTTTCCGCCGGTCTGCCGTATCGCGTGTATGGCGGCCTGCGCTTTTTCGAGCGCCAGGAAATCAAGCATGCGCTGGCCTATCTGCGCCTGCTCGCCAATCCCGACGACGATACGGCCTTCGCGCGTGTCGTCAACTTCCCGACGCGCGGCATCGGCGCGCGCTCCCTGGAGCAGCTTGCCGATGCGGCCAGGCTGCATCAGTGCAGCCTGCACCAGGCGATAGTCCATCTTGCCGGCAAGGCGCAGAGCGTGCTGCAGAATTTTTCCGGCTTGCTCGACCGGATGCGCGAGGGCGCTGCCGGCTTGCCGCTGCCCGAGGTGATTGACCATGTCGTCGAACTGTCCGGCCTGCGCGAGCACTATCGCAACGACCGGGAAGGCCAGGACCGCCTGGCCAACCTCGACGAACTGGTGACCGCCGCCGCCAGCTTCGTTGCCGAGGAGGATCGTCGTCCCATAGCGGCAGATGATGATGCCGCTGCCGCGGACGAAGGCGAGCTGATCGCCTTCCTGACGCATGCCGCCCTGGAGGCGGGCGATCACCAGGCAGAGGACGGCGACGATGCCGTGCAACTGATGACCGTGCATGCCGCCAAGGGGCTGGAGTTCAACATCGTCTTCATCAGCGGTCTGGAAGAAGGACTGTTCCCGCACGAGAATGCCCTGCTCGAAACCCGGGGCGTGGAGGAGGAGCGGCGCCTGATGTACGTTGCCGTGACGCGCGCCCGCCAGCGCCTCTATCTGTCGTTCGCGCAGACGCGCATGCTGCATGGCCAGACGCGCTACAACATCGTCTCGCGCTTTCTCGACGAGATTCCGCAGCCGCTGCTGAAGTGGCTGACGCCGCAACTGCGCAATGCCGGCAGCGCTTATGCTTTCGGCGCTGCACGAAACGGCAGTTACGGCAACGATACCCGCAAGGCAGAGATCGCTGCCTTGCAGCGCGATGAGCCAAGCGGTTTTGCCGTCGGCCAGAGCGTGATGCACGACAAGTTCGGCCGAGGCGTCATCATCAACGCCGAAGGTTCGGGCCAGGACGCGCGCGTGCAGGTGAATTTCACCCATGCCGGCAGTAAATGGCTGGCGCTTGCCGTGGCCAAGCTGACGCCAGCCTGACTCAGCGTAATCCATATAAGCCCACGCAAATCCATGCAATCGCAACGAGGTCGTTCATGAATCCCAGCAAGTCCGTAATCGTCACCGGTGCCTTTGGCCGCCTTGGCCAGATGGTGCTTGCCGAGCTCAAGCAACGCGGCCATCGCCTGCTGGCGATGGATCTCGACAACCCGGCGAACCGCAAGGTCGCCGGCAAGCTGGGCGATTTGTATGACGAAGTGATCTGGGCCGACTTGCGCAAGCTGGAATTCCAGCCGCTGCTGAAAGACGTTGCGGCGGTCGTGCATCTGGGCGCGATTCTGCCGCCGCTGACCGAGACTGCGCCGGCGCTGGCGCGTGCGGTGAATGTCGAGGCGACTTTCCGCCTGATCGATGCCATCGAACAGTGTGCGGAGAAACCGCTGCTGATCTATCCCTCATCGGTGACGGTATTCGGCTTTCCGGAGCCGATGACCCGCCTGATGCGCGCCGACGATCCGGTTTCACCGACCGACAACTACACCCGCCACAAAGTCGAGATCGAGCAGCGTCTGGCGGCAAGCGGCATCCCCTGGTGCGTGCTGCGTGTCGGCGTGTCGGTCGATTCGCGCACTCTGGGCGCCGATCTGGCGACGATGCGCCAACTCTTCAACGTGCGTCACGACAATCCGCTCGAATACGTGCATCCATGTGACGTGGCGACCGCCGTGGCCAACAGCATCGACAACCCGCGCGCCGTCGGCCGAATCTTCCTGCTCGGCGGCGGCCACGACTGCCGGGTCACTCAGCATGAGTTTCTCAGCGTCGCCATCAATGCGCTGGGCATCGAGCTGCCGCGCGACATGTTGGGCAGCGAGCGCTTCTACACTTCCTGGATGGATACCACCGAATCGCAGGATGTCCTGCGCTTCCAGAACCACCGTTTTACCGACTACCAGGCCGACATGCGCAGTCGCCTGGGCGGCCTGCGCTGGCTCATGATGCCGCTCGGGCCGCTGGTGCTGTGGGCGATGCGCAAGATCCTGAAGTAGTCGCAGTCGTCGCGAAGCGTGAGCGGTTCAGCCGCGTTGGCGGCTGGCGCTTTTCACGGTTTTCTTTCGTCCGGTGGTTTTCTGCGCCTTGCCCAGCTCGTCGTACAGCGCGCTGAATTCCTGCGCCAGCTTGTGGCGCGCATCCAGGTGGATCATCGGCTTCGATTGCTGGTGCGATTCCTTGATCTTCACCGAGGACGACAACAGGGTGTCGAGCACCGGCAGGCCTTCGCCGCGCAATTCATCGACCAGTTGCTGCGGCAGGCTGGCGCGCGACTGGAACTGGTTGATGATGATGCCTTCGACCTGCAACTGATCGTTGTGATCGGTGCGGATTTCGGCGACGTTGTCGAGCAGCGCGTACAGCGCGCGCCGGGCGAATTCGTCGCAGTCGAAGGGAATCAGGCAGCGATCGGCGGCGATCAATGCCGAGCGCGTGTAGAAATGCAGCGCCGGCGGCGTATCGATCCAGATCTGGTCGTAGCCTTCGAGCGCTTCGAGCGCTTCGCGCAGCTTGTAGATCTTGTAGCGCGACTCCAGCTTGGCCTGCAGTTCTTCGAGCGAAGCATGCGAGGGCAGCAGGTGCAGGTTGTCGAAGGGCGTGGCGACGATGAACTCTTCGGTCGCGCGCGGGCGCAGCTTGAAACTGAGCATCTGGTCGAAGAACTCGGTGGCGCTGGCTTCCAGATCGTCGGCCGCATCGCCCAACAGGTAACGGGTGGTATTGGCTTGCGGGTCGAGATCGATCACCAGGGTCTTTTCCCCGCGCGCCGCGCCGACGGCCGCCAGATTGCAGGTGATGGTGCTCTTGCCGACACCGCCTTTCTGATTGAAAACCACGCGTCTCATGATGCTCCCCACTGAATGCCGAACGGCACATTCTGCCATACCGCACCGTGGCGCCGGGTTATCATCGGCGGATTTGATGCAGCCTTGGCGGAGCAAAACATGAGCCACCTGATGGACGAGCTGAAAAAGGCCGAACGGACGCGCAGCGCCGGTGTCCGCGCGCCGGCGGAAATTCGGCCGCAGGTTGCGCCCGGACGGCCCTCGCCAGTTCCTGCCATGACGCCGCGCGTCGCACCCCGGCCAGGCAGGTCGCCGGGCGTGATGGCGGCCATCCTGCTGCTCGGCGGCGCGCTGGTCTATGCGGCGTATGCCTGGCTGCACGAGTCCGCCGACCATCCCCCCTGTTGCCGCGTCGGCAGCGGCGGCAGCGGCGCCTGTCAGCATGCAACAGGCTCAGGCCGCCTTGCAGCAGGGCGATATCAGGCGGGCGTACATGGAATATCAGCGCGTGCTGGCCGTCGAACCGGGCAATCGCGCCGCCCTGCATGGCCTGGCGGAAATTGCGCTGAGCCAGGGACAGGAAGCCGTCGCCGGGAATTACTACCAGCGCGCATTGCAGGCGGATCCCCGGGATCTTCGCGCCGAAGTCGGCCTGATCGGTCTGCAGGCGCGCCAGGCCCCGCAGGCGGCCGAAGCGCGTTTGCGGGACTTGCTCGCCCAACAGCCCGAGGAGGCGCTGTTGCATTACGCGCTGGGCAATCTGCAGGCCAGCCGGTCGGACTGGCCCGAGGCGCAGGCCGCTTTCCTGCAGGCCTACCGCATCGAGCCGGACAATCCGGATTACCTTTTCAATCTCGCAGTCAGCTTCGATTCCCTGCAACAGCCGCAACAGGCGCTGCGTTTCTATCGACTCGCCCTGGCCGCCGCCGAGCAGCGTCCGGCGGGTTTCGACCGGCGGCAGGCGC
The DNA here is from genome assembly GCF_900174485.1 of Sterolibacterium denitrificans. Lineage (NCBI taxonomy): Bacteria > Pseudomonadati > Pseudomonadota > Betaproteobacteria > Nitrosomonadales > Sterolibacteriaceae > Sterolibacterium > Sterolibacterium denitrificans. The sequence goes on along the minus strand of NZ_LT837803.1, from coordinate 2,770,962 downwards.
AGATGCGGCTGGCGGCGCTGCGGGCGCCGCAAGAGAGCCAATAGCGGAAGCCGTGATTCGCACCGCGTCACGTCGTGTCGTACCGCGCCGCATCGTTGCCGCCTCGTCCTTGAGGGCGAGTAGAATTCCCCGTTTTGATCTGTGGCGGGAGGGAACGTGCGTTACTGGCTGATGAAATCCGAACCTGCGGGGTTCTCGATCGACGATTTTCTGGCCATGCCCAATCAGACCACGCCGTGGGACGGGGTACGCAACTATCAGGCGCGCAATTTCATGCGCGATCAGATGAAGGTTGGCGACCAGGTGTTCTTCTACCACTCCAACTGCAAGGAGCCGGGTATCGTCGGCCTGGCCGAGGTGAGCCGGGCGGCTTATCCCGACCAGACGCAGTTCAATCCCAAGAGCCACTACTACGATCCCAAGGCCACGCCGGAAAAGCCGCGCTGGGTGCACGTCGATGTGCGCTGCCTGCAGAAAACCCGTCTGGTGAGCATCAGCGAGCTGCGCTCCCATCCCGAACTGGCGCGCATGCGCACCCTGCAGCAGGGCAACCGGCTGTCGATCACCCCGGTCGATCCGGCCGAATGGCGCTTCATCTGTGAGCGGCTGCTCGGGATCAAGGCGGCAAGGGCCACAGCGCGATGATGAGTTGGGCCTGGCTGGGTTATCCCCTGCTGGGCATCTTCGCCGGCTTCATCGCCGGTCTGTTCGGCGTCGGCGGCGGGCTGATGCTGGTTCCCCTGCTGTTCATGCTGTTTGCCGCGCAGGGCATCGCCGAGGCGCATCTGATGCACCTGGCGCTGGGCACGGCGATGGCCACGATCGCCTTCACTTCGGTTTCCAGCATGCGCGCGCATCACCGCCACGCCGCCGTGCGCTGGGACATCGTCAGGCACATGGCGCCGGGATTGATGGCCGGCACGTTCGGCGGCACCTTCATTGCCAGCAGCATCCCGACGCGTCCGCTCGGCGTGTTGTTCACGGCGATCGTCTATTACGCGGCGCTGCAGATGAGCATCGGCTTCACGCCGAAGCCGACGCGGCGTCTGCCCGGCAGTCCCGGCCTGTTCCTTGCGGGCGCATTCATCGGTTGCATTGCCAGCCTCGTTTCGGCGGGCGGCGGATTCCTGTCCATTCCCTTCATGTTCTGGTGCAACGTCGCCATTCATCAGGCGATCGGCACTTCCTCGGCGCTCGGCTTTCCCATCGCCATTGCCGGCACCCTGGGCTACATCCTCAGCGGCTGGGGCGCCGAGGGTCTGCCGGCGTGGGCGCTCGGCTACGTCCATCTGCCGGCGCTGGCCGGCATCGTCGTCATGTCGATTGCCACCGCGCCGCTTGGCGCCAGGTTGGCGCATCGCCTGCCGGTCACGCAGTTGAAGCGCGCCTTTGGCGCCTTTCTCGCCCTGCTGGCGACCAAGATGCTGTATGGACTGCTCGGCTGAGTCGTCCGCCAGAGGTGGCGGACGCTATCCCTATCCGAGCAGGCGTCGTCGGATCAGCAGCAGCGCCGTCCAATAGGCCAGCAGCGCCGTCGCCAGCAAGGCGCCGACGTGCAGGGCGATGTCCTGCGGCACGCTGCCTTGCAGGAGCGGTCGAATCAGCAGCACGCTATGCGCCAGCGGCAGCGTCGTGGCCACGCCCTGCAGGGCGGCCGGCAGCCGGTCGATCGGGAAGAACACGCCGCACAGCAGCGTCATCGGCGTGACGAAGAGGGTGAAGTAGTACATGAAGAAATCGTACGACCTCGCCAGCGCGGTGACGATCAAGCCCAGGGCGGCAAAGGCCAGGCCGGTGCAGAAGATCACCGGGATGGCCCACAGGGCCAGCGGCGAGTGGACCAGGCCCAGCGCGGCGACGACGGCGAGTATGGCCAGGCCCGACAATGTGGCCTTGCTGGCCGCCCACAGGCATTCGCCGGCCAGCACGTCGTCGAGCGAGAGCGGGGCATTGAGGATGGCATCCCAGGTCTTCTGCACATGCATGCGCGAGAAGCCGGAGTACAGCGTCTCGAAGGAAGCGGCATTCATGGTGCTCGAACATACCGTGCCGCTGGCGAGAAAGACGATGTAGCTGACGCCGCCGACTTCCGGCAGCAGGCTGCCCAGACCATAGCCCAGACCGAACAGGTAGATCATCGGGTCGGCGAGATTGCCGAGCACGGAGGTCAGCGCCAGCTTGCGCCAGACTAGGAAGTTGCGCCGCCAGACGGCGATGGCGCGCAGCGAGAAGCGGGGCAGGTGGAGGTGGGCTGCGAGCTGCATGGTGCGGGTCTGTGTCCTCAGTCGCGCAGTTCGCGGCCGGTGAGCTTGAGGAAAACGTCTTCGAGGTTGGCGCGGCGGTGCAGCACGCGCAGGCCCGGCGCAGCACCGGTCAGCGCGAGCAGCGCCGCGAGCTTGTCGTCGGTGACATAGCAGAAGGCGGTTTCGCCGCTGACCTCGATCCGCGTCGCCAGCCCGTCCGCCTGTTGCCGCGCCCAGTCCGGCGCGTTCTCGCCGTAGAGTTCGACCACTTGCGGCTCGATGTGGCGCGTGATCAGTTCGTGCGGCGCGCCTTCGGCAACGATGCGTCCCGCGTCGAGGATGGCGAGGCGATCGCACAGACGCTCGGCCTCGTCCATGAAATGCGTCGTCAACAGAATGGTCTTGCCTTGCTGCAGCAGGCGCTTCAGGCGTTCCCAGATCAGGTGGCGCGCCTGGGGATCGAGGCCGGTGGTCGGTTCGTCGAGGATCAGCAGATCCGGATCATTCACCAGGGCGCGCGCCAGCGTCAGGCGCCGTTTCATGCCGCCGGACAGGCTGGCCAGCGGCGCATCGTCCTTGCCGGTCAGACCGGCGAATTCGAGCAGGGCGGGAATCCGCGCGCGGGTGGCCGCATCCGCCAGACCGAAATAACGGCCGAACACCAGCAGGTTTTCGGCGACGCTGAAATCCGGATCGAGGTTGTCGAATTGCGGCACGATGCCGACGCGGCTGCGGGCTTCGCGGGCGCGCTGCGGCACCGGCAGGCCGGCCATCTGGATCGCGCCGGCATCGGGCGTGGTCAGCCCCAGGCAGCAGCGCAGGGTGGTGGTCTTGCCGGCGCCGTTGGGGCCGAGCAGGCCGTAGCATTCGCCGCGCCGCAGGCCGAAGCTCACGCCGGTGACGACTTCGCGGCCCGCATACGACTTGCGCAGGTCGGCAACCGACAGGATGTCCGGCATGTCCGATATATCCGATACGGGCAATTTTTTCGGCACGTTTTGTACGCTCAGCACATCAGCGCTTCCATGCCGCATGGATGATGTTGCGGATGATGTGCAGCTTGCGATGGAAGAAATGATCCGCGCCCGGTACCAGGCTGATCGGCAGTTCCAGCGGCTCGGCCCAGGCGAGGACATTGGCCAGCGGCACCGTGGTGTCCTCCGAACCATGGATGACGATGGTGTCGGCGGGTACGGCGGCGGTATCGTAGCTGCGCGCGCCTTCGACATGGCCGGCGGCCGTGCCGACCAGTATCAGGCGTTCGGCCGGCGTGTCGCGTTCGGCGAGTATCCTGGCCAGACGGGTCGCCACATGGGCGCCGAAGGAAAAGCCGGCGAGCACCGTGGGCAGCGCACCGAAGCGCTGGACGGCGTATTGCTGCACGGCCAGCAGGTCGGCGGTTTCGGCCTCGCCCTGGTCGTGGCTGCCTTCGCTGGCGCCGACGCCGCGAAAGTTCGGCCGCAGCGTGACGTAGCCCAGACCGCGCAGGGCCTTGGCCAGTGTCGTCACCACCTTGTTGTCGGCCGTGCCGCCGAACAGTGGATGCGGATGGGCGACCAGCGCAATGCCGCGCAGCCCGGGCAGCGGCAGGGTATCGACGAAAACTTCGATGCGGCCATCCGGGCCGTCGAGCAGCAAGCGTTCAGTCATGGGCGCTCATGCGGTCAGATGCGCAGGCGTTCGACGACCTGGCCACCGATCAGGTGCGTGTCGATGATTTCGTCGATGTCTTCCTTGTCGATATAGGTGTACCAGACGCCCTCGGGATAGACGACGAGCACCGGCCCTTCGTCGCAGCGATCGAAACAGCCGGCAGAGTTGATGCGGATGCGTTGCCCCGCTTCGCCTTCGTTCAGGCCCAGTGCCTTGATGCGATCCTTGGCGTAATTGCGCAGTTCGACGCCGCCGCGCGCGCCGCAGCAGACCATGCCGGGTTCACGCTGGTTGGTGCAGAAGAAAACGTGGTGCTTGTAATAGTTCATGGCCATTCCGTCTGCTCAGGGGAGAAAATGGATTATATGGCGTCATTGCGCGGCCGTATCCCATGCGGCGAACAGGGAATGGCTGGATGGATACGGAGTGGGTAATGTTTCCTTGCATGAAACCTTGCGGAACAGTAAATTCGCGAGCACCGGGGTACCGTCTCGCGGAACGGGATGATCCGGATGTGCCGACGTTTCGATGTTTCCGATGGGCCGATACCGACAGGACGCGATGCAATGACCAAAGCCGCACCATTACTGCCAGCCAACTCTTTCCGCAAGCAGGTGATCTGGGCAGTGATTGCCGCGAATCTGCTGGTGGGACTCCTGACGGTACTGGTCCTTGGCAACGTTCACGGCTTTGGCGTGCCGGCTGCCATCATGACGGCCGTTTTCTTCATCTCTGCTTCGTTGCTGGCGGCACGCCTGCTGTTGCGTGCATCGGCGCAGCAGCAGGCCGGTCGTGAATCGCTGGCCGCTGTGAAGCAGGCGCAGCAGGAGGGCGAGCGGCGCTGGCGCAAAATGTTCGACCAGTCGCCGCTGGGCGCCGCCATCGTGGCGCCCGGTCATGGTTTCCTCGACGCCAATGAAACGCTCTGCCGGATCCTCGGCTATGAACGCGAGGAGCTGCTGGCGAAGAACTTCCGCGATGTCATGCATCCGGAAGAGCTGCCCCAGGAGCTGGAACGCATGCAGCGTCTGCTGACTGGCGATGCCGAGCATTACAACAGCGAAAGCCGTTATCTGTCGCAGAGCGGGGCGGATGTCTGGGCACAGGTGTCGATGAGCCTGGTAAAGGATGGCAATGGCCAGCCGCTCTATTTTCTGCCGCTGATCCAGGACATCGGCATGCGCAAGCAGGCCGAGGAGCAGATCAACTATCTGGCCTATCACGATGCGCTGACCGGTCTGCCCAACCGCCAACTGGCCAAGGACCGTCTGGATCATGCCGTGGCCTACGCCTCGCGCGAGAAGAGCGGGGTGGGCGTGCTGCACCTGGATCTCGATCACTTCAAGGCGATCAACGATACCCTCGGCCACCCGGTCGGGGACGGACTGATCAAGAAAATTGCCGACACGCTGCGCGACTGCGTGCGCACGACCGACACCATTGCCCGCCTGGGCGGCGACGAATTCCTGATCATCCTGGCCAATGTGATCGATCCGGAAATCATTTCCACCATCGCCACCAAGGTGCAGGAAACCCTGGGCACCACCTTCAAGGTGCAGGGGCACGACCTGACCACCTCGGTTTCCATCGGCATCGCCGTCTATCCGGAAGACGGCAAGGATTTCGATTCCCTGCTGAAGAAGGCGGATACCGCGCTCTACAAGGCCAAGGCCAGCGGCCGCAATACCTACCAGTTCTACACCGAGCAGATGAACAACGAAGCCGTCGAATATCTGAAGATTCGCAACGGCTTGCGCCAGGCGTTGATCAACGACGAATTCCTGCTGCACTACCAGCCGCAGATCAATCTGGCCGATGGCAAGGTGGTCGGGGTGGAGGCGCTGATTCGCTGGCGCCATCCGGAGATGGGCATCCTGCAGCCGGGACGGTTCATCGCCATTGCCGAGGAGAGCGGCCTGATCGTGCCCATGGGCGACTGGGCGCTCAAGCATGCCTGCCAGCAGGCGGTCGAATGGCGCAAGGCCGGCCTGCCGCCGATCGTCGTTGCGGTGAACCTGTCGGCGATCCAGTTCCAGCGCGGCGACATCGAGAAAAGCGTGGTGCAGGCGCTCAACGAATCCGGCCACGATCCGCAGTATCTGGAGCTCGAACTGACCGAATCGATCCTGGTGCAGGATATCGAGAAGACCCTGGAAATCCTCAAGCGCCTGAAGTCGATGGGCATCAAGCTGTCAATCGATGATTTCGGCACCGGCTATTCCAGCCTCTCCTACCTCAAGCGTTTCGATGTCGACAAGCTCAAGATCGACCAGTCCTTCGTGCGCGACATGGCCAGCGACAAGAACGATGCCGCCATCGTGCATGCCATCATCCAGATGGCGCGCAGCCTGAACCTGCAGGTGATTGCCGAAGGCGTCGAGGACGAGACCCTGGTTGCCATGCTGCATGGCCAGCACTGCGACGAAGCGCAGGGCTACCACTTCGCGCGGCCGATGGCGGCAGCGGCGTTCGTGGAATACATGGAAAATCTGATCGCGGCCAAGGCCATCGCCTGACGCCGGCCGCTGCGCTCAATACCCGGATCCGTGTCCGGCGGGGCGGTCGGGGGCCTCGGGCTTCCCGGATTCGCCGGACTCCCCGGGCTCCGCGTATTCCGCGAGGCCGAACCTGTCTTCGTGTATGCGCACACCGACGCCTTCGATGATTTCACCTTCGCCTTCAGCGTGCGCGGTACCGGTTGCGGCCATCGCCTCGGCGGCTTCCTGCATCTGGCGTCGCAGGGCTCGGGTCTTCCACCAGAACCAGGCGCCGACCAGTATGCCGGCGAACAGCAGCAGACCGAAAATGACGGCCGAGAATGCCAGCGCCAGCACCAGTGCCACGGCCGTTACGAGATACGACAAAACCCGGGCCAAGGGACTGGCATTGCGTTCCATGCCGCCTGCGGCGGACAACCCGGATAATCGCATTCGCTTGCTTCTGAATCTCACCGCTGCTTGCTCCTGTGGAAGTTGAGAGTTGTGTGCTGTGTGTTGCATGTCCCGCGCAGGGCCAGCATACCCGATAAACTCCTCCGTACCGTTTTCCGGATCGTCGGCTCATCGACATTTCCCCTGGCCGGGATTGTGGGAGTATTGGGGTCTCGGAATATCGGGCAGATAATGCGTCCGGAACACAGCACAGTGAAGCAAGACCATGACCGATTCCATTTGTTCCCCAGCCCTTTCACGAATTCGCGCCGCAGATGAGATGCCTGTGATGGAGACAGAGCGTTCGCCGGATTATCGCCAGTTGTTTGAAGAGATGCCGGTGGCCTGTCTGGTGCTGGCACGCGATGGCAGCGTGCGCCAGAGCAACCGGGCGGCGCGGCGCTTGCTCGGTCTGGCGCACGGCGCGCCCGCCGCCTTGCAGGCTTGCATTGCCGACACTGCGCTGCCGGTGTTCGAGAGCTTCCTGCAGCAGTGCTTTGCCGTTGCGGCGGAGGGGAGTTGCGAGCTGCTGCTGTCGTTGCCTGCGCTGCCGCCCGAGGTATCGAATGAGCGCTGGATCAGGCTCGAAGGCCGGCTGGGCATGGATACGAATATGTCTCCGGAAGATTGCACCGTCACCGTCATTGCGCGCGATCTCAGTGCCGAACGGGCGGCAGTGCAGGCCACCCATCAGCAACTCGATTTCTATACCAATCTGTGCGCGCGGATTCCCGGCATCCTGTTCCAGTACCGGCTGAATCCCGATGGCAGCACGTGTTTCCCCTACGTCAGCGAGTCGATTCCGCGCATGTACGGCGTGACGCAGGAGCAGGCGCGCGCCGACGTCGGCCATCTTCTGGGGCGTGTGCATCCGGATGATCTGGCGTCACTGCGAGCCTCGATGCGAACATCCGCGGAGACATTGCAGCTCTGGCGCCATGAATATCGCATGATGCTGCCGAGTGGTGAAATCCGCTGGCGCGCCATCGAAGCGCATCCGGAAGCGCTCGCCAATGGCAGCGTGCTGTGGCACGGCTACACCATCGATGTCAGCGAGCGCATGCGCCTGCAAGCGGCGGTGCAGCAGTATGCCGAACGCTGCAAGCTGGTGATCGAAGGGGTCGGCGATGGTGTCTGGGACTGGGATGTGGTCAATGGCGTGCTCAATTATTCGACGCGCTGGAAGGCAATGCTCGGCTATGCCGCAGACGAGATCGGTACCAGCCCGGAAGAGTGGTATAGCCGGGTGCATCCGGATGATTTGCCGATCACCGAAGCCAATGGCCGGCAATTGACCGATGGCGTGACGGAACATACCTCGATCGAAGTGCGCCTGCGCGCCCGCGATGGCGGCTGGCGCTGGATACTTTCGCGTGCTGCGGTGGTTTCACGCGATCCGGACGGAAAGCCTTTGCGCATCATCGGCACCAATGTGGACATCACCGAGCACCGGCAGGTGGAGGAAGTCGTCCGCGAGAACGAGAAACGCTGGAAGCTGGCCCTGGATTCGGTGGGCCATGGCGTTTGGGAATGGGAGCTGGCAACCAACAAGTGCGTCTATTCCGCGCACTGGAAGGAGATTCTTGGCTATGCCGAGGACGAGATCCGCGACGATGCCAGCGAGTGGATGACGCGTCTGCACCCCGACGACCAGGCAGTGATCGACGAAAGTTTCCGCAGCCTGCTGGCCCGTGAAAAGGCCACCGACAGCATAGAGTTTCGCCTGCGCTGCAAGGATGGAAGCTGGAAATGGGTGCATGGCAGCGGCATTTTGGTGGTGCAGGATCAGAAGGAGCAGTCGCTGCGCATCGTCGGCTGCATGAGCGACATCAGCGAGCGCAAAGGCGTCGAGGAGGCGCTGCGCCGTAGCGAGGAGCGCTGGAAATTCGCCCTGGAAGGCGCGGGTGACGGCGTCTGGGACTGGGATGTGCTGGCCGGCAGGATCAGCTTTTCGCCGCGCAGCATGCAGATGCTGGGGCTGGGCAGCGATGAAATGGAGCACGATTACGATACGTGGTGCCAACGCGTTCATCCGGATGACGTGGAGCGGGGAACCAAGAATCGGGAACACCATACCCAGCAGGGCATCGATACCTCTTCGGTGGAATTGCGCGTGCGCCACGGCAACGGCGGTTGGATCTGGCTGCAGTCGCGCGGTCTGGTCGTCAAGCGTGACGAGCATGGCAAGGCGCTGCGACTGGTCGGAACGATCAGGGACATTACCGAACTCAAGGCCGAGCAAGAACGCCTGTTTCAGGTCATGCAGGAGATCGACGCACGCCGTCGCGAGGCGGAACAACTGGCGGCGGCGAAAGCGAATTTTCTCAATGCGGCCAGTCATGATCTGCGCCAGCCGTTGTATGCCGCGCAATTGTTCGCCGACGCGCTCGGCCAGGAGGTGTGCTCTGCCCAGCAACAGATTGCCGACAGCCTGCAACTCGCCATCAAGTCGATGTCGGCGCAACTGGAAATGTTGCTGGACATTTCCCGCTTCGACATGGGCAAGCTGGAAACGCACAAGTGCGACGTTCCGCTCGTTCGGCTCCTGCAGGAAACCGAGACGACCTACGGGCCGATTGCCCGCAAGGCGGGTGTCTCGCTCTTCGTCAGGTCGGTCGACGGGGTCGTGCATACCGATCCCATCCTGTTCTGCCGTTTGCTTGGCAATCTGGTCGATAACGCCATCAAGTTTTCCGTCGCCGGCAAGGTGCTGGTGTGCGCGCGGCGCAGTCGCGCGGGATTCCGCATCGAAGTTCGCGACAACGGCCCTGGCATCGCCGCCGAATACAGCCGGAAAATCTTCGACGAATATTTTCAGATCGGCAATCCGGAGCGGAACTCGGGCATCGGCCTGGGGCTCGGGCTTTCCATCGTGCAGCGCATCGCCCATTTGCTTGAGCTGAATCTGGACTTGCGATCGGAGCCCGGGCGGGGCGCCGTCTTCAGCATTGTCCTGCCCGCAGCCGGCGCCGATTCCCGGCACAGTCACGCGCCTTCATCGAGAGGTCTGGCCAACGTCACCCAGGCATCACTGCAGCCTGAACACGACGGGCAGGATCAACTCCACGACGCCGGCATCGGGTAGCCCGCCCATCGTCCGCACGGCATCGAGCGCAGCCTGGTCGAGTAGCGCATGACCGCTGCTTGCGGCAATCACGGCATCGAGCAGCCGGCCGTCCGGGGCGAGCGTCAGCAGCAGGCGCACCTCGCCTTCCAGTCCGCGTGCCACGGCTTCTTCCGGGTAGTAGATATGTGCGGCGAGCTTGCGTTGCGCCGTCTGCCGTGCGGCGGATGATGCGCTTGAAGCGCGCGGCTTTGCCGATGCCGGCGAGGATGAGGATGCCAGGGATTGCGCAGCGGCGCGTGCCGGTTCGGCGGGAGGATCGGGCGGTGGCGCGGTTTCTTCGGCCAGGGTGTTCTTCAGCAGCGGCTCGGCCAGGTTCTGCGTTGCGGGCGGCAGCAGGCGGGTATCGATCCGTGCGGCTGCGGCCTGACGGTTGCTCGACAAAGCCTGCGGCTGCAGCAGCAGGCCGGCGCCGAGCAATGACAGGTGCAGAAGCAGGGAGATCAGCAGGGCGACGGCCAGGGAGAAGCGAGAGGGCGGGTACATTCCACATTCCAGAGACGGCAGGCAGATGGCCGAGCATTTTGAAAACAGCGTACATTCTGCTACAACGGGGCTTTTGCGGATGAGGATGTTTGCCCGTGTCTCCAAGCAAATCCTTGCGGTTTTACGCGACCGTATGCGCTGCCTGCGCGTTCTGGTTCGGGTTGCATTGCAGTCTGTTTCCGGCGGCCGCGCATGCCGAAACGCCGTCATTGCCCGATCCGACCCGTTTTGCGCTGGTGGTCGAACAGGGCGACCTGAAACGCGTCGCCGCCTGGCTGGACGACGGCTTGCCGGCCGATTTCCAGGGCGATCGCATCGGCAGCGGCCTGATGATTGCGGCCTGGGAAGGCAACATCGCCATGATGGAGCTGTTCGTGCGGCATGGCGCGCGCATCGACCTGACCAATCGTTACGACGAACAGGCCCTGTTGCTGGCCGCCTGGCGCGGTCATCTGGCGGCGGTGCAATGGCTGCTGGATCATGGCGCGGCGGCGGATCGTCCCGGCGCGCGCTGGACGGCGCTGCATTACGCGACCTTTGCCGATCATCCGCAAATCGTCAGTCTGCTGCTGGCTCGCGGAGGAGATGTGAATGCGCGCGCGCCGAATGGCTCCACGGTGCTGATGATGGCCGCGCGCGAGGGCCATGCCGATCTGGCGCGCCAATTGCTCGAGGCAGGGGCGGATGTCCAGGCCGTCAATGAACGCGGCGAATCGGCGCTGGGCTGGGCGATGCGTCATGGGAACTTCGGCATTGCCCGGCTGGTATCCAGCCAGGCGGAATTCGCCCGGGCCGCGCAGGCCGATCCGGCCAGCTTCGGTGCGCCGCAGCGCTCCGAAGCCGGGCCGGCGGAAATCGAGGAAATCCTGCGTCAGATTCGTCTGGCCGAGGCGGCAGGGCAGTCTGCGGCAAGCCTGCGGGCGGCGCTGCAGGCAAGCGTCGAGCGCTTCAGGCAGGAAAGCCGCCGCATCGTCATCGACACTCCGAAACGCAAAGCGGCGCGCCGCGGCAAGCCCGGAAAACTGCTCATCACGGCCCGGCGTGCGGCGAAGCCCGGGGAAACAGGAGGTGCAGGAACTTCTGTCGGCGAACGCGCCGAGATGATTTACCGCGATGCCGCTGCCGGGACGCCGGTGGCAATACACGGGGGCGACGAGTCCGCAGCGGCAGCGGCGGCTGCCGTCCGCGGCGAGATCAGCCTTATCCTGGAGCGGATGCAGCAGGCCCGGGCCAGCGGCCAGCCGGTCGATGCCTTGCGCAAGTCGCTTTACGAGGCGGTGGAGCGTCTGAAGCAGATGCCTTGAATACGACGGCACGGCACCCGGGAACGGGCCGCGCCGGAGACTCTGTTAAAATGCCCTCCTGGAAGCGGCAGTATTCATCGCACGATGGTCCGGATTTCCGTTGCTCCGCTTCTCCGCTACTCTGATCCGTCCGGTTTTCAATCGACGGGTTCCTGCAATGGCATGCATGGCACGCGGGTTTCTGCAACCACGCCGCTTTTGCATGTTCGTCCATCGATCCAGGCAACGATGTAACGCATAACGCGAGCGCAGCGCGATTCTGTGCTGCCACGAGGTGTTTGCGTTCGGGGTGTCGATTTTTTGGAGGACCGCCCATGCGCAGCGTGTACGGTTTTCTTGCAGTTCTGGTTTTGCTGACGCTGGCCATTGCCGCCTGTACGCGCGTGACCGCACCGTTGCCGCGCGATGAACTGGTGGTGGCCGTGCGCGACTCCTCGCCATTTGCCCCGGAGGAGGGCGGCGGCTTCGAGCGCGATCTGGTCGAGCTGTTTGCCCAGGAGCTGGGGCTCCGGTTGCGGGTGATTCCGGTGCGCGATTACAGCGAACTGACTGTCCTGCTCAGGGAAGGCAAGGCGCATTTCGCTGCCTCGCCGAACATTTCCGAGAATCCTGAAGGCATCCGCTACACCCAGCCGCTGCGCGAGGCGGAGCATTTGCTCGTGCAGTCGGCCGATGCCCTGGGCATCGACGATATCGATGGGCTGGTCGGCAAGGAGATCGAGGTGCTCGAAAGCTCGCCGCAGGCTGCGTTGCTGAAGCTGATGAACGTAAAACAAAGCCTGGTGGCAGCGGCGAATGCCAAGGACACGGCGACCGTGCGTTTCCTCGTGGCCGAGCAGCGCGGTCTGAATGGCATCGATCTGCTGGAGCGCGTCAGCGAGGGCAAGAGCGAGCTTGCCGCAATCGACAGTCTGGATTTCTCGATTGCGGCGAGTTTTTTTCCGAATCTCCAGGTGGCGCAGAAACTCGAAGGCCAGGTGCGTTTTGCCTGGGCTTTCCCGGTGAATGGCGATCCGCTGCTGTTCGAGAAGGCGCAGCGCTTCATCGCCCGGGTCAAGAGCGAGGGCACGCTGGCGCGTCTGAATGACCGCTACTTCGGCCACCTGCATCGACTGGATCAGCTTTCGATCAGTTGGTTTCTGCAACGGGTGAACAGCACACTGCCGCGCTATCGCGCCGAGTTTGTCGCCGCCCAGGAAATGACCGGCATCGACTGGCGCCTGCTGGCGGCCCTGGCCTATCAGGAATCGATGTGGAACCCGCTGGCCACTTCACCGACCAATGTGCGCGGGATGATGATGCTGACCGAGGAAACGGCGGATCGCCTGAAGGTGAGCAACCGCCTCGATGCCCGCCAGAGCATCCGCGCCGGGGCGCGCTACCTGAACGACATCATTGCCGCTCTGCCGGCGGAAATTCCCCAGCCGGATCGCACCTGGATGGGCATTGCCGCCTACAACCTGGGGCAGGGCCACATGAACGGAGCGCTGGCCATCGCCAGGAGCATGGAGCGGGACACCACGTCCTGGTACGAGATGAAGCAGGTGCTGCCGCTGATGGCGCGGCCGGAATACTACAGGCGGCTGAAGAGCGGCCGCGCGCGCGGCGGCGAGGCCGTGATCATGGTCGAGAACATTCGCAAGTTCTACGACATCCTGTCGCGCTTCGAGCCGCAGGAAGGGCTGAATCTCAATATCGACAGGTACACCCTGAACGCATCGACTGGCCTCAGACAGGCGCAGGCACGCGCCGGTGCCGAAGGCGGCCCCAGCCAGGAGGCGGGGCTGGTGGGGCCGGCGTTGATCAAGGCGACCCAATTGATCAGCCGGCGCTGAGTCTTTCCATTCCACCCATGTGGCCGCGCAGCGCGGCCGGGATGGTCAGGCTGCCGTCGGCGTTCTGGTAGTTTTCCAGGATCGCCACCAGGGTGCGGCCGACCGCCAGGCCGGAGCCGTTGAGGGTGTGCACCAGTTCCGGTTTGTTCTTGTTCTGCTCGTTGCGGAAGCGCGCCCGCATGCGTCGCGCCTGGAAAGCTTCGAAGTTCGAGCAGGACGAGATTTCGCGGTAGGCGTTCTGCGCCGGCAGCCAGACTTCGAGGTCATAGGTCTTGGCCGCCGAAAAACCCATGTCGCCGCTGCACAGCGCCATCTTGCGATAGGGCAGTTCCAGCTTCCGCAGGATGCTTTCGGCATGTTGCGTGAGTTCTTCCAGCGCCTGCCAGGAGTGTTCGGGATGCACGATCTGCACCAGTTCGACCTTGTCGAACTGGTGCTGGCGGATCATGCCGCGCGTATCGCGGCCGTAGGAGCCGGCTTCCGAGCGGAAGCAGGGGGTGTGGCAGACGAATTTCAGTGGCAGTTGCCCGGCAGCGAGGATTTCGTCGCGCACGATGTTGGTCACCGGCACTTCGGCGGTGGGGATCAGGTAGAGCTTGCCGCCATCGCTGCGCGGCACCTGGAACAGGTCTTCCTCGAACTTCGGCAGTTGGCCGGTACCGAACATGCTGTCGGGATTGACCAGGTAGGGTGTGTACAGCTCGGTATAGCCGTGTTCCGTGGTGTGTACGTCGAGCATGAACTGGGCCAGCGCCCGGTGCAGGCGGGCGATGCCGCCTTGCAGCAAGGCAAAGCGGCTGCCGGCGATTTTTGTTGCCGTCGCGAAATCCAGGCCACCCAGGCCTTCGCCGATGTCGACGTGATCCTTGACGGTGAAATCGAAACTGCGCGGCGTGCCCCAGCGCAGCACTTCGACGTTGGCGCTTTCGTCCCGGCCGAGCGGCACGCTTTCATGCGGCAGGTTGGGTATGGTGGCGACGAAGTCGTTGAAGCGGCTCAGGAGCGCGGCCAGCGCGTCCTCGTTGGTTTTCAGTTCATCGCCCAGGCCGGCGACTTCTGCCATCACCGCGCCGACGTCTTCGCCCTTGGCCTTCAACTGGCCGATCTGTTTCGACAGGCTGTTGCGCCTGGCCTGCAGTTCCTGGGTGCGTGTCTGCCGTTGCTTGCGTTCGTCTTCGAGGGCCTGGAAGGTGGCGGCATCCAGGCTCACGCCACGGCTGGCCAGGCGCTGAATGACGGTATCGAGTTGCGTGCGCAGGAGTTGGGGGTCGAGCATGGTGGGGTCCTGAAAGAGCTGTTGGGGCGGGTTCCGATCATTCGGTTTTGTCTGGTTTGCCTGGCTTGGGTTTGCCTGATTGCTTTGCCTGGCGGTCGAGTTCGCGCAGGCGGGCGAGTTTCTCGGCGATTTTCTGCTCCAGGCCGCGCGGGGTGGGCTGGTACCAGCCGGGCGGCCGCAGGCCGGCAGGAAAGTAGTTCTCACCGGCCGCGTAGGCTTCCGGCTCGTCGTGGGCATAGCGGTAGGTCTTGCCGTAGCCGAGTTCCTTCATCAGCCGGGTCGGCGCATTGCGCAGATGTTCGGGCACCGGCCTGGATTGGTCCTTGGCGACGAAAGCGCGCGCCGCATTATAGGCGAGGTAGCTGGCGTTCGATTTGGCGGCCACCGCCAGGTAGATGATGGCCTGGGCCAACGCCAGCTCGCCTTCCGGCGAGCCCAGGCGTTCATACACCGCGCAGGCGTTGAGGCTGATTTCCAGGGCGCGCGGATCGGCCAGGCCGATGTCCTCGCTGGCCATGCGCACCATGCGCCGGCCGAGATACAGCGGATCGGCGCCGCCGTCGAGCATGCGGCAGAACCAGTACAGCGCGGCATCGGGGTCGGAGCCGCGCACCGATTTGTGGAGCGCTGAAATCTGGTCGTAAAAGCTGTCGCCGCCTTTGTCGAAGCGGCGCAGATCCGCAGCCAGGGCCTGATCGAGAAAGTCCGTGTCGATCTGCTGGATGTTTGCCGCCGTGGCGGCCGTGCGCAGCTGTTCGAGGACGTTCAGCAGGCGGCGGGCATCGCCGTCGGCATGGCCGATCAGCCGGGCGCGCGCTTCGGGCGTGAACGCCAGTCCGGTTATCTTTTGACTGGCGCGTTCGATGATCTGATCGAGCTCCTCGGCGGAGAGCGTTTTCAGCACATACACGGCGGCGCGCGAGAGCAGCGCGGAATTCACTTCGAAGGAGGGATTCTCGGTGGTCGCGCCGATGAAGGTGACCACGCCGGCTTCGACGTAGGGCAGGAAGGCATCCTGCTGGGCCTTGTTGAAGCGATGCACTTCATCGACGAACAGCAGGGTCGGGCGGCCGCTGCGCGCGCGGTTCAGTTCGGCCTGCTGCATGGCCTCGCGGATGTCCTTGACGCCGGAAAATACCGCCGACAGGCTGATGAATTCGGCATCGAAAGCCGTGGCCATGAGGCGCGCGAGCGTGGTCTTGCCGACGCCGGGCGGGCCCCAGAGGATCATCGAATGCGGCGTGCGCGCCTCGAAAGCCAGGCGCAGCGGCTTGCCGGGGCCGAGCAGATGGCTTTGTCCGACCACTTCGTCCAGGCTGCCGGGGCGCAGCAGTTCGGCCAGCGGCACGTGGCTCATGGCGGGCTGCGCTGCCGTCAGCAGATCACTCGCCGAGGACATCGGCGCCCGCAGGCGGGGTGAAGCGGAACAACTCGGCAGGCAGCGAGGGATTGCGTTCGAACTGGCGGAAGTTCAGGGTGGTCTGCTGACCGAAGTTGTCATGCACGATCATCACTTGCGGCAGATTGTCGCGCAGGCCGATGCGCACCAGCTCGAAGCCGCCTTCTTCCTTGTTGCGCGGCATGGCTTCGATGAATTCCAGACCGTCGGCGCTGCCGGCATCGGTGATGATGAAGTTCCTGTCGAGGGCATTGTCGCCGGCGAGCAGGGCGGCCGGGCTGGCGCCGAGCGCCTGGCCGAGCTGCTTGACGGTCACCTGGTTGAGGTCGCGGTCGAAGATCCACAGGCGCGTGCCATCGCCGACCAGCAACTGATGGTAGGGGGTTTCATAGACCCAGCGGAAGCGTCCCGGGCGGGCGAAGCTCAAACTGCCTTGCGAGACCTGCGGTTTGCGGCCGGACAAGGCCGTGACCGTCTGGCTGAAGTGGGCGCGGGCGCTGTGGGTGCTGCTGATGAAGGTCTGAAATTGCGCCGGGCCGGAGGCCGTCGCCGGCAGCATGACGGCGCAGGCGAGGCCGGCGAGCAGCAGTTTCAGCGCCAGCGCGCGAGGGGAGATCATTCGCTGCGCTCCGGCACCAGGACTTCGCGGCTGCCGGCGGCATTCATTGCGGAAACCAGGCCGGCGCGTTCCATCTGTTCGATCAGGCGGGCCGCGCGGTTGTAGCCGATGCGCAAATGGCGCTGCACCAGGGAGATCGACGGACGGCGCGTCTTCAGCACCACTTCGACGGCCTGGTCGTACATCGGATCGGCTTCATCGCCGGCTTCGCCGCCCAGTTCGCCGCCGCCGGCCGCTTCACCGGCCGGGGCTTCAAGGATGCCCTCGATATAGTCGGGTTCACCGACTTTCTTCAGGTATTCGACCACGCGGTGCACTTCGTCATCGGCCACGAAAGCGCAATGCACGCGCTGCGGCAGGCCGGTGCCCGGCGCCAGATAGAGCATGTCGCCCTGGCCCAGCAGGGCCTCGGCGCCCATCTGGTCGAGAATGGTGCGCGAGTCGATTTTCGACGAGACCTGAAAGGAAATGCGCGTCGGGATGTTGGCCTTGATGAGACCCGTGATGACATCCACGCTGGGCCGCTGGGTGGCCAGGATCAGGTGGATGCCGGCCGCGCGCGCTTTTTGCGCCAGGCGGGCGATGAGTTCCTCGACCTTCTTGCCGACCACCATCATCAGGTCGGCCAGCTCGTCGATGATCACCACGATGTGCGGCAGCGTGGCGAGCGGTTCGGGTGTTTCGGGCGTGAGCGAGAACGGGTTGGGGATATGCTCTTCCTTCTTCTCGGCTTCGCGCAGCTTGCCGTTGAAGCCGGCAAGGTTGCGCACGCCCAGCGCCGACATCAGCCTGTAGCGCTTTTCCATTTCGCCCACGCACCAGTGCAGGGCGTTGTGGGCCTTGCTCATGTCGGTGACCACGGGGGCGAGCAGGTGCGGAATGCCCTCGTAGATCGAAAGCTCCAACATTTTCGGGTCGACCAGGATCAGGCGCACGTCCTGCGGCTCGGACTTGTAGAGCAGCGAGAGGATCATCGCATTGATGCCCACCGACTTGCCCGAGCCGGTGGTGCCGGCCACCAGCAGATGCGGCATCTTCGCCAGATCGGCCACCACGGGTTTGCCGCCGATGTCCTTGCCCAGCGCCAGCGTCAGCGGCGAGTGCATGCCGTGATAGGCCTTGGAGCCGATGATCTCGGTCAGGCGCACGGTCTGGCGTTGCGGGTTCGGCAGTTCCAGCGCCATGCAGGATTTGCCGGGAATCGTTTCGACGACGCGGATGCTGACCAGCGACAGGGCGCGCGCCAGATCCTTGGCCAGATTGACGATCTGGCTGCCCTTGATGCCGATGGCCGGCTCGATCTCATAGCGTGTCACCACCGGGCCGGGATAGGCGGCGAGTACTTGCACGTTGACGCCGAAATCGGCCAGCTTGCGCTCGATCAGGCGGGAAGTGAATTCCAGGGTTTCGTTGTCGGGCAGGTCGATGCTGTTGTGGGCCGCTTCGTCGAGCAGATGCAAGGGCGGCAGCGCCCCCTCGAAGAACAGCGGTGCCTGGCGTTCCTTCGCGATGCGCTGTTCGGCCTTGGGCGCGAGCGGCACGTCCAGGGATTGCGGCTCGATCCTGATCGGCGGTAGCTCCTCGATCTTCTTGCGCTCCTGTTCGACCACCGCTTCGCGCTGCTGGGCGATGTTGCGGCCGATGCGCCGGTCCTGCCAGTCCTGCCAGAGTTGCAAGGTCTTCTGCAGCGTCATTTCCAGCAGGGCGCCCGTGCCTTCGGCGATGCGCAGCCAGGACAAGCCGGTAAACAGGCTGACGCCGGCGGCGAAGAGCGCGATCAGGATCAGCGTGCCACCGCTGAAACCCAGTTGGGCCGTGGCCAGGCGACCAATCTCGTGACCGAGCATGCCGCCCGGCATCAGTGGCAGCAGCGCTTGGGAAGTATGGAAACGCATGGCCTCGATGCCGCAACTGCCAGCCAGCAGCAGGGCGAAACCGAGCAGGGCGACCAGGAAGGGGCGCCGGTCGCGGCGTGAAATGGGAATGGCCGAGGGAACGAGATTGTCGAGGCGGCGATAGCCCCAGGCAACGGCAAACAGTAGAAACAGCACCAGCCACCAGGCCGAAATGCCGAACAGATAGAGCAGCAGATCGGCCAGCCAGGCGCCGAGACGGCCGCCGGGATTGGCAATGTGCTCTGCAGTGGCGGCATGCGACCAGCCGGGATCGCTCGGCGTGAAGCCGGCGAGGATCAGGATCAGATACAGCGCCAGCGCGCCCAGCACCAGCCAGCGTGCTTCCTGCAGCAGGGCAACGATTTTTTCCGGCAAGGGCTGGTTGGCATTCAGTGCGGCCATGGGGTCAGCTCCGGCTGGAGTAAGGGAATGGGAGGGAATAGGGACAAGGACGGGGAAACAATGGCAGCAGGTTCGGTGCGGATGGCGTGCGCATCGTGTGCATTGCGTACATCGCGCGATTATACCGAGGCCGCCGCTGGATTCAGGGATCGGGAACCGACGCGTCAGCGGTAGCCGCCGCCGGGCACGGCATTCAGCAGGCGTTCGAAATCTTCCTTGCGGAAGGATTTCCAGCGCATGTCCGGATTCACCAGCGCGATCGCATCGGCGCCGGGGAAGTCGAAACTGATTTGCAGGCATTCGCGCAACGGCAGCGTGGCGCAGGGCTGTTCCAGGCGCCGGTGCGCAGGGTCGGTGTAGAACACCAGCGTCACCAGTTCGCCGATGCGCTTGGCTTCCAGCGGCCAATCGACGTCGGCGCTGGAAGTCAGCGTCTGCGCGCGATTTTCCGGCGGCTGGTTGAAATACACCGGCGTATCGAGAAACGGCTGCAGGGCCAGGCCGGTTTCACCGGATGACGGCGGCTGGGCGATGTAGTCTGCAAGTGTCATGGCGTGATGGCGGGGTTGGCGTGAAACAACGAGTGCAAGATGCAGGGCATAAAGTACGTGGCGAAGCTGCGGGTGCCGCGAGCCGATTGGTCGCCTCAGGTGGCGCTGCCGCTTTCGATGTCCGCGCGCAGCCAGATGCGGCCGTCGCTGGTTTCCTCGATCAGCCCCTGCAGTTGCAGGTCGCGCATCACGCGGCTGACCATTTCGCGCGAGGCGCCGACCGTCTTGGCAATGTCCTGGCGGGTGATGTGCTTGGTGACGACGCGGCGCCCGTCGCATTCTTCCGACATGTCGATCAGCAGACGCGCCACGCGGCCGAAGACGTCGACCAGGGCCAGGCTCTCGATCTTGCGATCGGCATCGCGCAGGCGCTTGATTAGGCTGCGGATGATGTACAGGGCGACATCGAAATTGCTGGCCAGGCAGCGTTTGAAATCCTCCTTGGGAATCACCACCAGATCGCAGGGCTGGGTGGTGACCACGGTGGCCGAGCGTGGGTGGTCGTCGATGGCGCCCATTTCGCCGAACATGTCGCCATGGCCGAGCTGCGAGAGGATCACTTCGCGCCCTTCCTGGTCGCTCATCTGAACTTTCAGGGTGCCGGTCAGGACGACGTAGATGTCATTGGTGGCATCGCCGGCGTGCATCACCTCGGTGTTGCGGGCAACCTGCAGCAGGCGCGCATAGTGGGCGATTTCCTCGAGGCGTTCGTGACTCAGCGTTTCGAACACCGGCAGGGTGCGCAGGGCAACGGTAGAAACAGGCATTGCTGGGCGCATCGGCTCCTCCTTGATGTTGCTGGTTATTGGTGTGTTGGAATGTTTCATGGCCTTGCCGAATGGAATGCCTGCCGGACGCGGGGCAGGGCATTGGCTGCGGATTGGTATGGATTGGTGCGATGGGGCGGTTCGGAAACACCGGCCAGTATAATCTGCGCTTCCTGTTTATTCTTCATGGAGCCCCAAGATGACGACCCGCCCCACTCGCCACACGCGCCTGCTGATCCTTGGCTCCGGTCCGGCCGGTTATACCGCTGCCGTGTATGCCGCGCGTGCCAACCTGCAGCCGCTGCTGATCACCGGCCTGGCGCAGGGCGGCCAGTTGATGACCACCACGGAAGTCGACAACTGGCCGGCGGATGCCGATGGCGTGCAAGGGCCGGAATTGATGGCGCGCTTCCTGAAGCATGCCGAGCGTTTCAACACCGAGGTCGTCTTCGATCACATCCATACCGCCCGGCTCGACAGCCGGCCGATGACCCTGATCGGCGATGCCGGCAGCTATACCTGCGATGCGCTGATCATCGCCACCGGCGCTTCGGCGCAATACCTGGGTCTGCCCTCCGAGGAGGCGTACATGGGGCGCGGCGTTTCGGCCTGCGCGACCTGCGACGGCTTTTTCTACAAGAATCAGCGCGTCGCCGTGGTCGGCGGCGGCAATACGGCCGTGGAAGAGGCGCTGTATCTGGCCAACATCGCCAGCCACGTCACCCTGATTCACCGCCGCGACAAGCTGCGCGCCGAAAAGATCATGCAGGACAAGCTGTTCGAAAAGGAAAAGGCCGGCAAGGTGACGATCAAGTGGAACAGCGCCCTGGACGAAGTGCTTGGCGACCAGAGCGGGGTGACCGGCATGCGGCTGAAGAACGTCAACAGCGGTGCGACCGAGGAGCTGGCGGTGCAGGGCGTGTTCATCGCCATCGGCCATCGGCCGAATACCGAATTGTTCGTCGGCCAGCTCGACATGGAAGATGGCTACATCATCACCCGCGGCTCACGCCACGGCAATGCCACGGCGACCAGCCGGCCGGGCGTTTTCGCTGCCGGCGACGTGCAGGATCATGTCTATCGCCAGGCCATCACCAGCGCGGCCACCGGCTGCCAGGCAGCGCTCGACGCCGAGCGCTATCTCGACAACCTGGGCTGATATTTCCGATAGCGCAGCCGCAACGGCTGCAATGGTCACGGCAGCCTCAGATGGCTGCCTCATCGGTTTCACCCGTGCGGATGCGCACGATCTGCTCGATCGGCGAGACGAATATCTTGCCGTCGCCGATCTTGCCGGTGCGTGCCGCCTTGATGATGGCTTCGATCACGGCATCGACGCTGTCGTCGGCGACGACGATTTCGAGCTTGATTTTCGGCAGGAAGTCGACGACGTATTCGGCGCCGCGATACAGCTCGGTATGACCCTTCTGCCGGCCAAAGCCCTTGACCTCGGTCACGGTCAGGCCGGAGACGCAAATTTCGGAGAGCGCTTCGCGTACTTCGTCGAGCTTGAAGGGCTTGATGATGGCTTCAACCTTTTTCATGCTTGCTCCTGTGGTTGGTGTTGCAACTCATGCTCACCATTCGTCCTGGTGGCGCGAGGTGATCGGGCAGCGCCAGTCCCTGCCGAAGCCGCGTCGGGTGATGCGGATGCCGACGGGCGCCTGGCGGCGCTTGTATTCGTTGCGCCTGAGCAGGGCGAGCACCTGACGCACATCCGCCGCCGCATGGCCCAGGGCGACGATCTCGCGCGGGCCGAGATCCTGTTCCATGTAGGCGGTGACGATGGCATCGAGCGTGGCGTAGTCGGGCAGCGTGTCCTGGTCCGTCTGGTTCGGCTTGAGCTCGGCCGAGGGCGCGCGCGTCAGGATGTTCTCCGGAATGTCGGCGCGCAGGCCGTTGCGGTAGCGGCAGAGGCGATAGACCAGGGTTTTGCAGACATCCTTGAGCACCGCGAAGCCGCCCGCCATGTCGCCGTACAGCGTGGCATAGCCGACCGCCATTTCGCTCTTGTTGCCGGTGGTCAGCACGATGGCGCCGGTCTTGTTGGACAGCGCCATCAGCAGCATGCCGCGGATGCGCGCCTGCAGGTTTTCCGCCGTGGTATCCAGGGGATTGTCCGGCAGGTCGGCGAACTGCGGCGCAAGCAGCGCGGAAAAAGTCTGCATGGCCGGCGCGATGGGGATTTCGTCGTAGCGCACGCCGAGATTGCGCGCCATGGCGCGCGCATCGTCGAGGCTCATCTGCGAGGTGTAGGGTGAAGGCAGCATCACCGCGCGCACCCGTTCCGCGCCCAGGGCATCGACGGCAATCGCCAGTACCAGCGCCGAATCGACTCCGCCGGAAAAACCGATGATGGCGCCGGGAAAACCGTTCTTGTCGATGTAGTCGCGCACGCCCAGCTTGAGCGCGGCATAGATCGCGGCTTCGGTGGAAGGGGTCGTGGCGATCGCTGCCTCCGCCTCTCCCGGCAGCAGTCGGCCGTCGCGATACTCGACGATGGCCAGCGCTTCCTCGCAGGCCGGCAGTTGATGGGTGAGCCGGCCCTGGGCGTCGAGCGCAAAGGATGCGCCGTCGAAGACCAGTTCGTCCTGGCCACCGACGAGGTTGGCGTAAATCGCCGGCATGCCGGTGGCGGCGATGCGTGCGCGCAGGACCTCATGGCGCTGCGCGGTTTTATCGGGATGAAAAGGCGAGGCGTTGAGCACCAGCAGCAGCTCGGCGCCTGCCGCGCGGGTACTCTCGGCAGCGCCCGGCTCCCAGATATCGGCGCAGATGTTCACGCCGCAGCGCACGCCCTTGAGCGTCAGCACGCAGGGCCGGGTTCCGGCGGAAAAATAGCGCCGCTCGTCGAACACCTGCTGATCGAGCAGATTCTGCTTGTGATAGGTGGCGGTGATGCGGCCGTCCTGCAGCAGCGAGGCGGCGTTGAAGCGCAGGTCGTCACGCGCTTCCGGATGGCCCACCAGCAGGGCCAGGCCGGGCGCTCGTTCGGCGGCGCGGCGGGCCAGTATCTGCAGCTCATGGGCTGCCACGCGGTGGAAATCCGGCCGCAGCAGCAGGTCTTCCGGCGGATAGCCGCTCAGCGCCAGTTCGGGCGTCAGCAGCAGGTCGGCGCCCAGCTCGCTGGCGCGGGCGGCAGCGGCGAGGATGCGTTCGGCATTGCCGCTGAAGTCGCCAACGAGACAATCGATCTGGGCGATGGCAATGCGCAGTCGGCTCATGAGTCTGGGGCGTGGATCGTTGCAGGGAGTGTCGGCGAACCCGGATTCTAGCCTGCCGGGTCGGCGCTGCGATCATTTCAGGCGCTCGGCGAACTGCCGCAGGAACTTCACCAGCTTGGGCGCTACCACGGTCAGGCAATACCCCTGGTGGGGATGGTTGGCGTAGTAGTTCCGGTGTTCCTCCTCGGCGGGATAAAACCGTTCCGCCGGCTGCACCTGGGTGACGATGGGCGCGGGAAAGCTCTGCGCGGCGTCGAGGGCGGCAATGGCTTCGCGGGCGCTGCGTTCCTGCGCGGCGCCATGGGTATGGATGACGGAGCGATACTGGCTGCCGACGTCGTGCCCCTGGCGATCCGGCGTGGTCGGGTCATGGATGGCGAAGAAGACTTCAAGCAAGTCGCCGTAGCGGATCAGCTCCGGATCGAAGCGTATCCGCACGACTTCGGCATAGCCGCTGTCGCCGGTGCAGACTGTTGCATAGTCGGGATCGGCGACGTGTCCGCCGCTATAGCCGGACTCCACCGAGACGACGCCGCGCAGGCGGCTGAAAATGGCTTCCAGGCACCAGAAGCAGCCACCGCCCAGCGTGGCGGTTTCCAGCGCGCTGTCGGTGGACGTGGCGGTGGGCATGGCGGATGCGGCGGCGTTCATCATTTTCCTTCCCGGGCTGTCATTCCCTGCCGGCTTTCATTATCCTGCGTTTTTTCGTCCCAGCGCAGGAATGCTCATGATCCCGCCACGCGTCTATGCTTTCGAAGGTTTGATTCCCGTTGTCGATCCAAGCGCTTTCGTGCATCCGTCGGCGGTGCTGATCGGCGATGTGATCATCGGCGCGAATTGCTATATCGGCCCCTGTGCTTCGCTGCGCGGCGATTTTGGCCGCCTCGTCGTCATGGGCGGCAGCAATGTTCAGGACGGCTGCGTGATGCATGGTTATCCGGGCACCGATACCGTGGTCGAGGAAAACGGCCATATCGGCCATGGCGCCGTGCTGCATGGCTGCACCGTGCGCCGCAACGTGATGGTCGGGATGAATGCGGTGATCATGGACGAGGTGGAAATCGGCGAGTCGGCCATCGTGGCCGCTTCCTGCTTCGTCAAGGCGGGCATGCGGATTCCACCGCGCGTGCTGGTGGCCGGTGTGCCGGGGCGGGTCGTGCGCGAGCTCGGCGAGGACGAGGTCGGCCGCAAGACGCGCGGCACGCAGACTTACCAGGAACTGGCGCGGCGCTGTCTGGCGGGCATGGCGGAGACCAGCGCATTGACCGGCGCGGATGAAGGGCGCCTGCAATTGCGCACGCAATGGCGGAAGTAGCAGCGGGCAGCGCAACGCAGGGGCGGGCTTGAAACCTGCCCCTGCGATCGCCGTGGAATTTCAGTTGGATGGTTCGGTGATGAAACCGATGCGCGTCAGCCCGGCGCGAGCGGCAGCACTCATCACCTCGGCGACTTTTTCGTAGGGCGTGCTGCGCGCGGCGGCGAGCTGCAACTGCGGCTGCGGCGATTGCGCTGCCATCTCGCCGAATCGCGCGGTCAGCGCCTCCTCGGCCAGCGGCGCGTCATTCCAGTAGAGCCGCGATTCGGCGTCGATGCTCAGGCGCACGGCTTCCGGCTCGGCCGTCAGTGGCGTGGAGGAGGCCTGGGGCAGATCGATATTCACCGAGTGCTGCAGCAGGGGCGCGGCAACGATGAAAATCACCAGCAGCACCAGCATCACGTCAATCAACGGAATCATGTTGATTTCGGTCAGCGCTTCGTCGCCGTCTTCATCCGTCAGGGTACCGAAGGACATAAGAAATGCTCCTCAGGTTCAGGCGGCGGCAGCCGACTTGATGGGCGCGGCGCTCGGGGCCGGCGTTGCTTCGTCCGAATTGCGATAGCGGGCGATGATGCGGTCCGAGGTGGCCATGACGTTTTCCGCCGCATTCGTCGGACCGCTCTTGAAGCCGGTGGCGAGGAAGGTGAACACATCGTGGGCGAATGAATTCAGCTCGGCCAGGGTATTGCGGCTGGCGCGGGCGAAGGCGTTGTAGGCGACGGCGGCAGGAATCGCCACGGCCAGACCCAGTGCGGTCATGATCAGGGCTTCGCCTACCGGGCCGGCGACCTGGTCGAGGCTGCTGCGTCCGCTCATGCCGATGGCGAGCAGGGCATGATAAATCCCCCAGACGGTGCCAAACAGGCCGATGAAGGGCGCCGAGGACGCCACCGTGGCAAGAAAGGTCTGGCCGTGCTCCATGCGCGCCTTGTCCTGGGCGATGGCGCGCTTGAGGGCGCGGGTGAGAAATTCGTCGGGCGTGCCGGCATCGATCAAGCCGCGCGGCTTCTTGCCTTCGCAATCGTCGCAACCAGCGGCGCAGTGCTGTTCGACGGCCGTGAAGCCATGATGCACCAGGTGCGAGAAAGGCTCGGTGACGCCGGTTTCACGCAGTTGGCGCGCCACGGCGTCGAGGCTTGCGGCACCCCAGAAGTCCTTCAGAAAAATCTTGCTGCGGTGCTGGGCAAAAAACAGCCGCAAGCCCTTGGCGATGATCAGGTACCAGGTGCCGACGGACATGACCAGCATGATCAGCAGGATGAAGCTGCTGATGCCATCCGCCTGCGCCAGAAAGTGACCGAATCCCAGTGAGGACAGTGAGTTCGAGGTGGTTTCCATGGTCAATCCTTGAGAGAGAAAACGATAGGTACGATGACGCTGGCGGCAACGGGTTTGTTGCCCAGCCGGGCCGGCACGAAGCGCCAGCGGCGCACGGCTTCGATGGCGGTGTTGTCCAGGCGTGGCGAGCCGCTGCTGCTGTGCAGCTTCACGTCCAGCGGCTGGCCATTGGCGTCGACCTGGACGCGCAGTTGCACCGTGCCCTGCTCGCCCATGCGCCGCGACAGCGTCGGGTAGACCGGACGCGGATTGTCCAGATAGGCTGCATCGAAGCGAGGCGGCTGGGGCGCTGCGGCCGGGGGAGGCGCGGTTTCGGCCGGCTGTGGTTCTTCCGCTGCCGGGCTGGGCGGTTCAATCGGGGGCGCTGCTTCCATGGCGGTCGTTGCGCTGGTCGTCAGCACGGGGGCGGGCGGTGCCGGTTGCCGGACTGGGGTTGGCCGCACGACGGGCGGCCGTACCACGGGCTCGTCGGGGACTTCGATTTTCTGCGGCGGCGCCACGCTGACGCTGGGCATCAGCAGGTCGACGCTCAACACCGGCGCTACCGGCAGCAGCGGCAATGCGGATGGCGCACTGATCCGGGTGAGGGCCCACAGCAGCGCCAGATGCGCTGCAACGACCAGTATCAGGCCGGTGCGTGAAATGCGCCAGGGTTCATACCATAGCAACGCGCCCGGCAGCATGCCCGGCGTTTTGGCGAAGCGCGCCGCATACCGTGACGGTGACGGGAAATGAACCCAGGGACGTGCCTGACGCACGGGAAACCTCAGCAGTGTTTTGACAAATGATAACTATTCTCATTAAATTGCCGGGAGATGTCAATAGTGGTCAATCGTGCTGCAGGCGCATCGCAGGCACCGGGGCCGCGGCAGTTCAGCGGTTGCGCTGTTCGGCATGCGGCAGTATCGGGATGCTGCGCGCGTTGTCCGGTTGTCTGGACGGGCCGATGACGTGCATCTCGCAAGGCTTGCAGTCGAAGCGCAGGGTCAGGCGGTCCCTGCCCTGGATCAGGGTCATCGGCTCGGGGCGGATGCCTTTCACCTGCTTGGGGCAGAGGTTGTAGCTGTAGCGCAGGCAGTGCTTGGTGATCATCAGTGAAACCTCGCCCTGTTCCCGGTTGCTTTCATAGGCCTTGGCGATCACTGCCACGCCATGGCGCGCGTAGAAGTCGCGCGCCCGGGCATTCAGAACGTTGCCCAGGTAGCTCAGTTCGCGCTCGGGATAGACGGGCGGCGGGCTGATTTCGGGGGCGCGTGGCGGGCGCTGCCAGGCGGCGGCGCGTGCTTGGTCGAGATCGGCTGCTGCTGTGCGGCGCAGGGTGTTGATGCTGGCGGCGGGCAGGAAGCAGGGCGTGGCGAGATCGATATGCAGATCGGTCGCGTCGCGCAAGCGGTAAATCGTCTCGCCCAGCTTGCTCAGGCCCTTGCGCAGCGCGGCCAGGGCCGTACCGGCCTCGCGCGCGGGCGTCAGGGCGTGTTCCAGCGTGGCGCTGCCGCTGATGCCGGTTTCATCCGCGAGCGTCAGGCGCAGGCCGGCCGCGTTCTGTTCCAGCCGCATCCGCACGGCGATCCTGCGCTCGGCGGAGTGGCCGGCGAGCAGGCGCTCGAAAGCCTGATCGCGGTTGCGATACAGGGTGGTGCCGACCGCCAGGCGGTCGATTGCTTCAGCCACATGCACGCGCGCGCCGTCCACGCGATTCACCCGCAGGCCGGCCAGCACGCCGTCGGCGGTGTAATAACTCAGGCCGTCGCCATTGTGGAGTTCTTCCTGGCTGCCTTCTTCCGCATCGTGCGGCAGCGCGACATCGAAATGCCGCTCGCCGACCGCCGTGACCTGGCCGATCGCCGGGCCGGCAAACTTGGGACTGTCGAACGCGCCGATGTCGGCCTGGCGTCCCTGGAGGAAATAATCCGTGGCGCCGCGATTGAAGGTTTTTGCCGGGCGCGGCGTGAAGGTGTACGTGCTCCGGCCGCTGGAGGCGCGGCGATAGCCCGCATCGGCCGGCAGTTCATCGAGGATGCCGTCGAGCAGTTGGCGGTAGTGGGCGGTGATGTTCTTGACGTAGGACAGATCCTTCAGCCGGCCTTCGATCTTGAAGGAGCGGATGCCGGCCTCGATCAGCGCGCGCAGGTTCGCGCTCTGGTCGTTGTCCTTCATCGACAGCAGATGCTTGTCCTGGGCGATCAGCGTGCCATCCGGCCCTTGCAGGGTGTAGGGCAGGCGGCAGGCCTGCGAGCATTCGCCGCGATTGGCGCTGCGTCCGGTATGGGCATGGCTGATGTAGCACTGGCCGCTGTAGGCCACGCACAGCGCGCCGTGGATGAAGAATTCCAGCACGGCTTCGGTCTGCGCGGCGATGGCGCGGATCTGCTGCAGATTCAGCTCGCGCGCCAGCACCATCTGCGAAAAGCCGACATCCTGCAGAAAACGCGCCTTGGCCGACGTGCGGATGTCGCACTGGGTGCTGGCATGCAACTGGATCGGCGGCAGGTCGAGTTCCAGCAACCCCATGTCCTGGATGATCAGGGCATCCACCTCCGCCGCGTGCAGTTCATGGATCAGGCGTTCGGCCTCGGACAGTTCGTCATCGGTCAGGATGGTATTCAGCGCCACCAGGACGCGGGCATCGAAGCGGTGGGCGTAGCGCGTCAGCCGCGCGATCTCGGCCACGCCGTTGCCGGCGCCGTGGCGCGCGCCGAATGCCGGCCCGCCGATATACACGGCATCGGCGCCGTGATCGATGGCGGCGATGCCGTATTCGAGGTTTTTGGCCGGCGCGAGCAGTTCGAGGCTGCGCCGGTTGGCAGCGGGAGTGGGGTTCATGGCGTGCCGCAGCAAAATGACCGCGGATTTTAAACGCTGTACGGCGCGGCGCGCTGCCGCCGCCGATCTGCCGCCTCGCCGCCGGCGACTGCATCGCACCGCGCCTCGGGCGCGTCCGGCCGTGCTATCATTTCCGGCTCGATGCGTCCGGATTGGCGCATTAACTGTTTGATTCCATGCCGCTTTCACCACCAACTGCCGCGCGCAGAAAAATTCACAACCGGCGCATCCAACTCGAAGGCTGGAAGCGCGAGGATGGCCTGTGGGACATCGAAGGCCGGCTGACCGATACCAAGGATCACGACTACTCGCTGGGTTCCGGCATCCGCAAGGCCGGCGATGCGGTGCACGACATGTGGGTGCGCATCACCATCGACCAGCGCTTCAATGTCGTCGCCGCCGAGGCGCATTCGGCGGCCGTGCCCTATCCGGGTTGCGAGCGCATCGCGCCGAGCTATCAAAAGCTGGTCGGACTCAACCTGATGCGCGATTTCCGTCGCAACGTGCATGAATTGTTCGGCTCGGTGAAAGGCTGCTCCCACCTCACCGAGCTGCTGATGGTGCTGCCGGCCGTGGCCTTCCAGACTTTCGCCAGCGACATGACCGAGACGACGGGTTACGACGCCGGCCAGAAGCCGTTTCCACTCGACAAATGCCATGCGCTGGAAACGACGACGGAAATCGTCAGGCGCTACTACCCGCTGTGGTATCGCGGGGAAGGTGAGGACGCACGGAAAAAGGATTGATGTGCGGCAATTGCAGGTGGTCGGCGGCCTAGTCCGGACGGACGGCGCGGCCGGGGGGCTTGAGGATTATTTTTCGCAATCCAACTGGTTTTATTCGGTTTTATTGTTTCATTCAGCAAGGAAAACGCATGAAAATCCATGAGTATCAGGGCAAGGAGCTTTTGAGGAAGTTCAACGTCGTGACACCGCGCGGCAAGCCAGCGCTATCGGTCGACGAGGCCGTCAAGGTCGCCGAGGAACTCGGCGGCAAGGTATGGGTCGTCAAGGCGCAGATTCACGCCGGCGGGCGCGGCAAGGGCGGCGGCGTGAAAGTCGCCAAGTCGCTCGAAGAAGTGCGCAAGTACGCATCCGACATTCTCGGCATGCAGCTGATCACCCACCAGACCGGCCCGGAAGGCCAGAAGGTGAATCGCCTGCTGATCGAAGAAGGCGCGGACATCCAGAAGGAATACTATCTGGCCGTGCTGACCGATCGCGCCACGCAGAAGGTAGTGGTGATGGCATCCTCCGAAGGCGGCATGGACATCGAGGAAGTCGCCCACAGCCACCCGGAAAAGATCCTCAAGGAGTTCGTCGATCCGCTCATCGGCCTGACCGAGAAGCAGGCCGGCAACCTGGCCTTCGGCATCGGCGTGCCGGCCGCCTCGGTGACCCGCGCTACCGAACTGATTCGCGGCCTGTATACCTGCTACATGGAAACCGATGCCAGCCTGGCCGAGATCAACCCGATGATTCTCGAAGGCAACGGCAACATCAAGGCGCTCGACGCCAAGTTCAACTTCGATTCCAACGCGCTCTTTCGCCATCCCGAGATCGTCGCCTATCGCGATCTGGATGAAGAGGATCCGGACGAAATCGAGGCTTCCAAATTCGACCTGGCCTACATTTCGCTCGACGGCAACATCGGCTGCCTGGTGAATGGCGCCGGTCTGGCCATGGCCACCATGGATACCATCAAGCTGTTCGGCGCGGAGCCGGCCAACTTCCTCGACGTGGGCGGCGGCGCCACCACCGAGAAAGTCACCGAAGCCTTCAAGATCATGCTGAAGAACCCCAAGGTCAAGGGCATCCTGGTCAACATCTTCGGCGGCATCATGAAGTGCGACACCATTGCCACCGGCGTGGTCGCCGCGGCCAAGGAAGTGCATCTGTCGGTACCGCTGGTGGTGCGCATGAAGGGCACCAACGAGGATCTGGGCAAGGAAATCCTCAAGAATTCCGGCCTTCCCATCATTTCCGCCGACACCATGGCAGAGGCGGCGCAGCAGGCAGTGGCCGCTGTCGCCGGCAAGTAAGGAGTCACCATGTCGATACTCATCAACAAGAACACCAAGGTCATCACCCAGGGCATCACCGGCAAGACCGGTCAGTTCCACACCGAGAAATGCCAGGAATACGCCAACGGCAAGGAATGCTTCGTCGCCGGGGTCAACCCGAAGAAGGCGGGCGAGAAAATCTTCGATATCCCCATCTACGCCTCGGTGAAGGAAGCCGCCGCTGAAACCGGCGCCACCGTCTCGGTGATCTACGTGCCGCCGGCAGGGGCTGCCGATGCGATCTGGGAAGCCTGCGAGGCCAACCTCGATCTGGCGATCTGCATCACCGAAGGCATTCCCGTGCGCGACATGCTGGTGGTGCGCAACAGGATGAAACAGAAAGTCGCCAACGGCGGCAAGGAAACCCTGCTGCTCGGCCCCAACTGCCCCGGCCTGATCACGCCGGACGAAATCAAGATCGGCATCATGCCCGGCCACATCCATCGCAAGGGCCGCATCGGCGTGGTTTCGCGCTCCGGCACGCTGACCTATGAAGCCGTCGCCCAGCTCACCGAAATCGGCCTGGGCCAGTCCTCGGCGGTCGGCATCGGCGGCGACCCGATCAATGGCCTCAAGCACATCGACGTGATGCGCATGTTCAACGACGATCCCGATACCGATGCGGTCATCATGATCGGCGAAATCGGCGGCCCCGACGAAGCCGAAGCCGCGCGCTGGTGCAAGGAGAACATGAAGAAGCCCATCGTCGGCTTCATCGCCGGCGTCACCGCGCCTCCGGGCAAGCGCATGGGCCATGCCGGCGCGCTGATCTCCGGCGGCGCCGACACGGCGGATGCCAAGCTCGCCATCATGGAAGAGTGCGGCTTCAAGGTCACCCGCAATCCTTCGGAAATGGCCAAGCTGCTCAAAGCCATGCTCTGATGTTCTGCGCCGGCTGGCCTCGCCGGCAGCCGGTTCCAACGAAAAAGCCACGCCAGTGATGAGCGTGGCTTTTTCGTTTCCGGTTTTTCGGTTCTCAGTCCTCGGTTCCCGTTTTCATTTTGGCGGCAAATTTGCCGGAAGCCGGAAAAAGTGTTTGACTGTCCTGAGCCGTGACTGCAAGAATTGCTGCCAGCCTGCTGTTTCGGCGAAAGAAACTTTGTTGCGTACTTTGTTCGTCATGAAGATCCGGAAACCCGGCAATCCGGTTCAGGCAAGATGAGGCAAGCGAGATGGAAAAAATCGTAGTCAGCCTGGAAGGCATGGTGCTTCGCGAAGTTCCGCTGACCAGGGAGCGGACCACGATCGGCCGCAAACCGCACAACGACATCCAGATCGACAACCTGGCGATCAGCGGCGAGCACGCGGTCATCGTCCGGCAGCAGCAGGACGCCTGCGCCTGCATCGAGGATCTCGGCAGCACCAACGGCACCCAGGTGAATGGCCTGCCGGTCAAAAGGCATCTGCTGCAACATGGCGACGTCATCAACCTGGGAAAATATCGCCTGACCTATCTCAGGGCTGCCGATGCGGCGGAAGCGCAACGCACGCCGACACCGGCGCCAGTGCGGGACGCCATTCCGCCGGCAGCGCTGCAAATCCTTTCCGGCGCCAGTGCCGGCAAGGAACTGGCGCTCAGCAAGAACCTCTGCACGCTCGGCAAGCCGGGCGTCCAGGTCGCCGCCATCGCCCGCCGACCGCAGGGATATTTCATCACCCACGTCGAGGGCGAGAGCTTTCCCGCGATCAACGGCAGCATGCTCGATGCCCAGGCGCATCTGCTCAATGATCATGACATCATCGAGCTGGCCGGCGTCAAGATGGAGTTCTTTTTCAAGGCTTGAGTCTTGATGCTGCGCAGGGTGGGCGGCGCGGGCTGGGGTATCATGCGGAGCTTCAGCCAGGGACGCGATCGGCTGCGGAGGATCCGGCCTTCTTACTGATAAAAAACCATAAAAGCAGCAGGAGTTGAATGTGAGCGCGAAATCAGAGTCCGTTCAGGCAGGCGGCAGCATTGGCGATGTCAGCAAGCGGCTGATGTTTTTCAAGAATCTGCAGGCCGTCACCAACAAGATCCATGCGACGAACAACATCGATGAAATCATGCTGGAGCTGTCGCAGGACCTGTGCAGCCTGTTCAATGCCGACCGCCTGACCATCTATGCGGTCAGCGAGGACAAGACCGCCATCGTCTCCAAGGTCAAGACCGGCCTGAACTCCTTCAAGGATCTCAAGCTGCCGATCACCGATCAGAGCATTGCCGGCTACGCCGCGTTGTCGCGTCAACTGATCAACATCAGCGATGTCTATGATGACGCCGAGCTCAAGTCCTACCATGAAAACCTGCACTTCCTGCAGGAAGTCGACAAGCGCACCGGCTACCGCACCAAGCAGATGCTGGTCGCACCCGTCGCCACGACCGACGGCGACGTGGTCGGCGTGGTGCAGGTCATTAACAACAAGGCCGACGAGCCGTTTTCCAACCAGGTGGTCGAAGGCCTCAAGGGGCTGTGCGAAACCCTGGCGATTGCCTTCTCGCAACGCGCGAAGCTGTCGGCAAGCAAGACCAAGTACGACAACCTGGTCAACGATGCGGTCATCTCCGCGCAGGAACTGAAACTGGCGATCCGCTCGGCGCGGCGCAAGAATACCGACATCGAATCGGTGCTGATCAGCGAATTCCAGGTCAAGCTGGCAGCCATCGGCGCGGCCCTCGCCAAATTCTTCAACGTGCCCTACGAGCCTTACAAGGCCGACCGGGTCAAGCCGATGGATCTGCTGAAGAACCTCAAGCGCGACTACCTCGAACAGAACCAATGGCTGCCGCTGGAAGAAACCAGCGAAGGCACCGTCATCATGGCGATGGACCCCGAACAGTTGATGAACTCGCGGGTCGTCAGCAACATCTTTCCCCGGAGCAAGCTGGCCTATCGCGTCAGCACCCTGAGTGAATTCAGACAGACGCTGGATGCCTTCTTCGGCGCCCAGGCCGCCGAGGGCGACAGCTCTTCCGTCGATGATCTGCTGACCAGCATGGCCGACGACGATGAAGGCAGCGAGTCGTCGGCAAGCGACGTTTCCGCCGCCGCCGACAACGAACTCGTCAAGCTGGTCAACAAGATCATCATCGATGCCTACCAGCAGGGCGCATCGGACATCCACATCGAGCCGTCTCCCGGCAAGGAAAAGACCCTGGTCCGCTTCCGCCGCGACGGCTCGCTGTTCAAGTACATCGAAGTGCCGGCCAGCTACCGCAATGCCATGGTGGCGCGCATCAAGATCATGTGCGATCTCGACATCTCCGAGCGCCGCAAACCCCAGGACGGCAAGATCAAGTTCAAGAAATTCGGCCCGGTCGACATCGAGCTGCGGGTCGCCACCATTCCCTCCGT
The DNA here is from genome assembly GCF_900174485.1 of Sterolibacterium denitrificans. Lineage (NCBI taxonomy): Bacteria > Pseudomonadati > Pseudomonadota > Betaproteobacteria > Nitrosomonadales > Sterolibacteriaceae > Sterolibacterium > Sterolibacterium denitrificans. Next base: position 2,736,381 of record NZ_LT837803.1, on the reverse strand, counting down.
GGGCGGCGAAGACGTGGTCATGCGCATCCTCGCCGGCGGCGAGCCGATCCCGCTCGACAAGCTGGGCGTCCTGCCGGAAAACCTGGATCGCCTGAAAAGCGCGATCTCCAAGCCTTACGGCCTGTTCTTTGTCTGCGGCCCGACCGGCTCCGGTAAAACAACCACCCTGCATTCGGTGCTGAAATATCTCAACACCAGCGAAACCAAGATCTGGACGGCCGAAGACCCGGTCGAAATCACCCAGAAGGGCCTGCGCCAGGTCCAGGTCAACCGCAAGGCCGGCATCGACTTCGCCATGGTGATGCGCGCCTTCCTGCGCGCCGACCCGGACATCATCATGGTCGGTGAAATGCGCGATGCCGAAACCACCGGCATCGGCATCGAAGCCTCGCTCACCGGCCATTTGGTCTTCGCCACCCTGCACACCAACAGCGCGCCGGAATCCGTCGTCCGTCTGATCGACATGGGCATGGACCCGTTCAACTTCTCCGACGCCTTGCTCGGCATCCTTGCACAGCGCCTGGCCAAGCGGCTGTGCAAATGCAAGGAGCCCTACACCCCGGACGAGGACGAGATGCGCCTGTTCATCAAGGAATACTGCACCGAGCTGCAGCGCACCGAAGCTTTCCTCAAGGATGCCGATGCCGCCAGGGATGCCATCTATCAGCGCTGGCTGAACAGCTATGCCGAAAACGGCAAATTCACGCTCTACCGCCCGCGCGGCTGCGTCACCTGCAACGAAACCGGCTACAAGGGGCGCATGGGTCTGCACGAACTGATGCTCGGCAGCGATCGGGTGAAGAAACTGATCCAGGAAGGTGCCCGCGTGGCCGAACTGCTGGCCTGCGCCCTGGAGGAAGGCATGACCACCCTCAAGATGGACGGCATGGAAAAAGTGCTGCAAGGCCATCTCGATCTGAAGACCGTGCGCTCGGTGTGCATCAAGTAAAAGGCCGGGGAAAAGCTGGGGCGAGGCTGGCTTGATGGGGAAAATCGTGACCGCTGATCTGCAAGCATCGACCTTCGCCCGTCTCGAACAGCTCAATGCCATCGGCGCGGCGCTGTCCAGCGAGCGCGACATCAGCACGTTGCTGGAAAAAATCCTCCTTGCCGCCAAGGACATCACCCATGCCGACGGCGGCACGCTGTACCTCGTCACGGAAAACGAACAGGCGCTGCGCTTTGAAATCCTGCGCAACGACACCCTGGGCGTGGCGCTGGGCGGCACCTCCGGCAATCCCATCGGTTTTCCCAACCTGCCCTATACCGACGAACACGGCGCGCCCAACAACAGCATGGTGGCCGTCTATGCCGCCACCCACGTGGAGACGGTGAATATCGAAGACGCCTACACCGCCCAGGGCTTCGATTTTTCCGGCACGCGGCTGTACGACGAAAATACCGGCTACCGCTCCCGTTCCTTCCTCACCGTGCCGATGCGCAATCACGAAAACGTGGTGATCGGCGTGCTGCAACTGATCAACGCCCTGGAGCCGGCCAGCGGCAAGGTCGTGCCGTTCTCGGCGGCGGACCAGCGTCTGGTCGAATCGCTCTCCTCGCAGGCCGCCATCGCCCTGACCAATCGCCAGTTGATCCTGCAGCTCGAAGGACTCTTCGAATCCTTCATCAACCTGATCAACCTGGCGATCGACGAAAAATCCCCCTACACCCGTGGCCACTGCGAGCGCGTTCCCATCCTCACCATGATGCTGGCCGAAGCCGCGCACACCACCACCACCGGCCCGCTGGCCGGTTTCCGCATGAACGAGGCGGACCGCTACGAACTGAAGATCGCCGGCCTGCTGCACGATTGCGGCAAGATCACCACCCCCGTGCATGTCGTCGACAAGGCCACCAAGCTGCACACCCTCTACGACCGCATCGACGCCCTGGACGTGCGCTTCGAACTGCTCAAGCGCGATGCCGAAATCGAACTGCTGCGCAGCCAGCTCGCCCAGCGCGATCCACAGCTCGCAGTGGCAGCCGCGAGCCCGACCGCGCCGGAACCGCAGTCAGCCGCCGAGGCCGAAGCGATTGAAACGGCCTATGCCGCCCGTCTGGCGCAAATCGAAGCCGACCGCGAGTTTCTCCATCGCGCAAACATCGGCAGCGAAGCCATGAGCCCGGCCGACCAGCAGCGCGTGCGCGACATCGCCAGCCGCTATCGTTGGCAGAACGGCAGCGCTGAAACCAGGGACTTCCTCGACCCGGACGAAATCGAAAACCTCTCCATCCGCGCCGGCACCCTGACCGCCGCCGAGCGCGAAATCATCAACCACCACATCGTCGCCACCATCCGCATGCTCGAACAGTTGCCCTGGCCGCGCCACCTGCGCCGCGTGCCCGAATTCGCCGGCGGCCACCACGAGCGCATGGACGGCAAGGGCTACCCCAAGGGCCTCAAGCGCGAAGAAATGTCCATCCAGGCCCGCATCATGGCCATTGCCGACATCTTCGAAGCCCTCACCGCCAAGGATCGTCCCTACAAACCGGGCAAGACGCTTTCCGAATCCCTGCACATCCTCGGCAAATTCCGCGAAAACGGCCACATCGACCCCGACCTCTTCGACATCTTCATCCGCCAGCGGGTCTATCGGGACTACGCGAACCAATACCTGCACCCCGAACAGATCGACACCGTGGATGAAAGCAGGATTCCGGGGTATCGAGTCTGAGGTAAGACAGGTTTGACGGTGCGCTGAAGCCGGGACTCGCTCCACCTCTACGGGTGGCCCCGCCCTTCGGGCTCCTGCCGCTTTGCCGGCCCTGCGGGCTTCCTTCGCTCCGCCAGTGCCGGGCGGTCGGTTTCTAAGGAAATTCTGAATAAGCCCTCCGTTCGTGGTGAGCTTGTCGAACCATGAGCGGGGGATGTAACAAACTCAGCAGGTTGCAAAGCCTGCCCTTCGACGGGCTCAGGGCGAACGGACTGATTCAGTGCTTCCCTAAACTCGCTACGCTCGGACAACGAAACCGGAAACCCCCGCCCGGCACTCGCTGCGCTCGGCGGCGCAGAGGGGACTGAAAAGCGTCACAGTCCAACGGACAGAGCGCGGTGCGTTGCGTCGGGTAACCCCTTCTTGGGTATCACTGTATTTGTATTTCTGAACGCGCGTCGCATTTATAGAATGGCACGATAGGTCGCCAGGGCTTTGGCTGACTGAACCAGCCCCTGCCGAAACAGAATTTCCAGGTAACTATCGACGTTGGTAGGCGGGTTCTTGAGCTGAGCGCGTTGGCGTTGTGCGGCAGCGACTACCGCTGCCGCATCGAGGCTGAAGAGATTGTCTACAAATTCATCAGGGTGCTGAGATTCCACGCCGTAGGAAGTCAGTAGCTCCGCAGGAAAATCTCGTTGGTTGAATGTAACGATCACGCTGGCACCGCAGCGGATCGCCGCAGCCAGAACATGACGATCGTCAGGATCGGGCAGCGTTAGTCCTGTAATGAGATATTGATACCCATCCACCAGTCCATCAGGGATTGCGCGATCCATCAGTTCCGATGTGCGATCCAGTTGTGCACGTGTGAAATCGGACCTGTTGAGCAGTAAATTGCGTTTCCACTCCTCATGAATATCTCGACTCCAGCGGGCACGGAACCGTCCTGACAAGCCTAACCACATCAGAAAGTCACGCAGTGGCGCAGGATAGAGAACGCAGGCATCAAAGATGGCAGTGAAGGGGGAGTGTCTCATTCGTACCCCATGCCCAACTCTTGCGCCTGACGAGCGAGTTCGGTCATGGCCTCTTCGCTGGCGCGTTCACGAGCATCCTTGTACTGCATCAAATCTGCGAATCTCACCCGGCGGTGTTTGCCCGCTCGGTGGAACGGCAATGCGCCATCCTCCAACAGCTTGACCAAATGAGGACGGGAGACATTGAGCATGTCCGCAGCCTCTTGAGTCGTCAGCTCTGCATGGACGGGCACGACTTTCACCGCGTTGCCATCGGCCAACTCGGCCAAAATATCGACCAGCAGACGTAGTGCTGAAGTGGGCAACTCTATTTGGCGGGCTTGGTTCCGGTCATCGAAGATCTGAATATGTTGTGTTTCGGAGCGCGTTGCCAGGTACGCGGCTAATGCGCGCTGACCTTGAACAGCCGCCTGCACTTCCCGTGCGGCAGGTAGCGTCATTTTGGATTGGGCGGTGGTGACCATGGCTCACTCCTAAGTTAAAAGCAGTTCTGGCATCAGTCTATTCAAAATAAACGAAATTCGCAATAAACGAAAATAAGCTGGATTGGGGTTGGATCAGGGCGTTGTGAGCTTGCGCTGTGTAGGCAGTACATCCGTCGTCTCCGCGCAAGCGGAGACCCAGGAACGTACAGGATGCTTACCTGCTGACCGCGCTGTATCACGCTGCGACGCACGCTGGGTATCCGCAGCAATATAGTCGGCGATGGCTTCGAGATCCTGCTCGGCCAGCGGGGTGAATGTCAGGCGCATCAGCGCGCAGTTTGTGTGGCGTACTTGGCTTCGAGGCGGTCGAATATCGTATCGGCAGACTTGCCGGGGCCGCTGGCTTGTCCGGCGGCGATCTCTGCGCGCAGGGCTTCGAGTTCGAGTTGCTTGTGCTGTTCGCTCTCCTCCAGCAGGCGCAGCCCTGCGCGCACTACTTCACTGGCGTTGTTGAAGCGCCCGCTTTGCACCTGGTTGCGGACGAAAGTCTCAAAGTAATGACCAAGGGCGACGCTGGTAGGCATGCTGACCTCCTGAAAGTTAGTAACAATTAACAAAAGTTGTTATTCCCTTGCGCCGCGCTACCGTCAATAGGCCGGCTGGTCGAGAAATCTGAGGGTGGCGGCAATGAATACGCTGGGCAGGCTCGTCCCATCCGAGACTCCCTGCCATCCGAGCCGCGTGGCGTCTCGGATGGTTTCCCCCGTTGGCGTTGCGCCGGAAAGTGGACTGACGAAAAACGTCAGTTTTCTCCCTCATTGGGTCAGGTGCGTGGCGTCAGTTTCTTTGCATGGATTGAATTTCGTATAAGAAACAACGCATTGGATTCGTTGCGGGAAACTTGGCACAGCACTTGCACCATGAAGGGCAAGTGACTGCAGGTTGCCGTCACTACCAATAACCGCAAGGAGAACATCATGCGCAAGGTACAACAGGGTTTCACCCTCATCGAACTGATGATCGTCGTGGCGATCATCGGTATTCTGGCGGCCGTGGCGCTGCCGGCGTATCAGGATTACACCATCAAGTCCAACGCTGCGGCTGCCTTGGCTGAAATCACGCCCGGCAAGGTGGGCTTTGAACAGGCGGTTGCCGATGGCCAAACGCCGAGCACGACTACGACCGCTCAAGGCTATATCGGGATCAGGGCCACATCTTCCTACTGTAGCGCTATAGCAGTCGACGCTGACGGTATCACGTGCACGACCACAGGCGGTAATGTGGCCAACTTTAATGGCAGGGCTATCGCTTGGGAACGTGATGCTGATGGAGAATGGACTTGCACGACGACTCTGGACGCAAAGTATCGTCCCGGCAAGTGCGGCGCTGCTGGCGGTGGTGGCACCGGCGGTGGCACTGGCAGCTAATCCGGACCGACCGCATCAACTTGCAAGGAAAAGCGCCGCAAGGCGCTTTTCCTTTTTGTGGTGCGCTGTCCGGCTGATCACATTTGGTTGGCCGGCATTGGCTGTCGACGGCGGGTTGCGCTTTTCCAGCTTGAGCTGGCGCGGCCTGTGGCCTGATGGAGATACATGGATAGGCGAAAACCACGTGCCGACGTGATCTGGGGCCGCATTCCCGCAAGCAGGCAAGGCATTGGAAACCCCTTGGAAGACAAGGGAATAACCGCCGAATGCGGGGCTTTTCCGCATATTGCGGATTGAACTTTAGCCATTAGAATCGGCCTATGGGTGGAAGAAAACAGTCTGGTCAGGATGAGCCCGGCGGCAAGGGCGGGGTGGTACTGGAGGCGCGGCGCAGCAAGGTCAGGCCGCCCCGGCTTTACAAGGTGTTGCTGCTGAACGACGATTTCACGCCGATGGATTTCGTCGTGGTGGTGCTGGAAAAGTTCTTCGGCATGAATCGTGAGCGGGCGACGGTGGTGATGCTGGCGGTGCATCGTGAGGGCAAGGGAATTTGCGGGGTCTATTCGCGCGATCTTGCCGCCACCAAGGTTGAACAGGTCGTCGCCTTTGCGCGTCAGCATCAGCATCCGCTGGCGTGCGTGATGGAGGAAAACTGAAATGATCGCGCAGGAACTCGAAGTCAGTCTGCACATGGCCTTCGTCGATGCCCGGCAGAAGCGTCACGAATTCATTACCGTCGAGCATCTGCTGCTGTCGCTGCTCGACAATCCTTCGGCGGCCGAGGTGCTGCGCGCCTGCGCGGCAAACATCGAAGAACTGCGGCGCGAGTTGATCAGCTTTATTACCGAGCATACGCCGACCGTGACGGGCAGTGATTCCATCGAGACCCAGCCCACGCTGGGCTTTCAGCGGGTGATCCAGCGCGCCATTTTGCATGTGCAGTCTTCCGGCAAGAAGGAGGTGCTGGGGGCGAACGTGCTGGTGGCGATCTACGGCGAGAAGGATTCGCATGCGGTGTATTTTCTCCAGCGGCAGAATGTCAGCCGGCTGGACGTGGTGAATTACATCTCCCACGGCATCAGCAAGAATGCCCAGCCGGTGACGCGCGGCGAGGCCGAGCAGGGCGAGCCGGAGCAGGAGGGACCGGCGGGCGGCGGGGCGCTGGAGAACTATGCGCTGAATCTCAATCTTCAGGCGCAGCAGGGCAAGATCGATCCGCTGATCGGCCGCGACAGGGAGCTGGAGCGTGTGGTGCAGACGCTGTGCCGGCGGCGCAAGAACAATCCGCTGCTGGTCGGCGAAGCCGGCGTGGGCAAGACGGCGATTGCCGAAGGGCTGGCGCGGCAGATCAATGAAGGCAAGGTGCCGGAAGTTCTCGGTGATGCGACCGTTTATGCGCTCGACATGGGGTCGTTGCTGGCCGGCACCAAGTACCGCGGCGATTTCGAGCAGCGTTTGAAGGCGGTATTGAAGCAGCTTGCCGAGTTGCCGAATGCGGTGCTGTTCATCGACGAGATCCATACCCTGATCGGCGCGGGCGCGGCTTCGGGCGGCACGCTGGATGCGTCCAACCTGCTCAAGCCGGCGCTGTCGAGCGGCAGCCTGAAGTGCATCGGGGCGACGACCTATCAGGAGTATCGCGGCATTTTCGAGAAGGATCATGCGCTCTCGCGGCGTTTCCAGAAGATCGACGTCGGCGAGCCGTCGATTGGGGAAACCGTGGCCATCCTGCGCGGTCTGAAGTCGCGTTTCGAGGAACATCACGGCATCAAGTATTCGGCGGCGGCGATCAGCAGCGCGGCCGAGCTGTCGGCCCGCTACATCACCGACCGCCATCTGCCCGACAAGGCCATCGACGTCATCGACGAGGCGGGCGCGGCCCAGCGCATCCTGCCGAAGTCGAAGCAGAAGAAGCTGATCGGCAAGACCGAGATCGAGGAAATCGTCGCCCGCATCGCGCGCATTCCGCCGCAGCATGTTTCCAGCGACGACCGCAATACGCTGAAGAATCTGGAGCGCGACGTGAAGGCCGTGGTGTTCGGTCAGGATCGCGCCATCGAGGCGCTGGCCAGGGCGATCAAGATGTCGCGCTCGGGGCTGGGCAATCCGGACAAGCCGATCGGCAGCTTCCTGTTTTCCGGCCCGACCGGGGTCGGCAAGACCGAGGTGGCGCGCCAGCTTGCCTATTGCATGGGCATCGAGCTGGTGCGTTTCGACATGTCGGAGTACATGGAGCGCCACGCGGTGAGCCGCCTGATCGGCGCGCCGCCGGGCTATGTCGGCTTCGACCAGGGCGGGCTGCTGACCGAGGCGATCACCAAGAAGCCGCATGCCGTGCTGCTGCTCGATGAAATCGAAAAGGCCCATCCGGACATTTTCAATATCCTGCTGCAGGTGATGGACCACGGCACGCTCACCGACAACAATGGCCGCAAGGCGGATTTCCGCAACGTGATCATCATCATGACGACGAATGCCGGCGCCGAAGCCCTGCAGAAGCCGAGCATGGGCTTCACCAGCAGCAAGCAGGCGGGTGATGAGATCGCCGAAATCAAGCGCCTGTTCACGCCCGAGTTTCGCAACCGCCTGGATGCCAATATTTCCTTCGCCGCCCTCGATGCGCAGGTCATCCTGCAGGTGGTCGACAAGTTCCTCATGCAGCTCGAAGCGCAGTTGCACGAGAAGAAAGTCGAGGCGATTTTCACCGATCAACTCCGCGCCTGGCTGGCGGAAAAGGGTTTCGATCCGCTGATGGGCGCGCGTCCCATGGCCCGTTTGATCCAGGACAGCATCCGCGCCGCGCTGGCCGATGAACTGCTGTTCGGCCGCTTGGCCGGCGGTGGCCGCGTGACCATCGATCTGGACGAAAACCAGCAGGTGAAACTGACGTTTGCCGAGGAAGCCGCGGAAGCGCTGGGCTCACTGGGCTGAAACGTGCCCGCGTGTCCGCCGGCCTGCGCAATCATGCGATTGCGTGATCACGCGCTTCAGGTCTTCTCCACATAATCATCGCAGCCGCCCAGGCCGTCCTGGCGCGGCCGGGTGAGCAGCGGCCACATCCGCCACAGCCAGACGGCGTAGGGCAGTACCAAGGCGAAGGCGGCGAGCTGGTAGAGGCCGAGGACATTCGCATCGGGCAGGATCTCGGCGGCGCGCAGCCCGGCGGCCAGCACCAGAAGCGCGGCGCCGACCGGCACCCACGGGCGTTCGTCCATGGGGTGGCCGCAGTGGATGCGGCCAGCGATGTTGAAGACGCAGTAGATGGCCAGTCCCATGGCGCCGATGGTGAGCATGTGGCGGCCGGCGGAAAAGCCGTCGCCGCCGGATACCAGAGCGATGCCGATCAGCGCGTAACCGGCGGCCATCAGCACATAGACGCCGAACAGCATCAGCGGCCAGCGCCGCAGCAAGGCGCGGCCAATGTGCCAGTCGCTGTGCAGGTGCAGCAGGGCCGCGGCGGCGGCCAGCGCCAGCCAGCCGGACAGGCGCGACTCGGGCAGGAAGAATTCGGCCACGGTGTAGGCGGCGATGCAACTGATCGCCAGATTGCGCTTGGGCGGCCGGGCACGGTATTCCGTCGGTTCGGCATCGGCATCGGCGTCTGCGGCGGCAGGGTGGCGTTCGCGCCATTCGTCGATTGCCTGATTGACGATGCGCATCGAGATGCGGCTGAGCGCGAGGACGATGAAAATCATCATCAGTCCGACCATGGCATGCAGCCAGCGGGCGACGTCGCCGTCGCGCAAGGCGTCCAGGTAGAAGCCGCCGATGCAGAGGATGAGGCCCAGCATCGCCCAGATGAAGGACAGGTGGCGGCGCGCCGGGGCGTGCCAGATGCGCGGCGCCAGCAGGACGAGCAGTCCGGCGACCAGGCCCAGGTGCGCCAGACCGGCAATCGCCAGCGCCGGTTTGCCCAGTAGCCCGGCGCACCAGAAGCCCAGGCGGCCCAGTAGCCAGAGCCCGGCCAGCAGGCGTACCTGCGCGGGTGGTACCGGGGGCGCGAGGGTGAATTCGGGAACGGCGGTCAGCACGAAGCCGGCCAGGGCGGCGAGGACGAAGCCGAACAGCAGTTCATGGGCATGCCAGATGGTAGCGCCGCCCGGCACCTGGGGCAGCGGCAGGGCGAGGCCAAAAGGCGCGCCGAGAAAGAACAGCCAGAGCGGGATCAGCAGGATCAGGCTGAACGCGGCGGCCAGGAAGAAAGGCCGGAAGCCGCATAGCCAGAGCGGATGGTCGGCGGTCTTCAGGGAAATCATGGATGGATTTCCAGGGTGCTGCCGCCCACGCCCGCGACATCCGCTGCCGCTGCGGGAGTGTCAGGCGGCGGCGCAAGCGCTAGGCCGAAGCTGGCGCATACGGCTGGCTCCTGCAGCAGACGCGCGGTGGTCTGGTGAACTTCAAGTTCGCTGCGGCGGCTGCGCGGCGTGGGAATGTCGATGCGCTGGACGATGCGGCCAGGCTCGCTGGCCATCACCAGCAGGGTGTCGGCCAGGCGCACGGCTTCCATCAGGTCGTGGGTAATCATCAGCACGGCCAGGCCGTATTCGGCCTGATGGTCGAGCAGCAGGCGGTGAAGCTGGCTTTTCAGGCCGATGTCGAGGGCGGAAAAAGGCTCGTCCATCAGCAGCAGGTCCGGATTCAGCACCAGCGCGCGAGCCAGTGCGGCGCGGCTTTGCATGCCGCCGGAGAGTTCATGGGGAAACTGCTCCAGCGCCAGCGCGTCCAGTCCGACGGCGCGGGCCATGGCGCTGGCGCGGGTCTGGCGCTGGCGCTTGTCCATGCCGCCGGCCTTGAGGCCCAGGGCGATGTTGTCGAGGGTGGTTTTCCAGGGCAGCAGGCGCGGCTGCTGGAACATCACGGCCGGCCGCAGGAAACCGTTTTTCAACTGGCCTTCCTGCAGGGTGAGCAGGCCCGCGCACAGGTGCAGCAGGGTGGTCTTGCCGCAGCCGGACGGGCCGACCAGGGCCAGGGTGCGTCCGGCCGGTAGTTCCAGCGCGATGTCCTCCAGCACCGTGCGCGGGGCGTAGGCATGGGAGACGCCGGAGAGCGTCAGGCTGGGTGCGGTGTTCATGCGCCGGCTTGCCGATCCGGTTGGCGCCAGCGCTCCAGCTCGCGCTTGATCGGTTCGAGCAGCAGATATTCGATGGCCAGCAGGGTCAGTACCACGGCAGCGATCCAGGCCAGGGTGGTGGCGGTGTCCAGTTGCGAGCGGCTCACTGCCAGCGCTGCGCCGACGCCATCGGCGCTGGCGAACAGTTCGGCCATCACCACGACTTTCCAGGAAGTGCCCAGGGCGGTGATCCAGGCCGGAAACAGGTAGGAGATGACGTGCGGCAAGTAGAGGTCGAAGAGCTTCATGCGCGCCGGCAGGCGGAAGACCGTGGCCATTTCGCGCAACTGGCCGTCGAGGGTGCGCGTGCCCTGCAGGGCGCCGATGAAGATCACCGGGAAACAGGCGATGAAGACGGTGAAGACCGGCGTGCCGTCGCTGGCGCCGAACCACAGCATGGCCAGCACCAGCCAGGCGATCGGCGGTGTGCCGAGCAGGGCGGTGACCAGTGGCCGCGAGACCATGGAGGCCGTCAGCGAGATGCCGGCCAGCATGCCGAGCAGGCTGCCGGCGAGGATTGCCAGGCCCAGGCCGAGCAGGGCGCGGCGCGCGGTGATGAGCAGTTCCGCGCCGGCCTGGCCGTTTTCCAGCAGCGTCTGAAAGGCGTGCCAGACGGTCAGCGGATCGGGCAGGATCAGTTCGCCGTAGAGGCTGCTGGTGCCTTCCCACAGGGCCATCAGCAGGAACAGGCTGGCGATGGCGCCCCAGCCGCTCCACAAATAGCGGGGGATGCCGATGAACCAGGCGCGCAGGAGTTTCATGAAGTGCTTGGAATGGCCCCTGCGGAGTCAGGCGCCAGGCATCGGAGGTCAGGGTGAAGAGCCGCGTAGCCTATCACTTTCCCGGCCAGTAGAACGCATCGCCGGGCAGCTTGCCGCCGATCAGCGCCGGTTGGCGCGCGTGCAGTTGGGTGAAGAAAAACTCCAGTTCCGGACGGGCATCGGCAGCAGTGACGAAAGCCGTGCGGTCGGCGCGTACCGAGTCGGCGACGGCTTCCGGCGTCAGCATGTCGATATGTCTGGCGACCATCGCGCCGCATTCGTCCGGCTTGTCCTCGCACCACTTGAGCGAGGCGGCGTAGGCGCGCTGGAAGCGTTCGACCAGCGCCGGGTTGGCGAGCGCCTGACCCATGGCGGCGATGCCGGCCTGCGGGATGCGCGCTTCGCGCTGCATCAGCCGGCCCCATTCCTGCTGCAGGTCGACGCTGCGGTAGAGATCCGGCGCGATGAGGTTGACCGGGAAGGATTTTGTTTTGCGCAGCGCCATCGACACCGCCGGCTCGGAGAGCAGCGCGTGGTCGGCGCGGCGGGCGATGAGCAACTGCATCGCGTCGAGCGGGCTGCCGACGTAGCGCAGGCGGAAGTTCTTTTTCGGATCGAGTCCGGCCTTCTCGGCGAGCGTTTGGAAGACGATGTCCGGCATGTCGGCGCGGAAGGGCATCAGCACTTCCTTGCCCTGGAAGTCGGCGAGCGTCTTCAGCGATTTGTCGCGCGAGACCAGCCAGAGCACGCCCCAGGTCGAGACGTTGACCAGTTGCAGTTTCACGCCGCGGTTGTAGAGATTGGCGGCGACGTTGGTCGGCATGGCGATGAAGTCGACCTTGCTCTTGCCGTCGATGGCCAGCACGCGCAGCTGGTCCGGATTTTTCCACGACACGAACTCGACCGTCTCGGCCACGTCCTTCAAGGCGCCGCTTTCGGCGATGTGGATCAGCGGATAGGAAACGGCGGCGAAGGGGCCGGAAAGCGTGAGCTTCGGCAGCTTGCCGGCGATGGCGGGCGCGGCAGCGAAAACGGTAGCGGCGAGGGCGATGGCCCTCAGGCAACCGCCGATCGTCCGGCGCAGGCGGTGGTGGATAGCAGTCATCCGGCATTCCTCGTCGGTGTCGGTGGTCGGAGAGCCGAATCCTGAACCCCGGCGACTGGCCGGGGCGGGTTCATTCATCGGGTATCAGGTATCGGCAATGTCAGAAGTCGCCTTTCCACGAGACCACCAGGCTGCGGCCCGGCATGTGGATTTCCTGGCCGGAGATGCCTTCGGTGAGGTGCTCATGATACTCGCGGTCGAAGGCGTTCTTCAGCGCCACGCGGAAGCTGTGCTGCTTGTTCAGGCGATACGTCGCGCCGAGGTCGGCGGTGACGAAGCCCGCGGTACGGTTCTCGGTGCCGCGCGTGAAGACGGTGGCCACGCGGTTCTGCTCGCGCACGAAGCGGCCGGTAAGGTCGGCCGTCCAGCCTGGCGCGACATGGCCTTCCCAGCCGAGGGCGAGTTCGTCGGCGGGCATCTGGAACAGCGGCTCGTTCAGGTCCTCGTTGTCGCCGCGCAGCACGGAGAGGCCGGCCTTCAGCCAGTGTCCCTGCCAGACCTGCCACTTGCCCTGCGCCTCGAAGCCGTCGATGACCACCTTGCTGATGTTCACCGTCTGCTTGCAGGCGCCGGCATTGGGGCCGCAGAGCGTGGTGGCGGTGCCCGTGCCGGAGATGTCCAGGCCGCTCATGTAGTCCTTGATGCGGTTGCGGTAGAGGGCTGCCGACCAGACCAGGGTTTCGTCCTGGCCCTTGATGCCGACTTCGAACTGCGTCGAGATTTCCGGCTTCACCTGCGGGTTGCCGACGTAGAAATAGCCGTCGCCGCGCGGTGAGGATTCGTAGCGTTCGCGCATCTCGCCGGCGCGGAAACCGCGCGACAGGTTGGCGTAAGGGCGCAGCAGCGGAGCGAGTTCATAGCTGGCGCCGAGGCTGCCGGAGAAGGCGCCGTCGCTGCGGTCGAGTCCGGTGGTGACGCGAGTGCCGGTTGGGTTGGCCGAGTTCGCCACCGAATCGGCGCGGCCCTTGACCTTGTCATAGCGGCCGGCGGCAAGCAGGCTCAGCTTGCCGAAGCGCATGTCGTCCTGCACGTAGAAGCCGGCGGCGCGGATGCGGCCGTTGGTGAAGGGATCGGTGCGCACGTAGTTGGTACTGTTCGGCGGGTTGGCGTTCAGGCGGTTCGGCGAGGCGTCCATGTCCCACAGGTTCACGCCGAAGGAGAGCAGATGCTGCGGATGCACCAGCCAGTCGGCGCGGGCGTCGAAGCCGTCGGTGCTGAAGTTGACGTGGGTCGTGGTGATGTCGCGGTTCAGGTTGGGCGACCAGGCGTAGATGGTGCGCTCCATTTCCTGCCGCCAGACGCGGACGTCGAAGTTGAACGGCGACTCGCCCGTGCCCTTGTAGCTGTAGCCGGCCTCGGCCAGCGTGCGCTCCTGCTTCGGCGAGTGCACGGTGGTGCTGCCGACGGCGGTGGCGACGCCGGGATTGGGGTGGGTGAAGGGCTTGGTCGAGCCCGGATACCAGATGTCCTCGTCCTGGTGCGTCTGCAGCGACAGGCGTAATTGCTGCTGGCCGTCGATGCGGAAGCGGTACTGGCCGATGAAGCTGTCGGAATCGTAGCCGGTGCGGTTGACGCGGCCGTCCGGCGCTTCGTAGTCGTCGATGCGCGCGAGCGAGGCGCCGAGCATCAATGCGTGGTCGCCCGAGGAGAAATTGCCCACGCCGGTGCCGCGCAGGCCCTTGCTGGCGCTGTCGTAGCTGGCGCCGGCCGAGAGTTTCACGCCCGGCTCGAAGCGCGCTTGCGGCGTCAGCACGTTGATCGCGCCGCCGAGCGCGCCGGTGCCGTAGAGCACCGAGGCCGCTCCCTTCACCGCCTCGACGCGCTCGGCCAGCCCGAACGACATGAACGAGGCGATGGCGCCGGCCGGCTGCGCCGAGTTGAAGCGCATGCCGTCGACCAGCAGCACGATGCTTTCCTTCTTCAGGCCGCGGATCACCGGATTCATGCCCTGCGCGCTGTCGCTGTTGACGGCGAAGCCCGGCTCGCCGCGCAGCGCCTCGCCGAGGTTGCCGGCGCCGTTCTTGCGCAGTTCGTCGCCGTCGGCAACGAAGACCGAGGACGGCGTGGACAGGGTATCGGCTTCATAGCCCTTGGCCGTCACGCTGACCGGGGCCAGCGTGGTTTCGGCTTCGGCATGCGCCAGCGCGCTGCCGCAAAGCGCGGCAATCGCAGCAGCCAGAGGGGCAAGTCGGGAAGCATGGGGTGGAACGAACGTGGATGACATGACGACTCCGCAGGCAATGAGTGAAGCGGTGAATGGGGTGAGCTGAGCTGAGCGGGGAAAAACAGAAAATCAGCACACCGCGAGATCATCGTATTTTAGCAAATAAGAATGATTCGCGTTTGTGCTTGCTGTGGGGTCTTCCTGGCTCATGGTTTATGCTGCAAATTTTGGTTGGGAGAAGTTCAAATGTCGCTGGAAATACCGTTTGCCACGGCCGATTTGCTCGATGCCAACGAAGCCGGCCTCAATGCCGGCACGCTGCATGTCGTCGCGCCGATGTTCCGCTCCTACGGCGGCCGGGCCGTCTTCGGCGGGCCGATCAGCACGCTGAAAGTGTTCGAGGACAACTCGCTGGTGCGCACGGCGCTGTCACAGCCGGGCAATGGCCGCGTGCTGGTGATCGATGGCGGCGGCTCGCTGCGCTGCGCCCTGGTGGGCGATCAACTGGCCGAACTGGCGGTGAAGAATGGCTGGGCGGGCATCGTAGTGTATGGCTGCATCCGCGATTCGCGCGCCATCGGCAGCATGGCGCTGGGTGTGTTTGCGCTGGCCACGCATCCGCTGAAGAGTATCAAGCGAAATGTCGGCGAGGCCGACCTCGCCGTGACTTTCGGCGGCGTCAGCTTCGTGCCGGGGCATTTTCTCTATGCCGACGCAGACGGAGTGATCGTCAGCCAGACGGCGCTTGCCTGAAACAGCCTCGGTATCTGCCTGATGCGGCGCAGCATAGTTTAGATTTCATGTATGAGAAGTATGTTTCGTTATACAAAACAAGAAAAATATCTTTTTGAAATTGCTTGAATAAATAAATTGTTTCAAACGATGGTTTTATTTGGTGCTCTGCAGCAAGTTAACCTATACTTTGATCCTGCACGAACTCGACGGCGACCACCCGTGCCCTTGAGTCCGTAGAAGGCGGCGCAACCCTTGCCGCCTTGCCGGTTCGTCAGACTCGATCTCTGGCTGCCTCGTGGATGGACATCGCCCCTGCGCGCTCCCAAGGTGCGTCGGCGATGCCACAAATCAAGCCACTCAAAATTCTGACTCTGACCAATTGGAATCAAGGACTGAACATCATGAAAACCCGTGAACAACAAATCGCCGAACTGAAGAAGGACTGGGCCGAGAATCCGCGCTGGGCCGGCATCAAGCGTCCGTACAGCGCCGAAGACGTCGTGCGCCTGCGCGGCTCGCTGGTGACCGAGCAGACCCTGGCGCGCAACGGCGCCGAGAAGCTGTGGAACCTGGTCAACAATGAACCCTACGTCAACTGTCTCGGCGCCCTGACCGGCGGCCAGGCGATGCAGCAGGTCAAGGCCGGCATCAAGGCCATCTATCTGTCCGGTTGGCAGGTGGCTGCCGACAATAACGGCTACGCTGCGATGTATCCGGACCAGTCGCTGTATCCGGTGGATTCGGTACCCAAGGTCGTCGAGCGTATCAACAATGCCTTCAAGCGCGCCGATGAAATCCAGTGGGCGAAGAATATCGATCCGAATGACGCCGGCTACATCGACTATTTCGCGCCCATCGTTGCCGACGCCGAGGCCGGTTTCGGCGGCGTGTTGAACGCTTTCGAGCTGATGAAGGCGATGATCCGCGCCGGCGCCGGTGGCGTGCATTTCGAGGATCAGCTCGCTTCCGTCAAGAAGTGCGGCCACATGGGCGGCAAGGTGCTGGTGCCGACGCAGGAAGCCGTGCAGAAGCTGGTTTCCGCGCGTCTGGCTGCCGACGTGATGGGCGTGCCGACGGTGATTCTGGCGCGTACCGATGCCGAGGCAGCAGACTTGCTGACCTCCGACGTCGATGCCAACGACCAGCCCTTCGTCACCGGCGAGCGCACGCCGGAAGGTTTCTACAAAACGAAGAAAGGTCTGGAGCAGGCGATCAGCCGTGGTCTGGCCTATGCGCCGTATGCCGACATGGTGTGGTGTGAGACCGGCACGCCGGATCTGGAGTTCGCCCGCAAGTTCGCCGAGGCCGTGCGCGCCAGGTATCCCGGCAAGCTGCTGGCCTACAATTGCTCGCCGTCGTTCAACTGGAAGAAGAACCTCGACGACGCGACCATCGCCAAGTTTCAGCGCGAACTGGGCGCGATGGGCTACAAGTACCAATTCATCACCCTGGCCGGTATTCATTCGATGTGGTTCAACATGTTCGACCTCGCCCAGGACTACGCCCAGCGCGGCATGTCGGCTTATGTCGAGAAGGTGCAGGAGCCGGAGTTCGCGGCGCGCGACCGTGGCTATACCTTCGTCTCGCACCAGCAGGAAGTCGGCACCGGCTACTTCGACGACGTTACCACGGTGATCCAGGGCGGCGCTTCCTCGGTGACCGCACTGCACGGCTCGACCGAATCGGAACAGTTCTAGCAGCACCCGGGCTCGTCCGTTACAGCGGACAGAACTGGGCAAGATGGCCGGCGCTCAAAAGGCGCCGGCTTTTTATTGGGCAGTGCCCATGGTCATGGCATGCGTGATGTATTTCGGCCAGCCGAAACTTCGGCTGGCAAGGTCGGCTAGCGTTTGTCCCGCGATTTCTTTGCGGCTGGATGAGCGAGCACGTGGCAGTTGCCTTCACGCAAGGCTTCATCGAAAAACATACCGGATTGTATCCATCGGGGCTGGATGCTGAAGTCTTTCTGCAGGAGGCTTTTCGTGCCGTACGACTGCGGCGGAAGACTGATGTCCGCAGCGTCCAGCAAGGTGTCGAAAACATTTTCCGTCGACCACGGGCTGTCCCGATGAGCCGTGATTGCGGCGACTTTTTCGGGGTGGCGCTGAGAGAATTCGCTGCCGTTCCACCACAGGGCGGCCACGCGATAGTCGTATTCGGTATTGTGTCCGTGGCCGCTTTTGTCGCAATCGCCGTCGAACAGATTCTCGCCATGATCGGCAATGTAGAGCAGGGAAGCCACCTTGCCGGATGCATTCAAGCGCTGGACGATTTCTGCGAGGACGTGGTCGGTATAGCGGATGGAGTTGTCGTAGCTGTTGTTGAGCAGCTCCTTTTGGTTGCGATCATGCAAATCCGGGCGTTGCTCTCCTCGTAAGGATGGTTTGAAAACCTCGAACTCGGGCGGGACGCGGTGCGCATAATTGAAATGGCTGCCCAGCGTATGCAGGACGATGAACTTCTTGCGCTCTGGGCGGGCGAGTGCCGTATCCAGCGTCGTCAGCAAATCCGTATCGTAGGCTCCCGGGCTGCGATAGCCCGCCGGATTGATGAATCGCACATCCTCGGCCTCGCCGGCGTACAAGGCCACTGCCGATTCGTGAAAGCCCAGGGCGCCCTGCGTGGAATACCAGGCCGTCCAGAAGCCCGCTTCGCGGAAGGCGCCGACGATCGATCGTTCGGGAAAATAAGAAAGCTTCAGGCTGGAAGGCTTGCGCGAAATGATGACCGGCACCGACATGCGGGTCCATGCCCAACCTGTCGTGGCGTTGGTGAGGCTGACGACGCCCGGCATGCTTTTCAGGCGAGGATTGGTTGGACGTTCATAGCCATTGAGTTGCCAGCGGTCGGGCCGTCCGGTTTCACCGATAACCAGCAGAACTATTTCGTCGTCACTTGCGTTTTTAGGGGATTGCTGCGCATCGAAGCGGAATTGGCCGAGTGTTTCTCTGGCATTGTTCATACCTTTCTGTAGCGTCAGATAACGCTGGATGCGCAGAGGCACTCCCCATGGAAAGAGGTCGTTCAATGTCGGCTTCCGAAACTCGCCGATCAAATCTGCACTGAGCTGTTCGGAGCGGGCCTGGTCGGGATTGACTTGCGCAGTATTTTCCTCAAGCGGATCATGAAAATCGGCCAGGGACGATAAATGAATCAGCCCCAGGGCGGAGAGGCCGGCTGTCAGCAGAATGATGCGCCAGCGCCTGGGCAGCACGGGAAAAGTCCGGCGATAGCGCCACACCAGACCCAGAGCGGTCAGCAGCAACAGCAGAGCGCAAGCCAGTAGTAACAACCCTGCAGGTCCCAGCCAGGCGGTGGCTTCCTGAAAATTGCTTTCGCGAATGATGGCAAATATCTGCTCGTCCGTCGGCCGCTCGTAGCGCATGATGTAGAGGGTTTCCAGCAGGGCGAGCGGCGCCAGGAAAATCAGCAACCAGGGCGTGAAGCGCGGCAGCAGCACATAGAGTGCAACGCAGAGCAGAAATGCCGGCGCAATGACGGTGGCGAAAGATTGTTGAATGTTTGGAGAAGAAAGGGCCAGTGTAAGGTTGGGCGCATTCACGGCAAGCAGTGCGATGCACGCAATCAGGCCTTGTATCCAGGGGCGAGTGGTCATGTTCAGGTTGTTTTGTGGCGTGCTTGATTTCGGAGTAAGACAGCTGGCGAATCGGTATGGCGCCGATCGTCGCCACAGCAGCATCGGCTGTTCCTCTGCCAAGGCCAAGGTGAATCAGGTTTTTCTTGCCGCGAGTTTGTTCAGATAAGTGTAGATATGGGCAATGGGGACGGAAAGGATGAGCAGAATGGCGGTAAATGTCAGAAACATTTCCGGGTTCAGCTTTTCGCCCTGGCTATCCTTGAATAAAGGTAGCGTGCGCAATGGCCCGTTTATGATGAAGATTGCCATGGATATGCTTCCGATATAGCCGAAGGCAAGATTGAATGAGGGCAAGTGTTTTTTGAAGCAGTCTCTCGTCAGGGCGTATGAATGAACCAGGATGTAGGAAAGTGCGATGAACGTGGATGTGAAAAACACTTCATGTCTTTGGCCGAGGATGAACAGAATGACGCTTGATATAAGGAGGTGGCGATTCGTCTTGAATCCGTGCTTCGATAGGGCCATCCCAAAAATGAAAACGGGCATCTGCCCAATGAATAGTGCCATCATGGGGACATCGTGGGCATGGAGCCATGGGTATAAAAGCGCATTGATGATCGACAGGGCCATGATGATGCAGGTGTCGAATACGGGCGATGTTCTTTTCATCGCCTGGTAGATGGCCGGAAATATCAGATACAGCTGAATCATTAGGCCGAAGAACCAAAACGGGCCGGCAACGTCGAAAACCGTCTGCTTTTGGAAGTTTGCAATGGACGTTATTCTGAGCACCAGATGTTGCAGGAATGAGGCGGCGCTGACCCATTCGCCTGTACTGATATACCTGACGAGGAAAGCAAAGATCATCCCGATCAGGAGCAAGATGGCCAGTTTTCGTGCTTTTCCCAAGAAATAAACGGGGTAATTGAATCCCTCTTTGTTTTTTCTTTCGGCATGCAGACCGTAGCCTGACAGAAGGATGAATATCTGAACGCCAAAATGGCCGAAATAAGCAAAACTGTACATCAAGGTGCTTTTGAATCCCTTGAGCACGCCATCGATGTAATCCAGGAAGTTTGCTTCATTGAAGAAGAATTCGTTTTCTATCCCAAGACCAGGCAGCCAGTGAAAGTAGTTGTGCAGAACGATCCACGTCATTGCCATGCCCTTGAGAATCAAGGTGTCATCGGGTTTCAGGAATGGTTTTTCTGGCTGTGCTGATCGGTTCATTTCTTGGGCAGTGCGGTCGTGGTGACGTGGCGATGTCGGGTGATTAGTGATTGCGGTATTTTGATTAGCCTGCCGGCGACGTGGCGCCGGAATAGGCGTACATGCCGCGCATCGTCATTCTCGGCGGGTGAGAGACTGGATGCGTGGCGAGAAGACGCTGACGCCCGCCTCGGTCACCACGGCATCCAGCGGAATGTCGTGGCTTGCCGGGTGGATGCTGGCGATGCGGGCGAGTTCGAAGCCGATGCCGATGCTCAGGGGTGGCGGCGCGAGTGCGGCCAGCGTGCGGTCGAAGTAGCCGGCGCCGTAGCCGAGGCGGTAGCCCTGCGCGTCGAAGGCGTTCACCGGCATCAGCAGCACGTCGGGCGAGAGCGGTTCGCCAGCGGCAGGATGGGGGATGCCGTAGCGGTCGGTCTGCATGGCGCTGTGCGGCGTCCAGGCGCGGAATTCCATGGGCAGTTCGGGCGTGCGGACGACGGGCAGGCAGACGCGCAGCGTGCAGTCTGCGGCAAGCAGGCGGATCATCAGCGGACGGCAGTCGAACTCGGCGCGGTAGGGCCAGCAGAAGCCGAGGATGCGCGGTGGGTGGCGGGCGAGCAAGGCGGCCAGATGGGTTTCGATCCGTTGCGAAAGGCGCCGATGCTCATCGGGCGTCAACGCTTCGCGGGCGGCGATGCGCGCGCGGCGCAGCGCATCGCGTTGCGTATCCTGCGTACCGTTTGGCGGCCCGGATGCCAGTTCTGGCGCGGGTTTCGAGGCGGGCATGTGCTATCCTTGGGACTCGTCAGGAGCGACTATAAACATGAAATTCCGGCACTGCTTGATTCTGTTGCTGCCCATCCTGGCGCATGCCGCGCCCGGTGATGAGCGGATACTTGCCGCGCGCGAGGCTTTTCGCCTCGGCGAGCGCGTGGCGGCGGTGACGGTGATTCCGGCTGGAAAATACGCTGTCGCTGCCCCCGACACTGGCGCCGACGCTGGCAACGTGTCGCACGAGCTCGATCCCTGGGTGGATTACTGGTATTTGCGGCAGCAGCTGGGCAACAAGGACAGCAGCGGCATCCCTGATTTTTTGGCGCGGCAGGAAAATACCTATCTTGCCGAGCGGCTGCGTGGCGACTGGCTCAGGGAACGCGGCAAACAGTCCGACTGGTCCGGTTTCCTCGCCGAGTACGACCGGCTCCGGCAACCCGATACCGAGCTGCGCTGCTATGCGCTGCAGGCCAGGCTGGCCGGGCAGCGCGATGCCGGCAAGGTCCTCGATGAGGCAAGGCCGCTCTGGTTCGAGGTGCTGGATTTGCCGGAAAGCTGCAAGCCGGTGATGGATCGGTTGGTGGAGACCGTCGCCATCAATGGCGACGACATCTGGGAACGCATCCGGCGCCTGCTCGAAAACCAGCGCTATACCGTGGCGCGCAGCACGGCGAGCTATTTGCCGGGGCCACAGATGCCGGCGAGCCGGGTGCTCGGCACGATCGGCGAGAAGCCGCAGGCGTATCTCGCCAAATTGCCGGCCAACTTTGCGGATACCCGCCAGGGGCGCGAGATGGCGTTGTTTGCGCTGCAACGCCTGGCGCGCATCGAGCCGACGCAGGCTGCCGGGGGGCTGGAAAAATTGCTCGGCAAGTTTTCCCTGAGCGAGCGCGCCTATGCCTGGGGGCAGATCGCCTGGCAAGGTGCGCGCCGCCACTTGCCCGAGGCCTTGAGCTGGTATGCGTTGGCCGGGCAGGACAAGGGGCTCAAATTTTCGGAAGAACAACTGGCCTGGCAGGTGCGGGCGGCCTTGCGGATTCATGACTGGCCCATGGTGTTGCGGGCGATCGAGCAGATGCCGGCGCCGCTCGCCGCGCAGCCCGACTGGATGTACTGGCGCGGCCGGGCGCTGGCGGTGCAGGGGCGTCTCGATGAAGCGCGCGCTGCGTACCTGAAGATTGCCGGCCAGCCGAACTTCTACGGCAATCTCGCCGATGAGGAGCTGGGCCGGAACATCACGCTGCCGCCGCGCGCCCGCGCCGCCACTGCCGAGGAACTGGCCGCCGTGCGCAGCGATGCCGGTGTGCGGCGGGCGCTGGCCTTGTTTCGACTGGGCATGCGCTTCGAAGGCGTGCGTGAATGGAACTGGGCGTTGCGCGGCATGAATGATCGCCAGTTGCTGGCGGCGGCCGAGCTGGCGCAGCGCAGCGAGGTTTTCGACCGGGCGATCTATGCGGCTGAACGCACGCAGGATCAGCATGATTTTGCGCTGCGCTATCTTGCGCCGTTTCGTGACAATGTGCTTTCGCAGGCGCGTCAGGTGGGGATCGACAGCGGCTGGGTGTATGGCCTGATGCGCCAGGAAAGCCGTTTCGTGATGAGTGCCAATTCCAGCGCCGGCGCCCAGGGTCTGATGCAATTGATGCCGAAGACCGCTGCCTGGGTGGCGAAGAAGATCGGCATGGGGGATTACCATCCCTCCCGAGTGACGATGCTGGATACCAACATCATGCTGGGGACGAATTATCTGCGCATGGTGCTGAATGATCTCGACAATCATCCGGTGCTTGCTTCGGCGGCCTACAACGCCGGGCCGAGCCGCGCGCGCCGCTGGCGCGCGGAACAGCCGCTGGAAGGCGCCATCTATGCCGAAACCATTCCCTTGGACGAGACGCGGGATTACGTCAAGAAGGTGATGAGCAATGCGGTGTATTACGCGGCGCTGTTCGAAAACCAACCCCAGTCGTTGAAGGCGCGTCTGGGTGTCGTTGCGCCGCGCGGCGGCGTGGCGGCAGGGGGAATTGCCGGTCTGCCGTGATCGGCTGATAATCGGCGGATGAAAATCTATACCGTCGGTGGCGCAGTGCGCGATGAAATGCTGGGCCTGCCCGTGAGTGATCGCGATCACGTGGTCGTGGGCGCTACGCCGGAGCAGATGCTGGCGCTGGGTTATCGGGCGGTGGGCAGCGATTTTCCCGTTTTCCTGCATCCCGAAACCCGCGAGGAATACGCCCTGGCGCGCACCGAGCGGAAGACCGCGCCGGGTTATCGCGGCTTCGTTTTTCATGCCGCGCCGGAAGTCACCATCGAAGAAGATCTGGTGCGGCGCGACCTGACCATCAATGCCATGGCGGTTGCCGAGGACGGCACGCTGATCGATCCCTATCGCGGCCGTGCCGATCTCGTGGCCAGGGTGTTGCGCCACGTCTCGCCGGCGTTTGCCGAGGATCCCGTGCGCATCCTGCGGATTGCGCGTTTTGCCGCGCGCTACGGGGAGTTTGCGGTGGCGCCGGAAACGCTGGCGTTGATGCGCGGCATGGTCGATTCGGGGGAAGTCGATCATCTGGTGCCCGAGCGGGTCTGGAATGAAATCGCCCGCGGACTGATGGAAAGGCAGCCCTCGCGCATGTTCGCCACCCTGCGCGAATGCGGCGCGCTGGCGCGGCTGCTGCCCGAAGTCGATGCGCTGTTCGGCGTGCCGCAGCGTGCCGATTTCCATCCCGAGGTCGATACCGGCGTGCATGTCATGATGGTGGTCGACATGGCCGCGCGCCTGCGCCTGTCCCTGCCGGCGCGCTTTGCCGCGCTGACGCACGATCTGGGCAAGGGCGTCACGCCGGCTGAGGTGCTGCCGCGCCATACCGGCCATGAGGCAGCCAGCGTGCGCCTGCTCAAACTCTTGTGCGCGCGCTTGCGCGTGCCCGGTGAATGCCGCGAACTGGCGGTACTGGTGGCGCAATATCACGGCAACATTCATCGCGCCGAACAGTTGCGGCCGGCAACCATGGTCAAGGTCATGGAGCATTGCGACGTGTTGCGCCGGCCGGAGCGCTTCGATGCGTTGCTGGGGGCATGCGAGGCGGATTATCGCGGGCGTCTGGGTTTCGAGGAAAAGACCTACCCGCAGGCCGCCATGTGGCGCAGCGCCATGGCCGCCATGTGCGGCGTGGATGCCGGCGCCATCGCCCAGGCATGCGCGGTGGGAAATTGCGTGGAGCGCATCCCCGAACGCCTCCACGAGGCACGGGTCGCGGCCGTCGCCGCCCTCGAATTACAGCAAGCGCAGAATCAGACTGAGTAGCAGCGACAGCAGGAGGGTGGTGGCAAACGGGAAGCTGTATTCCTGGCCGCGCCAGCGCAATCGTACGTCACCGGGCAGGCGGCCGAGCGGCAGCCGGGCCGCCAGACGCGGCATGACCAGGCCAAGGACGAGGACGGCGATGAGGATGACGATCAGCCACTTGAGCATGGGAGGGGCGGTTAAAATGGCGCGTTGAAAATCCGCCATGATAACCATAACCGTCCGCAAATGAGTTTGCCGTACCGATCGACGATCGTTCATTTTTTCCATCCCGTTGCCGGCAGGGTGCCGCGATGAGCCAGGAGCGCAGCGCCAGCCTCGAGTTGATCGTCAGGACGCCGCCGGCCGCGGCCGGCGTTGCCGTGCGCGAGACGCCGCTGCTGTTCATCCACGGCGCCTATACGGCCGCCTGGTGCTGGGAGGAGTACTTCCTCGACTGGTTTGCCGCCCAGGGTTATTTCAGCTACGCGCTGAGTCTTTCCGGTCATGGCGGCAGTCGCGGGCGCAAGCATCTGGACAGCTTCGGTATTGCCGATTACGTGGATGATGTCGTCGAAGTGGTCGGCGCCTTGCCGGTGCCGCCGGTGCTGATCGGCCATTCGATGGGCGGTTTCGTGGTGCAGAAATATCTGGAGCGGCATCTGGCGCCGGCGGCCGTGCTGCTGTGTTCGGTGCCGCCGCAGGGCCTGATGTCCTCGATGTTCGGCCTGATGTTCCAGAAGCCCGGCATGCTGGGCGATCTCAACCGCTTGATGAGCGGTGGCCGTCTGGCGGTGGACGGCCTGCGCGAAGCCATGTTCGCGCAGCCGGTCGCCGCGGCCGATCTGCAGCGCTATCTGCGCAAGGCGCAGAGCGAGTCGCATCGCGCGATCTGGGATATGACCCTGTTCAATCTGCCGCATCCCTCGCGCGTCATGCGCACGCCGCTGCAGGTACTGGGTGCCGAACGCGATCATCTGATTCCGCCTTCGCTGGTGCGCATGACGGCGAAGACCTATGGCGTGGATGCGCATATTTTCCCCGGCCTGGGCCATGGCCTGATGCTCGAACGCGACTGGCAGCGGGTTGCCGAGCACATCCGTGACTGGCTGGCTGGGGAAGGACTTTGAGAGGAGTGCGATCATCATGAGCATCGTGACATTCCGTTCGCGGGCGACGGCCGACGTGATCATGTTCGGCGAAGTGGCGCATCGACTGATGCGAATCATGGGCAAGGAGGTGGCGGCCCAGGGCATCGTCACCGTCGAGCAGTTGCCCGACGCGATTGCGCGCCTGCGGGCGGCGATCGAGCAGGACAAGGGCAAACATGCCGGCCTGGTTGCCGAGGCCATGGATGCGCTGGACGCGTTGGATGCGGCGGAGGCGCCGGGCGCTGGTGCCGCTGCCGAGGCTCGTCCCGATCCCATGGCGCAGCCCGTCAGCCTGACCCAGCGCGCCGTGCCGCTGCTGGAAATGCTCGAACGCTCGCAGCGCCACGTCCAGCCGGTGGTCTGGGGCGTGTAGTTTCGTCTTACAGGATGGGCGCTAGCCAGCGCTCGGCGACGGACGATTCCATGCCCTTGCGCCTGGCCCAGTCTTCCAGTTGGTCGCGGCCGATTTTCGGCACGGCGAAATACTGCGCGGCCGGATGGGCGAAGTACCAGCCGGAAACGGCGGCCGCCGGCATCATGGCATAGGCTTCGGTGAGTTCCATGCCGGCATTCTTCGGCGCGTCGAGCAGCGAGAAGATGGTGCCTTTCTCGGTGTGATCCGGGCAGGCGGGATAGCCTGGCGCTGGACGGATGCCCTGATATTCCTCACGGATCAGTTGTTCATTGTTCAGTCGTTCGTCGGCGGCGTAGCCCCAGTATTCCTTGCGCACGCGCGCGTGCAGCCATTCGGCGCAGGCTTCGGCGAGCCGGTCGGCCAGTCCTTTCAGCATGATGGCGTGGTAATCGTCATGCGCTGCGGCAAACTCCGCGAGCTTCTTTTCGATGCCGATGCCGGCGGTGACGGCAAAGGCGCCGCTCCAGTCGGGCGTCCCTTTGGGAGCAACGAAGTCGGCCAGGCAATAGTGCGGCTTGCCGCTGGGCCGTTCGTGCTGCTGGCGCAGGTGATGGGCGACGGCGAGCACCTGGGTGCGGCTATCGTCGGTGTATAGCTCCACGTCGTCCGGGGCGTTCGGCGAGCGGTTCGCCGGCCACAGGCCAAAGACGGCGTTGGCGCGGATCCATTTTTCGGCGATGATTTTTTCCAGCATCGCCCGACCGTCGCGGAAGACGTTGCGCGCCGCTTCGCCGACCACTTCGTCGTCGAGTATCTTCGGATACGGGCCCGCCAGATCCCAGGTCTGGAAGAAGGGCCCCCAGTCGAGATAATCGACCAGCAGGGACAGGTCGATGTCCTGCAGCACGGTGATGCCGGTCTGCCGCGGCCGGACCGGCGTGCCGGAGAAAGGCAGCGCATTGGCGCGCGCGGTTTCCAGGCTGACGAGTTGCACGCCCTTCTTGTTGGCATGCTGGGCGCGCACCTTGGCGTAGTCGGCGGCGATTTCGGCCTGGTAGCCGGTGGCCTGTTCGCTGGAGAACAGCTTGGTGACGACGCCGACCGCGCGCGAGGCATCCGGCACATAGACGACGGCGGATTTGTAATTCGGCGCGATCTTGATGGCGGTATGGGCGCGGCTGGTGGTGGCACCGCCGATCAGCAGCGGCAGGTCGAAGCCCTGGCGCTGCATTTCGGCGGCAACATGGGCCATTTCCTCCAGCGAGGGCGTGATCAGGCCGGACAGGCCGATGGCCTGGGCGCCGTGTTCCTTCGCGGCGTGGAGGATCTTGTCGCAAGGCACCATGACGCCGAGGTCGACCACGTCGTAGCCGTTGCAGCCCAGCACCACGCCGACGATGTTCTTGCCGATGTCGTGCACGTCGCCCTTCACGGTGGCGACGACGATCTTGCCTTTCGAGGCGGCGCCGGAGCGCAGCTTTTCTTCCTCGATGTAGGGAATCAGGTGGGCCACGGCCTGCTTCATCACCCGCGCCGATTTCACCACCTGCGGCAGGAACATCTTGCCGGCGCCGAATAGGTCGCCGACGACGTTCATGCCGTTCATCAGCGGCCCTTCGATCACTGCCAGCGGCGGTCGGCCGGCGGCGGTGAGCGCGGCGCGGCATTCCTCGGTGTCGGCGACGACGAAGTCGGTGATGCCCTTGACCAGGGCGTGCGAGAGGCGTTCTTCCACCGGCAGCGCGCGCCAGCTCAGATCCGGGCCGCTGCTGCTTTCCCTGCTCTTGCCTTCCTTGACCGTCTGCGCGAATTCGACCAGCGCTTCGCCGGCGCCCGGATGCCTGTTCAGCACGACGTCCTCGACCTTCTCGCGCAGCGCTGGATCGAGATCGTCATAGACGCCCAGCATGCCGGCGTTGACGATGCCCATCGTCATGCCGGCCTTGATCGCGTGATAGAGGAAGACGGTGTGGATCGCTTCGCGCACCGGGTCGTTGCCGCGGAAGGAGAAGGAGACGTTGGAAACGCCGCCGGATATCTGCGCGTGCGGCAGGTGCTGGCGGATCCAGCGGGTCGCTTCGATGAAATCGACGGCGTAGTTGGCGTGTTCCTCGATGCCGGTGGCGATCGCGAAGACGTTGGGATCGAAGATGATGTCTTCCGGCGGAAAGCCGTTGCTCACCAGCAGTTCGTAGGCACGCCGGCAGATTTCGGTCTTGCGCGCGAAGGTGTCGGCCTGGCCGGTTTCGTCGAAGGCCATGACGACGACGGCGGCGCCATAGCGGCGGGCGAGCTTCGCTTCGGCGAGAAACTTCGCCACGCCTTCCTTCATGGAAATGGAGTTGACGATGCCCTTGCCCTGGATGCACTTCAGACCGGCTTCCAGCACTTCCCATTTCGAGGAATCGATCATCACCGGCACGCGGGAGATTTCCGGCTCGCTGGCGATCAGCTTGAGAAAGCGATCCATGGCCGCCTTGCCGTCGAGCATGGCTTCGTCCATGTTGATGTCGATCACCTGCGCGCCGTTCTCCACCTGCTGGCGGGCGACGGCCAGCGCATCGTCGAAGCGGCCTTCGAGGATCATGCGGGCGAAGGCCTTGGAGCCGGTGACGTTGGTGCGCTCGCCGACGTTGACGAACAGGGAGTCCTTGCCGACGTTGAACGGCTCCAGCCCCGACAGGCGCAGCTTCTTTTCGATTTGCGGAACTGCGCGCGGTTTTGTCGCGGCAACGGCCTGGGCAATCGCGGCAATGTGTTCGGGCGTGGTACCGCAGCAGCCGCCGATGATGTTGATGTAGCCCTGACGCGCCCAGTCGCCCACTTCACCGGCGAGTTCCGCTGGCGTTTCGTCGTAGCCGCCAAAGGCATTCGGCAGGCCGGCGTTGGGATGCGCCGAGACGAAGCAGTCGCAGACGCGGGAAAGTTCTTCCACATGCTGCCGCAGCTCCTTCGCCCCGAGCGCGCAGTTGAGGCCGAAGGACAGCGGGCGGATGTGGGCCAGCGAATTCCAGAACGCCTCCGCCGTCTGGCCGGAGAGCGTGCGGCCGGAGGCATCGGTGATCGTGCCGGAAATCATCACCGGCCAGCGGCGTCCGGCGGTTTCGAAGAACTGTTCGATGGCGAAAATGGCGGCCTTGGCATTCAGCGTGTCGAAGACGGTTTCGATCAGCAGCAGATCCGCGCCGCCCTCGACCAGACCCTGCGCGGCGATGAGGTAATCGGCGACCAGCGTATCGAAATCCACGTTGCGGAAGCCCGGATCATTGACGTCCGGCGAGAGCGAGGCGGTGCGCGAAGTCGGCCCGAGCACGCCGGCGACGAAGCGCGGCTTGTCGGGCGTGGCGTATTTGTCGCAGGCCGCGCGGGCCAGTCGGGCGGCGCTGCGGTTGAGTTCGGCAACCAGCTCTTCCAGCCCGTAGTCGGCCTGCGAAATGGCCGTCGAGTTGAAGCTGTTGGTTTCGATGATGTCGGCGCCGGCCGCCAGGTATTCCTCGTGGATGCCCTGGATCAATGCGGGACGGGTGAGTACCAGCAAATCGTTGTTGCCTTTGAGATCCTTGCCATGCGCCTGGAAGCGCTCGCCACGGAAGTCGGCCTCGCCGAGGGTGTGGCGCTGGATCATGGTGCCCATCGCGCCGTCGAGGATCAGGATGCGCTGGTTGAGGAGCTGCTGGAGTTCTTGGCTGCGATCGGCTTGCATGGCGCGGAGAGTGTGAGACTGTGAGAGCGTGAAGATTGCGGGAGTGGCAGTGAGCGGCAGGGAAAGCCGTCGATGTTAGCATGACGGCCGCCGGCGGTCCGGCCTCGGCGCATCAGGTGGCTGCGTGTTTGCTCTGTTGCCAGGCACGCAGGGCGGCGAGCAGCAGCAGGAGCAGGCCGGCCAGCAACAGCCATGGCCCGGTTGACCATTCCAGCGCGATGGCCATGCCGCCCGTCACCATCAGCAAGGTGCGTGGGCCGGCCAGCCAGCCCAGCGCCTGACGCATCTGCGCATGCCATGCGCGCTGTGGGCCGGGACGCAGCCAGACCGGCAGCAATTGGCTGGCTGCCGCGCTGACCAGCGGCAACAGAAAACCGAGGATGAAAGCGGCGATCGCCGGCCTGCCGACAATCAGTCCGGTGGCATGGGCCAGCCCCAGCAGCAGCGCTGCCAGCAGGCCAATGGCAGACAAGGCCAGCGCGGGTGCCGCGCCGTGCCGGGCAAGCAGCAGCTCGCGGCAATTGCGCAGCCAGTCACGCAGCATGCGCAGCGGCGCGATGAGATAGAGCAGGCAGCCGATGAGGGCCAGTGGCAGCGCCCAGGCCGCGCCCAGGGCGATCAGCAGCGCGCCGCCGGTCGTTGGCAGCAGATCCTTGTGCAGGCGTTGCGCGGCGAGTGGATCGGGACGCCCGGCGGCGGTGGGCAGCAGCACCTGGAGCGTGCCCAGGGCCGTCAGACCGACGAAGCCGAGCAGGTTGAGGTGCAGGTGAAACAAACGCAGCGCCGCGCGCTGGGCCGGCCAGACGGACATCAAGGGCGCGGCCAGCAAGGCCAGGAGCAGGCAGACGAGGGCGGCGAGATACCAGTTGAGTCCCGGATGCGGCCGGCCGACGGTCTTTTGGCCGCGGCGCCAGCTCCACAACAACAGGGCCAGCGCGGCAGAGGCCGCCAGGAGAAAGGCCAGGTGACTGGCGGGATGCAGATCCAGCGGGCCGCTGAAGCCCAGGATCAGGATTAGGCCGCCCAGCCAGCTGGCCAGCGGCAGCATCGGCAGCCAGCGCGGCGCAGCGGCGCCGCTGCGGGTAAGCACCGGAATGAAATAGCTCATCGCGGCCAGAATCAATGGCAGGATGCCCAGCGCCAGGGCGATGTGGCTGGTCGCCTGGGGCGGCCAGGCCAGAGATGGATGCGGATACGCGAAAAAAATCGCCAGCCCGGCGGCAGCCGCCATCATCAATATGGCGTTGATGGCGAGCAGCGGCAGCACGGGCTGGCGGAGGAGGATCAATGATGCAGTGACGGCATATGGCGTCGCTGCTTACTTCTTGATGAAGTCGATGACGATTTCGCCGGGGACGCGCTGCTGATAGAGGATTTCGACCTGCGCGCCATAGCGCTGGTTGAGCTGGTTGAGCAGCGGAATGGGATCGTGGTCGTTGCAGAAGCGCATCGTTTCACCCGGCATCAGGGCGTCGAGGGCGCCGAAGATGGCGGCATGGCGAAAGCGCTTGGCGATGCCGCGGGCGTCGAAAGGATAGAGGGCGGAGGGATCGGTATGGTTGCAGGCCATGATGGTTCCTGTAGGGGTTGGTAAAGCGGTAAATTCTATACATCTAAGCCGGTTTTGTGAACTCGTTCCATTCCCGTTCCATTGCATCCCGCCCATTTCAGGCAGGTTTGCGCGCTCGCCGGGCGCGCGCGGGGACGGCCGGGGCGTTCGATGCGGCCGGCGCCAGCAGCCTGGACAGGTAGTGGCCGGTATGGCTGCCGGGTGCTGCGGCCACTTCTTCCGGCGTGCCGGCCGCGATGATGCGGCCGCCGCCGGCGCCGCCTTCGGGGCCGAGGTCGATCACCCAGTCGGCGGTCTTGATGACGTCCAGATTGTGTTCGATGACGACGATGGTATTGCCGTGGTCGCGCAGGCGGTGCAGCACTTCGAGCAGCATTTCGATGTCGGCGAAATGCAGTCCCGTGGTGGGTTCGTCGAGGATGTAGAGCGTGCGGCCGGTGTCGCGCTTGGAGAGTTCCAGCGCCAGCTTGACGCGCTGGGCTTCGCCGCCGGACAGCGTGGTCGCGCTCTGCCCCAGGGTGATGTAGGACAGGCCGACATCCATCAGCGTCTGCAGTTTCTTTGCCACCGCCGGCACGGCGTCGAAGAACTCGCGCGCCTGCTCGACGGTCATGCCGAGGATGTCGTGGATGGTCTGGCCCTTGTAGCGGATTTCCAGCGTCTCGCGGTTGTAGCGCTTGCCGTGGCAGATGTCGCAGGGGACGAAGATGTCGGGCAGGAAATGCATTTCCACCTTGATCAGGCCATCGCCCTGGCAGGCTTCGCAGCGCCCGCCCTTGACGTTGAAGCTGAAGCGGCCCGGCCCATAGCCGCGTTCCCTGGCTTGCGGCACGCCGGCGAACAGTTCGCGGATGGGAGTGAGCACGCCGGTATAGGTGGCGGGATTCGAGCGCGGCGTGCGGCCGATCGGCGACTGGTCGACGTTGATCACCTTGTCGAAAAACTCCAGGCCGCGGATTTCGCGGTGCGCTGCCGGCTCCAGTACCGAGCCGTACAGATGGCGGGCGGCGGCGGCGTACAGGGTGTCGTTGATGAGCGTCGATTTGCCCGAGCCGGACACGCCGGTGATGCAGGTGAACAGCCCCAGCGGCAGTTCCAGATCGACCGCCTGCAGGTTGTTGCCCGTGGCGCCGTGGATGTGCAGCAGGCGTTCCGGATTGCGCGGCGTGCGGCGTGTCGGCACGGCAATCCGGCGGCGGCCGGAAAGATACGCGCCGGTCAGCGAATCCGGGTGCGCCGCCACTGCCGCGGGCGTGCCGCTGGCGACCACCTGGCCGCCATGCACGCCTGCGCCCGGCCCCATGTCGACGACGTGATCGGCCGCCTCGATGGCTTCCTGGTCGTGCTCGACGACGATCACCGTGTTGCCCATGTCGCGCAGGTTGACCAGCGTGTCGAGCAGGCGCGTGTTGTCGCGCTGGTGCAGGCCGATCGACGGCTCGTCGAGTACGTACATGACGCCGGTCAGCCCAGAGCCGATCTGCGAAGCCAGGCGGATGCGCTGCGCTTCGCCGCCGGACAGCGTTTCGGCCGAGCGGTCGAGCGAGAGGTAATCGAGGCCGACGTTGATCAGAAAGCCCAGCCGGCTGGCGATTTCCTTGACGATTTTTTCCGCCACCTGGGCGCGCTGGCCGCTCAGTTGCAGGCGTTCGAGAAATCCCTGGGTCTGCGCCAGCGACCAGGCGGAGAGTTCCGGCAGGTTGCGGCCGCCGATATACACATGGCGCGCTTCACGGCGCAAGCGGGTGCCGGCGCACTCGGGACAGGGCTTGCTGTTGAGGTATTTCGCCAGTTCTTCGCGCACGGCGGGCGAATCGGTTTCGTGATAGCGGCGCTCGAAGTTCTGCAGGATGCCTTCGAAGGCGTGGCTGCGTTCGACGCGCTTGCCCTTTTCGTTGAGATAGTGGAAGCGGATCGGCGTCTTGCCCGAGCCGTGCAGGATGATCTGGCGGATGTCTTCCGTCAGCTCCTCGAAAGGCCGGTCGATGTCGAAGGCGTAATGGCCGGCCAGGCTTT